>JAUNEM010000022.1 GCA_030525515.1 Eubacteriales bacterium
CGATCCGTTCTGACTATAAGCGAGCCTAGTACAACTCTGCGAAAAAAACTGAACGCCCCAGGAGGTAACCTCTCAGGCGACCTCCTAAGGGCGCGATATCCTGAACGCCCCAGGAGGAAACCTCTCAGGCGACCTCCTAATGGCGCGATCCTTTCCTTTCCTTATCTATGGAAAAATTTCTTGCGCTCATATCGCGCCTCACAGGTCTGATTAACCCCGAGTTTTTTGAACACTCCCTCATCGATCTGAGAGAGAATGACAGAGGAGTGAGCGTCGAGGCCGGAGAGAAGCGGAAGGGCATCGAGCGCCTTCTTGGCGTTCTCATCTTCGACCGCGGCGATGGCAAGGATGATGAGAATCTCATTCAGGTGAAGCAGAGGGCTTCGCTCACCCAGGTGGTCGACCATGAGGTTCTGACTGGCCTCAATCATGACCGGGGAGAGGAGCTTGACACTCTCCGGAATGTTTCCCAGATACTTGAGGGCGTTGAGGAGCAGGGCGCTGGAAGCACCGAGCAGAGCGGTGGTTCGTCCTGTCAGGATGGTGCCGTCAGGCATCTGCATGGCTGCTGCAGGGCCTCCGGTCTCCTCCATGCGGACATTCGCCGCCATGATCACGGGGCGGTCGCTCACTGAAATGTTGGCTTTTTTCATCAGGAGCTCGATTTTGAAGGCAGGTTCCTCGGGAGCATTGCCCTTTCTGTGTTCGCACAGTGCCTGACAGTAACGGCGGATGATCTCCTGTTTCGCGGCGTTCCGGCATACCTCATCGTCGTTGATGCAGAAGCCGACCATATTGACGCCCATATCAGTGGGAGACTTGTAGGGGGAGACACCCTGGATCTTCTCGAAGATTGCGTTGAGGACGGGGAAGACCTCCACATCGCGGTTGTAGTTGACAGCTGTCTTCTCATACGCGTCAAAGTGGAAAGGGTCGATCATATTGATGTCATCGAGGTCGGCAGTTGCCGCTTCATAAGCCAGGTTGACGGGATGGCTCAGAGGGAGGTTCCAGACCGGGAAGGTCTCGAACTTGGCGTAGCCCGCTTTGATCCCGCGTTTGTTTTCATGGTAGAGCTGAGAGAGGCAGGTGGCCATTTTGCCGCTTCCGGGTCCGGGGGCTGTGACAACAACAAGGGGACGGGAGGTCTCAATGTAGTCGTTATGGCCGAAACCTTCATCACTGACGATCAACGGAATATTGGATGGATAACCCTGGATCGTGTAGTGCCTGTAGGTTTTCAGGCCGAGAGCCTTCAGCTTCTTCTCATAGGCGATTGCCGAGGGCTGGCCGGAGAAGCGGGTCAGGACGACACTGCCGACGAGCAGTCCGTTGGAAGTGAAGGCATCGACGAGACGGAGCAGATCCATGTCATAGGTGATTCCCAGATCACCGCGGACTTTGTTCTTTTCGATATCCGCGGCATTGATGACGAACACAACCTCGACCTGATCGCGAAGAGCCTTCAGCATGGTGATTTTGGAATCGGGAGCAAAACCCGGAAGAACCCGGGAGGCATGGTAATCGTCAAAAAGCTTGCCGCCGAATTCCAGGTAGAGCTTGCCGCCGAACTGGGCGATCCGGTCCTGGATATGGTCCGACTGGAGCTTCAGATATTTATCATTATCAAAACCAATCTGCATAATACCCTCCATTTCTGCCCGGGAAATCTTCCCGAAGAAATTATGAAACAACTCCTTCTGAAATCGAATAAAAACAGTATTGATTATAATTCCGAAAAGCCTTTCGGGGCAAGTAAAAAATAAGTTTCCAAATTATACAGATTATATATAGACACACAGATGCTGTGCTGTACTTTTTAGGGTGCTATTATTAATTTTGTGTGTATTTCCTTGCATGTTTACAAAAGATATGATAGTTTTCAAATGAGCATTATTCGAAGGAAAGAAAATGCATCAAGACAAGATCTGTCAAACATGTCGGCTGTTAATGTGCCCATATGCGACTTGTAAAGCAGACCATTTTACCGGCTGTCACAGCAGCCTGTCACTCTTCATGAGCTGGATGACCATGTGCCTGAGAGGACAGAGAGAACGCGCTGTATACAGGATCGGTAAAATCGGCTCCGCAAAGGAGAGCGGAAATGGAAAAAGCGTGTAATGGGAGAATCGGCGGGACTGCCGCGGGACGGCATCTGTTTGCGGAGCGGCTCTGCGAAATTCTGTGCACTGCCTGATTTATTCTGATGGGGGCGTTCGCCCTGTTTTCCCGATGCTCAAAAACAATTTCATATTTTTGTTTTTCTTCGTGATGAATTTCTGCTTCCGGCAGGTCTTTATTTGCTGCGCGGACCGGATCCATGACTGTTTTGAGGACCGATTCCGGAATTGGCGGGGACACTGGCTGCAGGCGGGTTCTGATTCGCGCGAAGAGTATCTTCAGCTGCTGATTTCAGGAGGCCGTCGACGGGAATATGTATGTCCATTCGCACGGATCTGATGCGGGCAGTGAGAGTCAATACCGGACGAAAAGTGACGATCATTGAGATCCGGTAAGTTTTCTTTAATGAAAGGGAGAAAAAAATGAAAAAGAAATTTTTGGCAGTGCTTCTCGGGGCGGTGGTGACAGCCTCAGTTCTCGCGGGCTGCGGAGGAGGCTCCGCAAAAAAGGAGTCCGGAGAGTCTGAGTCCGCTGCTGCAGGCGAAATGGTCGAGGGCGGTGATTTTATCAAGGGCGTCTCCACGGAAGCCCCCGGATTTGATCCTTTTACAATACAGACGGCAGATGCCAGAAGCATTTTTTTCAATATCTATGAAGGTCTGATGAGGACAGAGACAGACGGCAGCTTTTCGCCTGCTCTGGCAGAGACCTGCGAGGTCAGCGACGATCTTCAGACCTATACCTTCACTCTTCGCGAAGGAGTGAAATTCCACAACGGAAATGAACTCACCATGGATGACGTTCTCTATTCCATCCAGAAGGCGATCGATTCTTCCATCACCGGCTTCAGGGAAATCAATCAGTACTCCGCGAACGGGAATACTTATACAGTTACTTATAAAAAAGGCAAGGATGAAGAGGGCAAAGAAGTTGAGATCCCTGAGGTCAAAGCAGCTGCCTCCAAGGATGCTCCCGCGGACGCAAAGACCCTGGTCATTCATCTGGATACTCCCGACAGCGGTTTCCCCGCGGTAGTCACATGCCCGATCGTTCCCAAGGATGCCAAAGACCTTGCGACCAATCCGATCGGCACAGGCCCCTTCATGCTCACCGAGTTTGTCGAGCAGGACTATACACGGCTTGAGAAGTTCGAGGACTACTGGGGCGAGCCCGCTCACCTCGATTCTGTCACTCTGAAATATTATGAAAATACAGCCGAGCTGGCGACCAACTATCTGGCCGGCGCAATTGACGGATTCAACTCAAATGCAGGCGGCTGGAAGGAACTCGAGGGTACCGATTATGTTCAGAACGTCCGCCATGCCAACGCTGTCCAGCTGCTGGCTCTCAACAACGAGTTCGGCCCCTTCAAGGATGTGCGCGTGCGCCAGGCAGTGGCCTACGCGGTAGATCCCGACGAGATCATCGAGACTGTCAGCTACGGTCTGGGCACCAAGGCAGGAACTCCTGTCATTCCCGGCCTGGAGAAATACTTCAATGATGAACTCACCGATGTCTACGATGTTGACGTCGACAAGGCCAAGGCCCTCCTCAAGGAAGCCGGACAGGAAAACCTGAGCTTCACGATCCGCGTTCCTTCCAATTATCAGGTGCATGTGGATACAGCCCAGGTCATCTCCAATCAGCTGGCCAAGGCAGGGATCACAGTGAATATCGAGTCTGTCGACTGGAATACATGGCTGACCCGCGTCTACCAGAAGAGCGAGTTTGAGGCAACCGTTGTCGCCGTTGACGGCCCCACTGCTTTCCCTACTTCCTTCCTTAAGAGATACGTGTCCACTGCCAGCGACAACTTCGTGAAGTTCAAGTCCAAGGCTTTTGATGAGACTTATGAGAAGGCAACCCTGGAGACAGACGACGCCGAGCAGGTCAAGCTCTTCAAAGAATGCCAGAAGATCCTCAGCGATGAGTGCTCCAGCGTCTATATCCAGGATATCTCTTCTGTAGTTGTCAACAGCCCCAAATTCGGCGGCTTCAAGGCATATCCGCTGTATGTCGACGATTACTCTGCAATGTACTCGGTACAATAAAACTGCCGGATATCCGGTACGATGCAGAAACTGCAATGCGGGCATCAGAGAACTGCAATGTGCCTGGCACAATAAGAACTGTACAATAAGCGATCCGGCGGGAAGGATATTCCCGCCGGAGAGCGATTCATAACCAGGGGGAGTCCATGCGGTACTTCGTGAAAAAAGTCGGCATTTTGCTGCTGACGCTTGTTGTCATATCGATTGTCACGTTCTGGCTCTTCCATATTGTCCCCGGTGATCCTGCGGCCAGTATGCTGGGCACGAGCGCATCACAGGAACAGTTGGAGGATTTAAGGAAGGAACTCGGACTGGATCAGCCTCTGCCGACGCAGTACATGAATTGGATCAAAGGCGCTGTGAAAGGCGATTTCGGCACATCGATTATGTACAAAAAACCTGTGGCGAAACTCCTGAAAGGTAAACTCTCCGTGACGTTGATTCTCGGGGCTATGGCCCTGGCCATCGTCATCCTGATCGGAATTCCTCTGGGTGTCTTTACCGCGGGACGCAAACATGCTGTCTCCGAACAGATTCTGAATATGCTCAATCTGCTGGGCATTTCATTTCCGGGCTTCTTCCTGAGTATTCTCCTGATCTGGGTATTCGGACTGGTTCTGCACTGGTTCACACCGGGGCGGTTTGTCACTTTCTCGAGGAATCCCGCGGGCTTTTTCCGCTCCATGATTTTCCCCGCCATCGCGATCGCGATACCCCAGACCTGTATTCTTTCGAAGTACATCAGGTCGGCGGTGATCGAAGAAATCCGGGCGGACTATGTCAGGACGGCGCGAAGCAAGGGCAGCACGAAAAACAGGATCATGTATGTGCACGTGCTCAAAAACGCAATCGTTTCGGTCGTTCCCCTGATCGGCATGATCGTCAGCGGTATTTTTTCCGGATCGATCGTGATCGAACAGGTCTTTGGAATACCCGGAATCGGAAGGCTGCTGATTGCTTCCGTCACTTCCAGGGATTATCCGACGGTGCAGACTCTGGTCATGTACATTGCAATCCTGATTCTGGTTGTCAACTTTATCGTGGATATTCTGATCCAGATCCTGGATCCCCGTATCCGGATCGCTCAGTAATTGTGAAAGGATCCGGATTCAGCCGCGCCGGGTGCCGTTTCCGGACAGCACCGCGCGGTGAAAGAGAATCTTCCGGCTCGCATCTGTCTGCTGTCCCGTGACAGCATTTCTCCCGGGAAAAGAGGTTAACATGGTCAACACAGGAAATACCAATACGGTGAAGGCGGCAGGAAAAAAGGCACCGCGGATCAGACCGGGAATGCCGAGACTCTTCCGTAATGAAAGAGATGTCCTGAAATCAAGCGCGCCGAAGGTGAGCGGATGGGCGACCGGTGATATCGAGCTGAAAATCGGCTTTGTGATCATAGGCGTCATTCTTGTCCTGGGAATTATCAGTATTTTCTATACACCTTACGACGTATATGAGATGAATACGTCTGTGCGCTCACAGGCTCCGTCTATGGCCCATCTGTTCGGAACGGACAACTTCGGACGGGATATCCTGAGCCGGGCAATGGTGGGCGCCCGCTTTACCCTTCTGGTCTCGGGATCGACGGTCATTCTGGCAACGGTAATCAGTATCGTCCTGGGACTTGCCTGCGGTTACATCGGCGGAATGTTTGATGAAATCGTCATGAGGGTGATGGATGCCATCAACTCCTTTCCCAGTATCCTGATTGCTCTGGTCATGGTCAGTGTCCTCAACTACGGCAAGCTCACGATCATTCCGGCGCTGGTGATCATGTTCATACCCAGCTTTACGCGTATTGTCAGGACAGGCACCCTGCAGTACAAAAACGCGGAATTTGTTCTCTGTAACAAGGTTTACGGGGACTCCGACCTGCGAATCCTTTTTGTACATATCCTGCCCAATATTTACCCGCTCCTGCTGTCGTCAGTCGTGATCGGGCTGTCCAACGCCATCCTGGCCGAGTCCAGCATGAGCTATCTGGGACTTGGCATCCAGCCTCCGATTCCTAGCTGGGGACGTATGCTGAAAGAGGCGCAGGACATCATCTTCTCGACTCCCTGGGCGGCGCTTGCGCCCGGCCTGATGATCGTCATGACGATCGTCGGACTCAACTGTATCGGAGAGGGAATCCGCAAGAAATATTTGAACTGACAAATTCCGCAGGGCTTTAAAGGAAACGGGGAAATGGACGAAAATATTCTGGAAGTGAAGCACATGACGATCACCCTGTACGAGGGCGGGACGTCGTACAAGATGGTCAACCGGATCAGCTTCACAATGGGCAAAGGAGAGATCGTCGGAATCGTGGGAGAATCCGGCTGCGGAAAGAGTATGACTGCTCTTGCTCTGCAGGATCTGCTCAAAAATCATATCAAAGTGACCGAGGGCAGCATGATGTTCGACGGAAAGGACCTGAGGACCATTTCCGCGGCGGAGCGCCGGGAGATCAATGGAAATGATATGTCTATGATCTTCCAGGAACCCATGACATCTCTGAATCCTCTTCAGAGGATCGGGGAACAGGTCGGAGAGGTTCTTCTGCTCCATGGCAGGCACACACGTGCCGAGATCGAGCAGAGAACGCTGGAGGCTCTTAGTATGGCAGGCCTTCCCGACCCGGCAAAGGCGGTCCGCATGTATCCTCACGAGCTTTCCGGAGGGATGAGGCAGCGTGTCATGATCGCGATGGGGATCATCGCCCGTCCCAAGCTGCTGATCGCGGATGAACCGACTACGGCCCTGGATGTGACCACACAGGCGCACGTTCTGGACCTGCTCAGGAACATCAACAAAAAGACCGGTACCGCCGTCCTGCTGATCTCCCACGATCTGGGAGTTATCAACAAGATCTGCAGCCGTGTTCTGGTCATGTACGCCGGCAAGATTGTGGAGCAGGGCCGCACGGAGGATATTTTGAAAAATCCTCTGCACCCTTACACACAGGGCCTGATCGCCTCAATCCCCACCAGGGGAATGAAGGGCAGGCCTCTGGCAAACATTCCGGGAAGGGTTCCGCCGGTAACCGAGGAAAAGCCGCCCTGTCCTTTCGCGTCCCGCTGCGCCAAAGCTGACAAGAGATGCTTTACGGAGTATCCGGCAAGAAAGAAAATTACGGATGACCACATCCTCTGGTGCCACTGCTGACGGGGTCCGGTGCGCCTGCCCGGCGCCTTCCGTGCTCTCACAAACCATGCGGCGGTATGCGATCGCTGCTTATCATCCTTGGAAGATAGTAGGGGAAAATGGAAAAAAAGAGTGAAGAGATCGTTGAGATCTCGCATGTCACCAATCGATACAGAGACAGTGGATCGGGCATTTTTTCGAAGACAAAAATGACCCGCGTTCTAAATGATGTCAGCCTGACCATTCACCGCGATGAGATTTTCGGGCTGGTGGGAGAGAGCGGCTGCGGGAAGTCAACGCTGGGAAAGGCAGTCCTTGGACTGATACCCTTTGAAGGGACGATCCGGGTTTCGGGAATGGAGTATTCCCGCAGGAACCGGACTGAATTTTCTTCCTGTGTCCAGGCGGTCTTTCAGGATCCCCTGAGTTCCCTCAATCCCAGGAGGACAATTGCCGCCACTCTGGAGGAGCCCCTGCTGGTGCATGGGATCGGGACGAAGGAGTCCCGCCGGCAGAAGGCGATCGAAATGCTGGAACTGGTCGGACTGGACGCTTCTTATGCCGACCGGCTTCCGCGCGAACTTTCGGGAGGCCAGAGGCAGCGTGTCTGCATCGGCGCGGCGCTGATGATCGATCCGGAGCTGGTGATCGCGGATGAAGCGACTTCCGCCCTGGATGTTTCCGTCGGAGCGCAGATTCTCAACCTGTTTCAGGAGATTCATGACAAAAAAGAATTTGCCATGCTCTTTATTTCCCATAATCTGAACGTCGTCTACTACCTCTGCGACAGGATCGCGGTCATGTACCGCGGCTGCATCGTGGAACAGGGGGACGCAGAGAGCCTCTATAACGCGCCGCTCCATCCCTACACGCGCATGCTCCTGTCCGCCATTCCCGAGATCGAGCAGGCGGATGAGCTGGCGGGATATGGCTTTACCGAGACGAGACGGGAATCCGCTGCCGGGGCATGCGACTTCTATCATCGCTGTCCTTACGCCACCGAGGCATGCAAAAAGCGGCCGGAACTGGAGAGCGTGATCGCTCCCGGGCAGGGCCGCGAGCATCTGGTCCGCTGTTGGAATCCTGTCAGGGACCAGGAGGGATGACTTCGATTTATCTGACTTCGGCTTATCTCCGGATTTGAGACTTGCCCGCGGGTATTGCCCGATGAAGAAAAAAATAACCGTGTGCCGGAATTACTCCTGCACACGGTTTTGCTTTTACACAGGCCTGCCGGGGGACGGCAGGGACGCCTTTCCCCTGTTTGAAAACAGCAGAGGAATCGGTGGAAAAAGATCAGGTCATGTGGGAAATACGGCGGCGCAGCTCTCTGGGGGTCGTGCCGTATATTTCTTTAAACATTCGGTTGAAGAGTTTATAGTTGGTGAAACCGTGCATGCTCACGATCTCCATGATCGGGGAATCTGTTGTACACAGATCATGATAGATGTGGGACATGCGGACCTGATTCAGATGCTTCTTGAAGGGAATACCGATTTTCTGGGTGAAGAAGCGGCTGAAGTACTCGTTGCTGAGACCGAAGTGATCCGAAATCTCGTCCAGAGAGATCGGCCTGTCGTAGTTGGTCGCGATATAGGAGACGATCTCCTTGATCCGCTTCTGATCCTTAGAGGGCTCAGGAAAATCATCTCTGTGCAGCTGAATGGAGAAATGAGAGATCAGCAGGAACAGAATATGAAGGATCAGAGACTCAATTTGCAGCCGGTATCCGAAGGGGTGATTGATACACAGCTGAGACAGTTCCCCCAGGTCATCGCAGATCTCCAGATAATAATCCACGAGCTCCTCTGTGAGCTCGGTACGGTCGCAGATGATCTGGTAGTTTCGCTTGTTCTCCATGAAGGAAGCGAGATATTCATCATTGATATGGATGACGAGCTGCATATAATCATTCGGACAGCGGAACTCATGAATCTTTCCCGAGTCGACGACAATGAACTCACCCTGGACCATCGTGTGTGTGATCCCTTCTGTGGTCATATCCGCGTGACCGTTGAGAAGATAGGTGATCTCCAGGGCAGAATGCCAGTGCGCGGGAACATAGGCTCCGTTAGTGCGGAAGTCAATCGTCGTGTTCTGATTGATCAGCTCGTATTTTGGAATATATATGTTATTATCCTGCATGATTATGCCTCCGTGTGTTCATGAAATGAGTCGCGGCAAAACGCCTCACCTGCCGGGAGCCTTACCGCTGCCTTTATTCCGGCAGCTTCCGGCCGATCAGAAGACCGTGTCCGGCTGCCCTCTTCTGTCACAATAAGAATAGAGGAAACAGCCTGTTTTCCTTATATTACTTGGAAAAATGAAAAACATCAACAGATAAAAGTCAAGAAAAGGATAAAGTTTGTCAAAAAATTATCTATTACAATAGATGCAGTCATGCTATTATAAGTTCATCAAAGAGAGGGGCAAACAAATAAAAAACCTCCTTTGAGTGAATCTGACAAAGTCAGAAATGACAGAGATTAGTGTAGCGGTGAAACGCTTAGCTAATATATTACCCCCCTAAGCATCTTGTAACATCCCTTGAAAAACACCCGGCAGTTTATCCCGCTGCCGGGTGTTTTTCTGTGTTTGCCATAATTACTTTGACCAATTATAATAATTCTTGAATCAGGATCGTGTGCGTTTTTTCCACGATTGATTGAAATGCGGCCACCTGGAACTGCAGACGGAGGTGTTGATATGGGAGATGGTGTACAGCGCTGTGCATATTGCGGAACAGAACTGACAGATGGAATATCGGTCTGCCCCCACTGCGGCAGAGACAACAGCGTCCCCGTCCTTGGAGGAAAAAAACGCAGAGCTTCCTCCGGCAGGAAGAGCACGAAGGCGTCACCGGGCGATGACTATTATGATGACCGGGATCAGTGGGCCTCCAGGCGGGAAAAACGGCGCGGCGCAGCGTATTTTGAGGAAGCCCGCGGAATAGAGGAGCAGGATTATTACGATGGCTTCGGCTCCGACTCTGATCAGGCAGGCTATGCATATGATTCCAACGGCGGGAGGACGCAGGAGAGATCTGACCGGACTTATGGGACTAACGATAAAAGTGACAGAAACCGGGGAAGAGCGGGAAGCAGTGCAGGAAGAAATACCGGGGACAGCGGTACCGCGTCAGCCGGCAGCAGCACAAAAAGGCAGGACAGCATCGATCCGGTCGATCCGTCCGGGGCAGCTGCAAGGACGGAGGTGCGGGCGAAAAAAAGACAGGATGACAAGAAGAAAAAGGCTGGTATAGTGCCTGTATTGGCACTTGCCATTATTCCGATCATAGTTCTCTGCATCCTGATTCCCCTGATTGTGAAACGCCTTCCGGATCCTTCTCTGGGAGGAACGCTTCCCTTCATGCAGGAACCCGGAGAAAAGGAAGGAAAAGAAGAGCAGAAAGCATCCTCTGAGAAAGACGGAAAGCAGGCGGAGGACTCCGGGCTGGCAGAGTCTGTGGAAGCGGTTCCGGAAAAGACTGCGATAACATGGGAAAATAACGCCGTGGAACAGGCGGTCCGCGCCGCGGCGGAAATCCCTGAGGGAGAAATCACACAGAAGGATCTGGACGCGGTCACTTATCTGGACTTTACCAATGCCGGAATGAAGGACCTGTCCGTGCTCAAACGCTTCCCTGCCCTGAAGAGTGTGGATCTGACCGGCAACGGAATCAGCAGCCTGGAAATGCTGAAGGATATGACCCGGCTGGAAGGGCTTTGCCTGGATGACAACCAGATCACGGATATCCAGCCCCTGAGGAACCTGACATCTCTTCAGCGTCTCTATCTTCGAAACAACCAGATCAGCAACATCAAGGCGCTTGAGACAATGACCGGGCTGACCCAGCTTTATCTGGACGGCAACAAAATCGCGGACATCTCATCCCTGAAGAACCTCAAATCGCTGGGAATCCTTCACCTGGGCGACAATCCCCTGCAGGGGATAGAAGCGCTCTCCGGACTTACAAACCTGGAGGTGCTCACACTGTACAGTGACAGTATTTCCGATCTGGAACCGCTCAAGGGACTGACGAAGATGCGTCAGCTCAACCTGTGGGGAAATGAAATCGGCAATATCAGTGTGTTGGCGGGAATGAAGGATTTGTCGCTTCTGATGCTGGGAAGCAACCGCGTGAAAAATCTCGCGCCCCTGGCAGGATTGTCCGCGATGGAGAGCCTCTATCTCTCCGACAATCTGATCGAGGACATCGGAGCGCTCAAGGGGCTCACAGCCCTGAGGGACCTGGAGCTCCAGAACAATGAAATAAAAGACATATCTCCTCTGGGCTCCCTCAAGATGCTTAAATATCTGGATCTGCGCGGCAATCCGGTGAAGAACTACAAACCGCTGGACAAGCTTTCCATCGAAACACTTTATACGGATGAAGGGGCGGAATGACCTGACGTCCGATCAATAACAGGGAGTAGCAGTCTCTGAAGGAAATCAGAAGGCGCAGCTGTTTTTTAACAGCTGCGCTGTTTGATTGTGTTACGGGCCGTGTGAGGAATTTTCCGCCCCCGGCGTACACGCTGCCCGGCGTGGACAGGGGGCGGCATCCGGCGCGGAACCGCCTGTCGGCATTGACAATAGAGGGTTGGATTTTATATCATTAAAAGATACATGATTTTGTTTTTTGAAGTGGAAAAGAGTATTCCGCCGTGTGTTTCAGGGACTTTATCCCTGACGCTTCAGCGCAAAAGCGCTTCGGCATGTCTGCAAGAGGAAATAACTGTATGATCAGAACACTTCTGTCACAGGTGAAAGAGTTTCGCCTGGTTTCCATATTAACTCCGGTATGCATGATCGGAGAAGTAATCTGCGAGATGATCATTCCGATTCTGATGGGCAGAATCGTCGATTATGGTGTCATGGCGGGGAATACTTCCTATATTCTGGAAACCGGTGCCAGGATGATCGTGGTCGCCCTGTGCGGGCTGGCGGCGGGCCTTCTCGGCGGCTTTTTCGCGGCGAGGGCAGGCGCAGGCCTGGCCAGGAACCTGCGCAAGGCCATGTTTGACAATATCCAGACATTTTCCTTCGCCAATATTGACAAGTTCTCAACATCCAGTCTGGTCACAAGACTCACGACGGATGTCACCAATATTCAGAATGCCTATATGATGATGCTCAGGATGGCCATGCGCGCGCCCGCGACAATGGCCGTCGCCCTGTTCATGTCCTTTACCATCAGCGCCAGGCTCTCGAGCATTTACCTGGTTGCCGTAGCTGTGCTGGCTGTGTTTATGGGCACTATGATGCGGTCGACCACCCGCTATTTCAAGCAGGTGTTTGAACGGTATGACGCCATGAACGAAAGCGTACAGGAAAATGTTTCCGCGATCCGGGTCGTCAAGGCTTATGTCCGCGAGGATTATGAGATCGGACGCTTCAACAGGGCGGCCGCGAATATCTATGAGATGTTTATCAGGGCGGAGCTCCGACTCGCGGCGATCGGCCCGGTCATGATGGGAATCGTCTATTCCTGCATCCTGCTGATCAGCTGGTTCGGCGCCAACATGATCGTCGGCAGCGAGCTGTCCACCGGAAACCTGATGAGTCTGCTGACCTACTGCATGAATATCCTGATGAGCCTGATGATGCTTTCCATGGTCGTGATCATGATCACGATGTCCGAGGCCAGTGCCAGGCGTATCACAGAGGTCATCACAGAAAAGACCAGCCTCACGAACCCTGAGAATCCTCTCATGGAGGTCCCGGACGGCAGCATCCGCTTCGAAAATGTATACTTTTCCTACAGCCCGGGATCTTCGGAGCCCGTTCTCAAAAACATTGATCTGGAGATCCGGTCGGGCGAAAGCATCGGAGTGATCGGGGGAACAGGCTCCTCCAAGTCCAGCCTGGTCAATCTGGTCAGCCGCCTTTATGACGTCACGGAAGGGCGGATCCTTGTCGGAGGGCATGACGTCAGAGAATACGATCTGGACGTTCTGCGCGGACAGGTCGCTGTTGTTCTGCAAAAGAACGTGCTCTTCTCCGGCACCATTTACGACAATCTGCGCTGGGGCGATCCCGACGCCACAGAGGAGGAGTGCCGGCATGCATGCGAGCTGGCCTGCGCGGATGAATTTATCCGGAAAATGCCCGAAGGTTACAATACATACATCGAGCAGGGCGGAACCAATGTCTCCGGCGGCCAGAAACAGCGCCTGTGCATCGCCAGAGCCCTTCTGAGGAAGCCCAGGATCCTGATACTGGATGACAGTACCAGCGCCGTAGACACGGCGACAGACGCCAAAATCAGGCGTGCCTTTGCCGAGGAGATTCCGGACACCACGCGTCTGATCATCGCGCAGAGGATCGCCAGTGTACAGGGGTGCGACAGGATCATTGTCATGGATGACGGGCAGGTCAACGGATTCGGCACCCACGAGGAACTGCTCCGCGGAAATACTATTTACAGAGAGGTCTACGAATCCCAGACCGGAGCCGGCGCCAATGCGGACTTTGACAGACAGGAGTGATTGCGGCCGTAAGCGGGGCGCAGGACCCTCGGGCGTGCTCTGAATCCTGAATCTGACTGGTCTGCCAGCGACCGGCCATAGCCGCAGGGCAGAAAAAACAGAAGCCAGAAAAAGCAACAGACAGATAAGGCAATAGACAGAAAAGCACAAGATAGTGAGAGGACTCAGATGGCTGAAAAAGAAAAAGTCAAGGTGGTCGGAGGCGGCCCCAGAGGGATGAGGGGCAGACCCCGTCCCAAAGTGGAGAATCCCGGAAAGCTCCTGCGGAGAATTTTTTCTTATGTATTTCGCTATTACGGACTGCACCTGATTTTGGTGGCAGTCTGTATTGTCGTGTCTGTTTTCGCAAATGTGCAGGGTACCATGTTTACCCGGACTCTGATCGACAAATATATCCTTCCCATGGTGGAGCAGGTGAAAGCGGGCCAGGGATCTCCCGATTTTTCGCCATTGCTGAGGGCGATGGCCCGGGTTGCGTGTTTTTACCTGGTGGGCATCGGATCGGCCTACCTGCAGGCGCGCACGATGGCTTTTGTCACTCAGGGGACGATGAAGCACATGCGCACGGAGCTCTTTGACCATATGGAGAGCCTGCCGATCAAGTATTTCGACACGCATGCCCACGGCGACATTATGTCAGTCTACACAAACGATATTGATACACTGAGGCAGATGATCAGCCAGAGTATGCCCCAGCTGTTGAACAGTACGATCACCATTGTCAGTATTTTTTCCATGATGCTGGTGCTCAGCCCTCCTCTGACCGCTGTCTCAATGGTGATGGTTATCGTGATGCTTTTGAGCTCCGGCAAAGTGACCTCCCTGTCCGGCAGAAATTTTGTCGCCCAGCAGAGGAATCTGGGTAAGCTCAATGGCTTTATCGAAGAGACCATGACAGGCGAGAAGGTGGTCAAGGTTTTTTCCCATGAGCAGCAGGTCATCAGGGAGTTCGATCAGCTCAATGAGGAACTGTATCAGAGTTCGGCCAGAGCCAACGGCTTCGCCAATATCATCGGTCCGGTCAACGGCCAGCTGGGCAACACGAATTATGTCATCTGTGCCATCGTGGGCGGTGTTCTCGCCGTCAATTCCTACGCGGGTTTTACCGTCGGTGCCCTGGCCAGTTTTCTCACGCTGAACAGGGGCTTCTCCATGCCCATCAATCAGGTGAGTATGCAGTTTAACAGTATCATTATGGCTCTGGCGGGCGCGGAACGTATCTTCCGCCTCATGGACGAAAAGCCGGAGACGGACGAAGGCTACGTCATGCTGGTAAACTGCAGACAGGATGAGAACGGGGAAATCGTAGAGGCCGGGGAGCACACCGGGCAGTGGGCGTGGAAACACTATCACAAGGCGGAAGACACTACCACTTATCAGAGGCTGGAAGGGGATATCACCTTCAACGGCGTAGACTTCGGTTACCGGGACGACAAGATGGTGCTGCATGATATCTGGATCCACGCAAAACCGGGCATGAAGATAGCCCTGGTGGGCTCGACAGGCGCCGGCAAAACCACGATCACCAACCTGATCAACCGTTTTTATGATATTCAGGACGGAAAGATCCGCTACGACAATATCAATGTCAATAAGATTAAAAAAGGCGATCTGCGCCGCTCCCTGGGAATTGTGCTTCAGGATACACATCTGTTCACCGGCACTGTGAGCGAGAATATCCGCTTCGGCAAACTGGATGCCACCGAGGAGGAAATCGTCCGCGCGGCAAAGCTGGCCAATGCGGACGGATTCATCCGCAGGCTTCCTAAGGGATATGACACTATGCTCACCGGCGACGGAGCAAACCTCTCTCAGGGACAGCGTCAGCTCCTGGCTATTGCCCGCGCGGCGATCGCGGATCCCCCGGCGCTCATTCTGGACGAGGCGACCAGTTCGATCGATACCCGCACAGAGAAGATCGTTCAGGCGGGAATGGATCAGCTGATGAAAGGCAGGACGACGTTTGTGATCGCGCATCGACTTTCCACCATCCGGAACAGCGACCTGATCATTGTTCTGGAGCAGGGCAGGATCGTTGAGCAGGGAACCCATGAGGAGCTGCTCGCCCTCGGCAAGCGATACTACCAGCTGTATACCGGAAAGAAGCCGGAACTGGCATCGTAACAGGAAATATTGAGGACGGGTTTTTCGGATCCCCGCTTCAGAAGCGCTTCGTTCCCATTCACAGTCGAATTTGAATTTATGATTATTATCAGGAAAGTCTTTGAGATCAATCGCTTCAGATTCTGCAGGCCGGAGGTTTTTGTTTCACTCCCATGTTATGTTATAATAGCTGCGGGACAGATGACGGCAGTTTGAGTTTTTTTCAGATACCGGATTTCTGTCTATAGAATCTGCCGCGAAACGGGAGCCCGGATTATTATGGATACAGAAAGAAAGATCGCCAGAGAGGACTTGTTCCCCTTTGTGCATTATGAATATGGAGAAGCCTATTTCGGAAGCAGCGGGAAAATGCGGTTCCGCATAGCCCGGGAACCTCTGAAAAATGTTCATTTTACCCCGCCAGATAAGCGGGGCGACGCTTCTCTTCTTGTAACGACATGGAAGGGACCTTTTGGCTATGCGGCCACAGAGGAAGAACAGAGAACGGAAAAGCTGTTTCCTTTTTCCGAAGAAGGAATGCAGCAGGCAGCGGACTGGCTGGATGAACTTGCCCGGCAGATCGGGTGATGGAGAGATTTGAATGGATAAAGTGAACGTGTCTGAGCCGCAGGAATCTGTCGAAGAGACTGTAGATTCCACGGAAAAGATTTCGGCTTCTGCACTGATCAAAAAGAAAAAAGGGCGCATTTACGGATATTTCAGGATCACGCTGATCATGGGAATCATCCTGTGGGTCACGGATCTTCTGATCCTGTTTCTGGACGGAAAGTCTTTTGCTGCGCTTTCTCTGGTCTGCCTGGTATATACAGTCGTCATGGCAGCGGCCTTTTTTAACAGCCGTGTTATTTACAGAAAAGAAATGGCGGAGTACGTCCGTGAATTCCTGGGCCTGGAGGATCTTCTGCTCAAAGAGATGGATATGCCTTATGCTCTTCTGGATGAGGGCGGACACCTGCTGTGGATGAACCCGGCCTTCGAGGAGGCAATTCACAGGGACATCAACTACAGGAGACCCGTCTCCACTATCCTTCCTGCCCTGACCAGAGATTCTTTTCCCAGGGACTACGACAAGACAGTCAAGGTCCAGGCGGAACTGGTGGGGAACAGCTATGTCGCCCAGATGCGCAGAATCAGGGCAGCCCATTTGTCAGGAAGCGCAATGATGTTCGGAGACAGTGTCGAGGGCGATGTCATCGCATTGTGCCTGGTGGACAACACGGCAGTGCAGCTTGCCCTCAGGGAGATTGATGACCAGAGTCTGGCGGTAGGCCTCTTTTATATCGACAACTATGACGAGGTCATAGACACGGTTGAAGAGGTCCGTAAGGCTCTCCTGATCGCCTTGATCGACCGTAAAGTAAACCAGTATATCAGCTCCATGGACGGCATCTGCAGCAAGATCGAGAAGGACAAGTATCTGGTCATTATCAGGAAGAAATCGCTGCAGGGCCTTTTGGATACGCACTTTGATATCCTGGAGGATGTCAAAAAGGTAAATATCGGAAATGAGATGGCGGTCACGCTCAGCCTCGGGTTCGGCCTGGATGGTCTGGCTTACACGCAGAATTATGAATTCGCGCGCAACGCCGTCGATCTCGCCCTGGGGCGCGGCGGCGACCAGGCTGTCGTGAAGTACCCCGATAATATCGTTTACTACGGGGGCAAAACCAGACAGGTGGAAAAGAATACCCGTGTCAAGGCAAGGGTCAAGGCGCAGGCTCTCAAGGAGATCATACGGGCCAGGGACGATGTGTTCATTATGGGACACAAGCTGGGAGATCCCGACAGCTTCGGCGCGGCGGTCGGTATTTACAGGATCGCCCGTACTCTCAACAAGAGGGCGCATATCGTCATCAACGAGCGCACGATTTCCCTTGTGCAGATTCTGGGGCTGTTTGAAAACAATCCGGAATATGAAAAGGACTTCATCGTTACCAGCGCTCAGGCAATCGAAATGGTGAGCGACAATTCCTGTGTTGTGGTTGTCGATGTCAACAATCCCGCCAGGACGGAGTGCCCGGAGCTTCTGGTCCGGTGCAAGTCAGTCGTGGTTTTTGACCATCACCGCGCAGGAAAGGATGTCATCGATGGAGCCACCCTGTCCTATGTCGAGGGCTATGCATCCTCGGCCTGTGAGATGGTTGCCGAGATCGTCCAGTACACAGGCGAGAATATCCGCCTGCGTCCTGAAGAGGCGGACGCCATATACGGCGGAATCGTCGTGGATACAGACAGCTTTGTCAAAAATGCCGGTGTGCGCACATTTGAAGCGGCTGCGTTCCTGCGCCGCAGCGGTGCTGATGTGGTGCGTGTCAGAAAACTCTTCCGCGAGGAGGCAGTGGAGTATAAAGCCCGGGCTGACGCCGTCTCCCAGGCAGAGATTTACAGGGACGCCTTTGCGATTTCGGTCTGCAACGGCGAGGGACTGCGCAGTCCCACAGTAGTCGGCGCCCAGGCCGCGAATGAGATGCTCAATATTGACGGGATCAAGGCGAGCTTTGTCATGACAGAGTACAATGGACTGATCTTTGTCAGTGCCCGCTCGATCGACGAGGTCAATGTGCAGCTTGTCATGGAGCACATGGGAGGCGGCGGACACATCAATATGGCGGGCAGCCAGATGTCAAACGCCACCGTCGAAGAAGCGATCGCAAGGGTCAAGGAAGTCATAGACCAGATGATCGAGGATGGGGAGATCGAGATCTGAGGATACCCTTCAAAGACCGGCCGGCATAGAAAAAGCGGCAGACCGGATGGAAGACCATTGCCATCTTGAAGATGCCAACCGGCATAGAAAAGGCGGCAGTCTGAGGGAAAAATCCATCGTTTTCTTAGAACTCGATCAGAAGGAAAATACAGAAATTCAGGACAGAAAGAGAGGAAAAATATGAAGGTCATTCTTTTGCAGGATGTGAAATCACTCGGCAAAGAGGGAGATATTGTCAACGTCAGCGACGGATACGCAAGGAACTTTGTCATTCCCAAGAAGCTGGGAGTAGAGGCCACTGACAAGAACAAAAACGATCTCAAGCTGAAGAAACAGCGCGAGGCGAAAGAAGCTGCCGCAAAACTTGCGGACGCTCAGAAGCTGGCACAGGAACTCGAAAAGGTCACAGTTGAGGTCAAGATGAAAGCGGGCGGCAACGGAAAAGTGTTCGGCTCTGTCAGCGCCAAGGAAATCGCCCAGGAAGCAAAGAAACAGCACAATCTCGACCTTGACAAGAAAAAGATCCAGCTCGCCGAGCCGATCAAGTCTTTCGGCGATTTTGAAATCCCGATCCGCCTTCATCCCCAGGTGACCGGCAAATTCATGCTGAAGGTAACTGAGGCCTGACGGACAGCACAGGCGGATATCATACGGAGGCCCTATTTATGGCACAGGAAGACCTGATCGGCAGAGTAATGCCGCACAGTCTGGAGGCTGAGCGCTCTGTACTGGGTTCTATGCTGATCGATCCCGACGCAGTCGAAATTGCCTCGGAAATAGTAAAAGAAGAAGACTTTTACGCGAGGCAGAACGGGATTCTTTACCAGACTATGCTGGAAATGAACAGGAAAGGCATGGCGATTGACCCCGTCACGCTGCAGGCGAAGCTGCGTGAAAAGAATCTTCCCCCGGAACTGTATTCGGATGAGCTGATCCGGGAGCTGATCACCATGGTCCCTTCCTCCGCGAACATTAAATCTTATGCGAATATTGTCGCGGAAAAATCCCTTCTGAGGAGCATGATCCGGGCGAATGAAGAAATCGCCGGGAACTGCTATGCGGAGCAGGAGGAGATGGAAACTCTGCTGGACAAGGCAGAGAAGAGAATATTTGAAATATCGCAGAGACGCACAGCCTCCAATTTCGTTCCGATCAGGCAGATCGTCCTCAACGCGATGGACAGGATCGATCAGGCCTCGAGAATCAAGGGAAATGTCACCGGTCTTTCCACCGGATTCACGGATCTGGACAGCAGGACCGCCGGCCTTCAGCCTGCGGATTTCATTCTGGTCGCAGCCCGTCCCTCCATGGGAAAAACCGCCCTGGTCCTCAATATTGCCGAGTATCTGACACTTCGCGAGGATAAATGTGTTGCGATTTTTTCGCTGGAAATGTCCAAGGAACAGCTTGTCAACAGGATGTTTGCCATGCAGTCCCATGTAGAGGCCCAGAAGATCCGCACAGGTGAACTGAACGAGTCCGAGTGGGCAGAGGTCATTGACAGCGCGCAGAAAATCGGCGAGAGCCGGCTGATCATAGATGACACACCCGCGATCACGGTTGCGGAAATGCGCTCGAAATGCCGGAAATACAAGATTGAATTCGGGCTGGATATCGTCATCATTGACTATCTCCAGCTTATGAGCGGTTCAGGCAGAGGAGGCGATTCACGCCAGCAGGAGATTTCGGACATTTCCCGCTCCCTCAAAGCGCTTGCCAGAGAATTGAATGTGCCTGTCGTGGCGCTCTCCCAGCTCTCCAGAGCCGTGGAATCAAGGCCAAACCACCGGCCTATGCTCTCTGACCTTCGTGAATCCGGCGCGATCGAGCAGGACGCGGACCTGGTCATGTTTATATACCGCGATGATTATTATAATGAGGACTCCGAGAAAAAAGGAATCGCTGAGATCATAATCGCCAAGCAGAGAAACGGCCCGATCGGCACAGTTGAACTCAGCTGGCAGCCGCAGCTGACGAAATTCGCGAATCTTGCCAGATGATGCCGGAAACAGATACAGGAGGAATAAGACACTATGGAAAATTACTTTAATCCTGAGATTGAATGCGCTTCCCGGGAGCAGATCACCAAATGGCAGGACGAGCGTCTGGCAGCGACCGTGAAGCGCGTCTATGAGAACGTG
Source organism: Eubacteriales bacterium (assembly GCA_030525515.1). Taxonomy (GTDB): domain Bacteria; phylum Bacillota; class Clostridia; order Lachnospirales; family Lachnospiraceae; genus CAG-791. Next base: position 20,762 of record JAUNEM010000022.1, read on the forward strand.
GAGTGTTACAGGGAGAAAATGGATGCCGCCGGTATTAAACCGGAGGATATCAAGGGGGTGAAAGACCTTCACAAGCTTCCTTTTCTGAGCAAGGAAGATCTCAGGAAACAATATCCGTTCGGGCTTCTTGCAGTCCCGATGTCTGACTGTGTGCGGATCCATTCCACCAGCGGAACTACGGGAAGGAGAGTAGTCGCATTTTATACCCAAAACGATATAGATCTGTGGGAGGAATGCTGTGCAAGAGCCATCACGGCAGCGGGCGGCACAAAGGACGACGTAGTACAGGTCTGCTATGGTTACGGTCTGTTCACAGGAGGCGCCGGTCTCCACGGCGGTTCTCACAAGGTGGGTTCTCTGACACTCCCTATGTCCTCGGGAAACACCGACAGGCAGATCCAGTTTATGACAGACCTGGGTTCTACCATCATCTGCTGTACACCTTCTTACGCGGCTTATCTGGCGGAGTCCATCAACGAGCGCGGAATGCGCGACCAGATCAAACTGAAAGCGGGCATTTTCGGCGCTGAGGCCTGGACAGAAGAGATGCGCCATGACATTGAGGAGAAACTCGGTATCAAGGCATTTGATATTTACGGACTTACGGAGATTTCCGGACCCGGCGTCGCCTTTGAATGCTCTCAGAAGAACGGGATGCATATCAATGAGGATCACTTTATTGCCGAGATCATTAACCCCGATACAGGAGAGGTGCTTCCCTACGGAGAAAAGGGAGAGCTTGTGTTCACCAGCATTACCAAGGAGGCATTCCCGCTTCTGCGCTATCGGACCAAGGACATCTGCGTCCTCAACGCAGAACCCTGTGCATGCGGCAGGACGCACGTCAGAATGGCCAAGCCTATGGGCCGCAGCGACGATATGCTGATCGTCAAGGGAGTCAATGTATTCCCGAGCCAGATCGAGACAGTCCTGATGAACAATGGATATCCGGCAAACTATCAGATCATTGTGACGAGAGAGAACAACAGCGACCGCATCGAAGTTCAGGTCGAGATGACCCCCGAGATGTTCTCCGACTCTCTGAAAGACATCACAAAGCGCGAGAAGCAGCTTGTCAGCGACCTTAAGGCCATGCTCGGTATTTACTGCGTCGTCAAGCTTGTCGCTCCCAAGACCATCACCAGGAGTGAGGGAAAAGCCAAGAGAGTGATCGACAAGAGAAATCTCTACGGCAGCCACTGACCGCAGCCGGTTGTCCTGATCGAAGTCTCCGCGGCGGATACTGACCGCAGCCGGTTGTCCTGATTGGAATCTTCGCGGCGGATGCTGACCGCCATTGGTTCACGCAAACATGATATGATGCAAAATGCTTTTAAAACAGGAGGGAGAAAATGACAGTAAAACAGATTTCGGCTTTCCTTGAAAACAAACCGGGTGCATTGGCTGCCTTTGCAAAGATTCTGCAAAGCAGCGGGATCGATCTGCGCGCGCTCTCCCTGGCAGAGACCGAAGACTTCGGCATTGTGCGCGTCATCGTCGACGACGCCTATAAGACCGTGCAGATCCTGAAGGAAGAGGGGTACGTGTGCTCAGTAACACCGGTGCTGGCGGTAGTGTTTGAAGATAAACCCGGCGCACTCGTGAATGTTCTGAATCTGCTGGGGGACAACGGAATCAATCTCGAGTATTCCTATGCCTTCCTGGCCAAGAGAGCAAACAGTGCCTGCATGATCTTCCGCGTCGCCGACAATGACGCTGCGATTAAGGTCCTCACCGCAAACGGCCTCAAACCGATCTGCCAGGATGATCTTGAGAGTATGTTTAAATAAGAAAAATTCATGACTCGCGGGTGAGCTTTGCACCCATGCACATTGCGGATCGCGGGAAGCGCGAAGGGCACTTCGTGGTTTTTGAAGGACAATTCGAATTTATATTTGCGGGCATAAAAAAACCGCCTGTGGCAAGATAGTTTGCCGCAGGCGGTTTCTTTTTTTGATTTTCCTTTCTGTACAGGCGAAAGCCCTGCTGATGCGGCCGGAACCGGCCTTCAGTATCGACTGACAGGCTGAAACATCAAAAATGATGTCAGTCGGTCAAAATCATTGGGAAAACATTCCGTCTGTAACAGATTCAGGGATCACATATCTGCGCGATTATATGCGGGAACTAAGATCAGAATATCAGATCAATTAACCCTCGGAGATCGCGCCGACAGGACATGAACCCTCGCAAGCGCCGCAATCGATGCAAGCATCGGCATCGATCTCGTACTGAGAATCGCCCTGGGAGATAGCTTCGACGGGGCAGGAAGCAGCGCAAGTGCCGCAGCTGATGCAGGAATCATTAATAACACGTGCCATTATTGTGTCTCCTTTCAATATAAAACAAGCTTAAGCAGTTAGTTCAAAGTTAGGAAAGACTAAATGCTTTTATCCGAATACAAGCCACAGATCGCAGGATGTGCAAATCTGTGGCTTGTGTGCTTATCATAGCGCTATTTTGAATTGACGTCAAGATAGTATCTTAACAATCCGTCCGTATGGAGCCAAACTTTTGCGGTTCAGGTCCTGCGAATGTACACCTTCGGAAATGATTACCCCGGCCTGTCAGACCAGCCCAGGGAAAGAGCATCCCTCCGGTATCCGGATTGTGGATCCGTCCTGACGATTCCGCTGTTTAAGCTGAAAATTACTCGTTGTACAGAGCGCCGAGCTTGCTCAGGTACTCATAGTGAGCCTTTGCGTTAGCTTCGTTCTCAGCGTACATCTTGTCAGCATTGGCCGGATTAGCTTTCTTCAGGGACATGTAACGGACTTCTCCGTTCAGGAATCCCTGATAATCGCCGGTGCCGGGCTTGCTGTCAAGGCTGAACTTCTTAGCGCCGCCTGCAGGGTTGAAGCGGAACAGGTTCCAGTAACCGGT
>JAUNEM010000023.1:0-15999 GCA_030525515.1 Eubacteriales bacterium
ACACAGTTTTTATGCAGTGCCTGAAAAAAAGCATGTCTTATAAATGTAAAAAAACATAAATCGAAAAAATATGTTAAAATATAGGACGTAATTGTTATGAAACCGAATGATCCGGTTTTGTGGATGTTCACGCCGGCATGAAGCCCCGCAGTGCGCGCCGGTACTATGAACGGCACGTGTCATCCATGGTCATACAACAGGGGTAAGAAAGTATGGACTATATTTTGGAAATGAAGGACATCAGCAAGACATTTCCGGGTGTAAAAGCACTGGACCATGTCCAGCTCCAGGTGCGTCCCGGGGAAGTTCACGCGCTGATGGGCGAAAACGGCGCCGGCAAGTCAACGCTGATGAAGATCCTGATGGGAATCTATACCAAAGATGAGGGCGGTGAAATCCTCTTCGACGGACAGCCCTATCATGTATCCAATCCCAAGGAAGCAATGGACAAAGGCGTGGCCATGATCCACCAGGAACTGAACCCGATCCTCGACATGCCGGTCTATGAGAATATTTTTGTCGGGCGCGAGCTTCGCAAAAACGGTCTGGTAGACAAAAAGGCTGAGATCGAGGAGTCAAAGCGCCTGATCGCTGAGTGCGGCCTGCACGTATCTCCCATGGAACTGCTGCGGAACCTGACGGTCGCCCAGTGCCAGCTGATCGAGATCATCAAGGCGATCTCCGTCAACGCAAAGGTCATCATCATGGACGAGCCGACCGCTGCCATCACGGACCGCGAAGTCGAGCTCCTTTTCGGGCATATCCGCCGGCTGAAGGAAAAGGGTGTCGCCATTATTTACATCTCCCATCGTATGGACGAGATTTTCACAATCTGCGACCGGATCAGCGTCTACCGTGACGGCACCTATGTCGGGTCCGGAGACACCAAAGATCTGGATGAACCCCAGCTGATTAAGATGATGGTCGGACGCGAGATCACGGATGTGTTCCCCAAGGCAGAGGCTGAAATCGGCGAAGTGGTCTTCGAGGCAAGAAACATCGTCCGGGCGGACAACAAAGTCAAGGGCGTGAGCATCTCGGTGCGCAAGGGCGAGATCCTCGGCATCGGCGGTCTTGTGGGCGCCGGGCGAAGCGAGCTTGTGGAAGGCATCTTCGGAATGCATAAACTCTCTCAGGGAGAAATCTTCGTCAAGGGCAAAAAGATTCAGGTCCACTCCCCAAAAGACATCATCAAAGAGGGCGTGGCGCTGGTCACAGAAGACCGCAAGGTCACAGGCCTGAACCTGCGCGGCACCGTCAATGACAACATCGCCATGGTGGCCATCAAAAAGCTGCTGGAGAACGGGCTCTACAGCAAAAACAAGGCCAGAAAGGCTTCTCAGGAATATATTGAAAAACTGAAGATCAAGACTCCTTCCGGAGACCAGATCGTCGGCAATCTCTCCGGCGGCAATCAGCAGAAGGTCGTCATCGGCAAGTGGCTCCTCAACGACCCGGATATCATCATTCTGGATGAGCCCACACGCGGAATCGACGTAGGTGCCAAGCGCGATATCTACCTGCTGATCGGAACCCTGGTCCAGCAGGGCAAGGCGGTCATCATGATCTCTTCGGAGATCCCTGAGCTCATGGGCGTCTGTGACAGGATCGCCGTCATGTCCGAGGGAAATCTCTCCGGTGAACTCTCGCGCGAGCAGTTCTCGCAGGAAGAGATCATGACACTGGCATCCAAGATCGAGGTCTGATTATTATCTCAGTCATACATAAACGGGAGGAGCAACTCATGAAACAGGATGAGCTGAAAAAAAACAACAACCTGAAATCACTGATCAGTGAATACTTTATTTTTGTAATCTTCATCGTGATCGTCATCGGCCTGACGATCCTCAAGCCGAGCTTCATCACCCCCAGTAACCTGGTCAACATTCTGAAGCAGGCATCCATCAACGGAATTCTGGCCTTCGGTATGATGTTCGTCATTATCTCCGGCGGATTTGATATGTCGGTCGGTTCGACAGTGGCCTTCTCCGGAATTCTGGCCGCCCTGCTGGGACAGGGCAACAACCCTCTGATTCTGGCATTGATCGCGGCCATGCTGGCCGGTCTCGGCGTCGGCCTCATCAACGGTATCGGCGTCGCAGTCGGCGATCTACCGCCCTTCATCATGACACTGGGAACCATGACCGCAGTCCGCGGACTTGCGCTTCTGATTTCCAACGGAAAACCGGTCATCGGCATGAGCGAACCCTATAAGGCGATCGCCGCAGGTTCCATCGCGGGAATTCCCATGCTGGCAATCTTCCTGGTCATTGTCATTATCATCTGCTCTTTTGTACTGGCCAAGACCGTGTACGGACGCAGAGTCTATGCCTGCGGCGGCAACCTGCAGGCGGCCAGGGTCGCCGGTATCAACACCACCGCGATCCGCATTTCCACCTTCGCGATCGCCGGCTTCCTGGCAGGTTTCTGCGGTTTCCTGATGACTTCCCGAGTCACCATCGGACAGCCGACCGCTGCTGAAAGTTACGAGATGGACGCGATCACAGCCTGCGTCGTGGGCGGTGTATCCATGACCGGCGGTGTCGGCAAGCCCTGGGGCGTCGTCATCGGCACCCTGCTGATCACTGTCATCGCCAATGGCCTGGATATCCTGGGCGTCTCCTCGCACTGGCAGAAGATAGTCAAGGGTCTGATCATTGTTCTCGCTGTTCTGATCGATGTAAAGGGCAAGAGCAAAAAAGACTGATCCGGAAAGAGTCTTATCTTTTATAGATAATATGAAGTCTGATTCCGAAAAAACAGGTTTTCTCTCTGCGCACGTATCCCCGGGCTGAATTCACGGGCAGTATGTGCGGAAGACAATCAATAGAGCATTCTCATGCTGCCGCTCCTGCGGGGCATGTGATGTTAATACGGCATTCTCATCCCCGCTTTCGCGGCCGCATGGGATGCCGCAGCAGTTATTTCTATTAAGGAGGATTTATTATGAAAAAGAAACTCATGGCCATTCTGATGGCCGGAATCCTGTCTGCGGGACTGCTGGCAGGCTGCGGCTCTTCTTCCTCTGCATCCGGCAGTGGTGACGCGGCAAAGGGAGCGACAGAGGCTGCGGCAGCAGGCGATGCTGCCGGCGGCTACAAGATTGCCCTGATCCAGCAGCACCAGACCAACGCTTTCCAGATTGCTGTCACTGAGGCGGCTGAAGCGAAGGCAAAAGAGCTGGGCGTTGACCTCACCATCCTCAGCGCTGATCAGGACGCCGCAAAGCAGATCAGCCAGATCGAGCAGTGCACTTCCGAAGGCTATCAGGCAATCCTGTTTGAGCCCGTCGATCCCGACGGACTCGGTGATGCGGCTCAGGCTGCGGCAGACAAGGGTGTCATCATGATCAACGTCATCTCCGCCTGCACAGATTGGGAGAACCACGGAATCTCCGCTCTTTCCTGCGGTGACAACGTAACAGCCGGCGAGACCGAGATGCAGCACGTCGCTGACCTTCTGGGCGGCAAGGGCAACATCGCGATCCTGACCGGTCCCTCCGGCGATGCCGGCGGTCTGCAGAGACTGGAAGGTTACCAGAACATCCTGAAGAACTATCCCGACATGGTCCAGGTTGTTGAGCCCGCTGACTGCCAGTGGGATACAGCTGCTGCACAGGGCACAGTCGAGAGCTGGCTCTCCGCTTATGACCTTGACGCGATCGTCTGCGAGAACGACGGCATGGCAGTCGGCGCCGGCAACGCTGCAGGCGCAAACAGCGGCATCGTCATCACCGGCGTTGACGGCACACCTGACGGCTTCGAGGCCATCAAGGACGGCAGAATCACCGGTACTGTTTCTCAGGACGGCGGCGCTATGGCAGCCAACGGCATCGAAGCAGCCTGCAAGCTGATCGATGGCGAGACCCTTGAGAACAACACTATCATCACAACCAACATCTGGATCGACAGTGAGAACGTCGCGGATTACGAATAATTTCCGCAGCTGTCCGGCTTCATGAAATCACCCGGTGAAAATCATCCCGGGATCCCGGATTCTCATCCGGGGAACCATCCACGGATTCTCATTCAACTGATCCTCATTCAATAAGAATGCTTCGGTGGTACTCTTCCACGGCGCTCTCTCAATGAGAATGATCCGATGAGTATCATTCATAGCCGGATGAATGCACGACAGTTCCCGATTTGATTGTAGAGATCACAAAATTGTAAAAAACTGCTGCCATGGCGCACAGACCAGGGCGGCAGTTTTTTGCATCTCTTTTTATGCGTGCCGATTATCATTTTTACAAATTATCAGATTCGAAGATTATCCGTTTCGAAGATCATTATTTTTGAAAGAGATTGAAGCAATATTATGTCACACAAAAACACCAGACCCGGGATGTCTGCACCCGTCTCAAATCCCATCACAGAGGGAGTCATCTGGAAACAGATTCTCTTTTTCTTTTTCCCGCTGCTTTTGAGTTCTTTTTTCCAACAGCTCTACAATACTGCTGACGCCCTGATCGTTGGCAGGATTGCCGGAAAAGAGGCTCTGTCGGCAGTCGGCGGTCCTGCGGGATCTCTGCTGAATATTTTCATCATGTTCTTCATAGGCTTTTCCGGGGGCGCGTCTGTCCCGGTCGCCCAGTATTTCGGCGCAAAAAAAGAGGACACCCTTCGGGAAACCATCCGGGTGTCTCTTCTGATCTGTTCTGTGATCGGACTCATCGGAGCCGCCATTTGCTTTGGAGCCGCGCGTCTGATTCTCACCGCAATGCGTACCCCCGACGATGTCCTGACTCCCTCGCTGCCCTATCTGCATATCGTCGCGCCGGGACTTATTCCCTGCGCAGTCTACAACATGGAAGCTGCATCGCTCAGAGCAATGGGGGACTCCCGCCGCCCGCTCGCGGTCCTGGTTTTCACATGCCTCACTAACATTGTGCTCGACCTGTTTTTTGTCGCGGTTCTGGGCATGGGCTCGTCCGGCGCCGCAGTCGCAACGGCACTTTGTCACCTTCTCAGCGCCCTGCTGGCTCTGTTTTTCCTGAAAAGAACTCTGAACGGCTTGTCTCTGACTTCCTCACTCAGGACACCTGTAACGGCTGACCTTGCCGGTTCAGTCGATGGGGCTGTTCCGGCTGATTCGGTTAATATGCCTGTCCCGGCTGATATGGCTGACACGGCGGATTCTGCCAATATGGCTGCCTTTACTGACCTGGCTGATTCTGCTGATCCGGCTGTTCTTGCCGGCGGAGAAAATATCACAGAGAAAACCGGACGCACGGAATCCGGCGGGAAGAGTCAGAAGATCAGAATTCCCTCCCGTCCCCGAATTCCGAAGGATATTGCGCACCGGATCCTGCGTATGGGGCTGCCTCTGGGTTTCTCGGAAGTCACATTTACCTTCGCCAACCTCATCCTAATGTCCGTGGTCAACAGACTCGGCACAGATACTGTGGCCGCTTATGCCGCCTACGGCAAAATTGACTCAATCTTCTGGATGGTCGTGGGATCTTTTGGCATTTCCATCACCACTTTCGTCGGCCAGAATATCGGAGCCGGCCGCTGGGACCGTGTGATGCAGAGTATCCGGGAATGTGCTCTTATGATGTTCCTCGTAATGGGAGTCGTCATCGGAACACTTTACTATTTTTCCTACCCCCTGCAGCATCTGTTCTGCACCGATCTCGCTGTAGTCGAGATTGGCACTCACATGATGCACTTCCTGATGCCCTTTTATTTTCTCTATATACCGATCGAGATACTGTTCGGTTCGCTCCGGGGAATGGGAGATTCTGTCATCCCGACTCTGATCACGTTTTTCGGCGTCTGCCTTCTTCGGTCCGCGTGGGGGCTTTTCATCGTCCCTCTTCATTACACGATCAACATGATCCTTTTGGGGTTCCCTGTCACCTGGTGCGTCTGCGACATTGCTTTTCTCATTTACTTCCGTATGTATCTGCGCAAACGGCTGCCGGATTCCAGATAGGATAAGGGGGCTTCAGTCCCCTTTCAGCTTGCCATGTCTGCTGATATAGACTCCGAGCCAGCCGTGGCGTCTGTAATAATTTCGGGCAATTGCGGCGTCCGAAGCCGAATCGGTGTATTCAATTCCCCTGACATAAATGCCTCTTTTTTTACACCAGTCAAGGTAGGAAGTCAGATAGCGGCGGTCATCATCCTCCTGATCGCCGCCATCCATGTAGAGAACACTCTCCTGGCAGACCACTTTGATGACACCCGGACACTCTCTGACGAACTGTTTCACAAAAACATCCCCGCCGTTGGGCATCACAACGATTCCAACTTCTTTTTCAATTTTCTTAACTACCTTCCTGAGCACTTTATACACTTTGGCAGCGGAAGGGGGCCTGCGGTACAGATCCGCTCCGCTCTTTTCGAATCCTTCCTTCACCATATAAAGGATGTCCGTGTTATCCAGAAAGACTCCGGTAGCTCCCGCTTTTTTCATCTTCCTGGCTTCGCTGATCAGGTGCGAGGTCCAGCCCTTTCCGGTCACATCCACCCAGTACTCCCCGCTCCATCCCGAATATCTGGCCAGACGCAGGTTTCTGAATTTCGAATAATAAGATCTGCTGTTTTCCAGTGCGCCGGCATTCAGATACCCGTAGATCTGCACTCCGCGCTTTCTGGCTGCCCTGATCACATTCCGGCTGATTCCATCCATATCAATGACTGCCAGCTCATTTTTTCCGCTTCTTCTCAAAGCCGCGGCAACGTGTTCCTGTTCAAAACAATATCTCGTTTTCTCGCCGGGAGATTTTGTCCGGATCATCGTCCGGTAGACCACCGCCGACTTGTGAAGTGTGCTCATGCCTGTAGAGGCCTTGGCGACAATTTTGTAAGTGTATTTTTTCCCGTTTCTGTTCGCCGCAGTGTCACTGCAGGATAAAACAGTTCCTTTTCCAATCGTCCTGATCTTCTTTCCGTCCCTGTAGATGACGTAGCCGTTCGCCCCTGCCGCCCTGGTCCAGCTCAGCCTGATTCCCCGGGACATGTTTTTGCAGACAATTTTCCTGACAGCTCCGGGCACAATCTTGAGTGTGATCGTCCTTCTGCCCGCCTTATAGTTTCTTGACGCGGCTGTGCGGACAGTGATCCGTACTGTTCCGATTTTTCTGGCGGTGACAATCCCTTTCGAGGTGACCGAAGCGATCCCGGAATTTGAGGTCTTAAATGTATACTTCTTTGTTCCTCTTGCTCCTCCGGCTTTGAGAACCGCTTTTTTCCCGCGGGCAAGTCTGGAAGGCGCTTTCAGTGTCAGTTTCTGTGCGGCTTTGAAGATTCGGAAGGTCCTTTTCACTGACCCCCTGTATTTTCCCTTGCCTGTAATCGTCACAGATGCTTTTCCGGCATAGAGATTATTTCTGAACTTCAGACTGTAATCAGTGCCCCTCTTCAGTTTTGTTTTGCCGTAGACCACAGTAACTGCGGGCTTCCTTCGCTTTCCCGTATAGACAAATCCGGTTCTGGAAAGACGGATCCGGGCTTTCGTGATCAGTCTCCGGGATTGCGGAATGACCTTCCCCGCCACAGACATCCCGGAACCCGGAGCCGAAGCAGTTTGAGTCCCGGACACGTTTTTGGCGGCTGCGGCGTTCAGAGCAGCTTCAGATCCGGCGCTTTCCTCCCCGCCCTCCTCACTCAGAATGAGTGTATCTCCGTTTCCTTCTTTCTCTTCAGTCGAAGACTCCGGGCCGGCTTCTTCAATACCTTCTCTTTGGTCTTCCGGAACCTCTGTTCCGACTTCTTCGCCGGTTCCGCCTTCTAAGGGCAGGGACTCTGTTCCGGCTTCTTCTACGGCTTCTCCCTGTTCTTCCGGAAGCTCTTCACCAGCTTCAACGCTGGCTTCTCCCTGTCCAGCCGGAGCCTCTTGTCCGGTGTCTTCGCTTTCTTCTCCCTCAATGACCATGGACTCTGCGCCGACGTCTTCTGCGTCCTGATCCCGGTCGAGGATAATCTCGTCATCATTTCCCCCAATGTCTGCGCCATCCCACTCGGAGATTTCTCCCGTTTCAACCGGCTCTACCCGGTTGGATGTTTCTCCTGTCTCTGCCTGTTCTTCCCACTCAGAGGTTTCTGCCGTTTCAGCCGGCTCTCCCCGGTCAGAGGTCTCTCCTGTTTCGGCCGGCTCCTCTTCCTGCCATGTCACTTCCAAAGCTGAATCCGGTATTGACTCCGGCAAGTCCTCCTGAGCGGTCTGCTCTCCATCCGCGGCCGGCAGATCCGCAAAAACGGGGGCATACGTTGCAGTCTGGTTTCCGTATTCATCCGTCTCCGCAGGCAGGCTCTCTGTCCCGGTTTCTGTTACGTTCAGGGCTTCCTCCTCGAAAAAAGAAAGCTCTGCTGCCGATATTCCTCCTGCAGATGTCTCCAGCAGCATGCTCCAGATGAGTGTGGCTGTCACAAATCTGAGAACTGACCGGTATTTCTTTTTACCTTTGCATCCGTCCATTACTCTTTTCTCAGAATCATGTACGTGAATGCCTGTCCCTTTGATGTCTTTTATACTTGTTCTGATGATTTTATTCCTTCCTCTAAGCAATCCATGAAGTTAAAAACATAGTTGTCAAATGCAAGACCCGCCCGCGAGTCTTGCTCGCCGGATGTTTGTGCCGCCGGACGGCCCGGACATCCTGTGATCGCATCGGAGAAACCGCCGGCATGATATGTATACTTATCATGTGACGGATAATCTCTTCGCGGATGCCGCTCAGGAAGGGCGGCATCGTCGGAAGGAGTGAATAAAGCAGGACAGGAAAAAATTTCCCATCCTGCTTTACTTGCAGTTCCGGGTTCTGTCCCGGATTTCCTTAGCCGGGATATTCCCCCGGTTCAATGCTTTTCCGATATGACGGAATGCTCAGCGCGAAGACACGCGAGGAGTATTTCACGCAAGTGGTTTTTCCGATGTGATCATTCGGTCAGTCGCCCATCAGGTTTTTGTGTCTGCTGATGTAAATTTCCTGCCAGCCATGTGCCGCATAATAATCAGCAGCTGCCTGGGCGCCTGCCGTTGTATTAATGTACTCGATTCCTCTGATGTAGATTCCCTGTTTTTTGCACCAGTCGAGATAATTAGTCAGGTATTTCTGGTCTGAAGACGATGTTTTTTTGTTGTCCTCGTAAACAACGCCTTCCTGCACAACTGCTTTCAGAAGTCCGGGATTTTCCTGGACGAACCGCCTCACAAAGATATCGCCTCCGTTCGGCATCACGACAATTCCAACGGTGTTCTCGATGGACTTGACCACGTCGGCCAGTGCTTTATACACGCTGCCGGACGACGGCGCGGTGCGGATCAGCTTCGTTCCTTCTTCCTGGAAACCGGCCTCAACCATATAGAGAATATCGGTGTTGTCCAGATAAAGACCCGTAGCGCCGGCCGCCTTGATCTTTTTTGCCTCCGCGATCAGATGTGTTTTCCATTCAGCGGCAGTGACGTCTACCCAGTATTCGCCGGGCCAGCCGTCATAGGCGGCGATTCTCAGGTTCTTAAACTGGTCAAAATAAGATCTCTCCTGCTCCAGGGCGCCGGCGTTCAGATATCCGTAGACCTGCACGCCTCTTGAAACAGCTGCTTTGATCACGCTCGTGCTGACTCCGTCCGTGTCAATGACGGCCAGCTGATTTTTGGTGCAGCTGTTCAGAGTGCCAGCGACATATTGCTGCTCAAAGCAGAACCTGGTATTGGTTGAAACGGAAGCCGTAGATATACCGCTGCCGCTCGAGGAGCCCGAGACGGATGATGAACCAGATGAGGAACCTGAACCGGACGAGGAGCCCGATGAGGAACCTGAACCGGAGGATGAAGAGCCTGACGAAGAACTCGATGAGGAGCCGGATGATTTCACTGACCGGTATATGCTGACGGATCTGTAAAGCTTGCTGGTTCCAGTCGAAGCTTTGGCAACCAGCTTATAGGTGTATTTTTTCCCGTTTCTGTTCGCTTTTTTATCCAGATAGGCAACTGTTGTTCCCTTGCTGAATGTCGCAATCTTTTTGCCGTCCCTGTACAGATAATATCCGTTTGCCCCGGGCACCCTGGTCCATGTCAGCTTGATTCCGGACTTCATGTTGACCGCAGTCAGCTTCTTTGTCGCCGCAGGCAGAACCTTGATCGTGACAGCGCGGTAACCCGCCTTATAATTTGTTGTCGCCGCGGTGGTCACTCTGATCTTGACTGTTCCGACTTTCCTGGCAGTGACTTTGCCGGTTGAGGTGACCGACGCGATTCCGGTATTTAAGGACTTGAATGTGTACTTTGTGGTCTCTTTGGCTCCGCCAGCCTTGACTGTTGTGATCTTTCCGACACAAATGCTGGAGGAACCTGCTTTCAGCGTCAGATTCTGGGCGGCTTTCGTGATTGAAAATCTCTTGCGGGTCACGCCCTCAAATCTTCCCTTTCCGGTGATGGTCACAGTCGCCTTTCCGGCATTCACATTGTTGCTGTAGGCGATGGTATAATCCGTTCCGGAAGTCAGTTTCCTGTCATTATAGGTCACAGTAACCGCGGGCTTGCGCGCCTTGCCGTTGTAAACGTAGGACGTGGTAGACAGGCTGACATCCGCGTCTCCAATGTCGCCCACCCACAGCGCATACAGGGTCACTGTGTCCTTCACAACATAGTCCTCGGAATTGATCTGCTTTCCGTTTTTGGTGAGGCTCCAGCCCCTGAAATCCTCCCAGCCATCGTAATCCGGCTCATAATCATCGAGATCAATGATCTCGTCTTTCAAAAACTGCTCTTTCCAAACTGTCGAGCGGTTTCTGCCTGTTCTGTAATAACCGCCGTTGGCATCGAAGGTAATGGTTTTGTACTCCGCCCAGAGAGCATAGACAGTGGTATTATCCTCCGCCCGGATTCCTTCCTCAAGAAGGGAATCTCTGTTGTCTTTTTCAGTGGTCCATCCAAGGAAGGCAAAGCCTTCTCTCGCAGGCTCTTCAATGTCATCGAACCAGATCCTTCTTCCTCTTCCGATCGTTTCCTGCAGGGTCTGGCCGCCCTCTTCAAAAGCACCTCCGTTCGCGTCAAACGTCACGGTATATTCCGTCTGTTCAGGGATTTCGTCTTCGATCGAACCCGCAGCATCACTGCTCACTTCAGTCTGCTCTCCGTCTTCAGAGAGCACCGTTTCATCCTCTGTCTGCGCATCTTCAACGCTGTTAACCTGGTTCGGGATGGCCGTCTCTACCGCAGTCCCGGACTCTGTATTCTGAGCTGAATCCACGTCCTCGACAGCCGCTTCTTCACTTTCGGCCATGTCCCTTGAAACGCTGTCAGCAACGCCAGTGTCCTCAGAAACTGCGGCGTCATCCTCCTGATCCTGCCCCTCTGCCCCGGACTCTTCAGATGCGTCCGGCGAAAATTCCTGGTCTTCCGGGTTCTGCGTCCCGTCCCCTTCGTCTACGGCAGAATCCGTGTTGTTGAGTTCCGCGTTCTCCCCGTCGATGGCTGAATCAGTGCCGTTGAGTTCCGCGTTTTCCCCTTCGAAGGCTGAATCCGTGTTGTTGAGTTCCGCGTTCTCCCCGTCGATGGCAGAATCAGTGCCGTTGAAGTCTGTATTTTCCCCGTCCGCGGTCAGTCCGTCTCCGCTCTCTGCTCCGGCAGAGATTTCCTCTCCGCTTCCTGCCGCCTGTTCGTCTCCTTCCGGAAGCCACATTTCTTCTCCGCCTTCACCGAAGGATCCTTCGCCGAAGGGCTGGCCGCTTCCGTTTACTTCTCCCGCGGAGATTTCCTCCCCGCTGCCGGTCTCCGGATTTTGTCCTTCCGGAAGCCATGTATCTTCTCCGCTTCCTTCTACCTCGGCCTGTTCAAAGCCGGATTCATCCCCTGCAGAAAGCAGGTCCTGATCAGAAGCGCCTGTGTTCCAGACTGCATAGATTGTTACATCGCTCTCCGCAGTAAATCCCTCTTCGGGAATCAGCTCACTTCCATCTTCCAAAAAACTCCATCCTGCAAAGACCGCGCTGCCGTCCGTCATCGGAGCAGGAAGAACTGTCATCAGTTCAGAGACCTGACTGCCTGCTGTCCACAGTGTGGCTGCCGTCTGAACCTGTACCCCGTTCTCGTCGATAAAATAGCCTTCCGCTCCGGCGTCCAGAGTAACAGTAAATACCTCCCCGGCATTTTCCCGGGTCTCCTCTACGGCGAAAGTTTCTTCTTCCGGAATGCCGGATGAAAAATCATCCTGAGGAAAAGTAACGGTTTCATTTTCTACTTCAAATTCTGTCCCGGTGATGTCCGTTTCTTCTGCTGCCTGGGCAGCCAGCACAGGGACGGAAACGGATCCCAGAATCATTGACAGTGCCAGCATAAGAGCAAGCACCCCGGCTGCAGTCTTCCGTTTCGTTTTTTTGAAAGAGTTTTTCATACTCATCCCCCATTGTACTTAAACCGCCCGTTATCAGTTTCATCATGGCATTCCGTCCTCCATCTCCGCGTGATGAAACAGGCTTTGAGAGTATCCGGCTGCGGTTCCGTGCCAAATCCGCCCGGTCGTTTACTCACTGTTTAACTCACAATGCAGGAATAGTCCTATGTCCTGTCCCATACAGGACTTTCCGGCTGTTGATTCATACAGGTTATGCATGGCAGTGGTGTCACAGCATGTTATCAATACAACTGTGGCTGATAACCTGGAAAACTGAATATTCAGTCAACAGTCCGAAAAACTCTATGTATTGTATCATATTTTTAATAAAAATACTAAATACACTTACATATATTCATTTTTTACCAATATATGCCATAGAAAGATGCATATTGCGGCATTTTATGAGTATTCAGAATACATTTATTCTATAAACTGTTATTATATTCACTGTATGGCAATAATTATCAGAATATTTTTATTTCGAAAGGAAATCGCATATTCCTGTGGAACGAAAAAGGCTCCCCCGGCATGTGTCCGGGAGAGCCTTAGGCTGGCCTGCTCTGTATATGAACTTTGATGACGGGGATACTGCCCCTGGCTGTCAGGGAGAGCCTTCGACCGGCTTTCTCAGTATCTGACTTTGCTCTGTATATGATCTTTGAAGACCGGGATGCCCCCTGCCGCAGTCACTTTTCTTTTAACAGACTGATGGAGGAGGGATCCACTGTCAGCGCATCGGGCATGGCTGTGGAAAAATTGTGGTTATTCATATCTTTCGGGACCTTCCACCAGATATTCTGTTCCAGAACTACATACCATTCAAAAGGCAGCTCGGTCAGCCTGGGGTTTCGGACAGGAATAATGTTCCTCCCTCCCGGGGACTCTGTTCCGGGGCCGGAAGATATTTCCGAAACATTTCCGGTCTCTTCCTCCCCCCCTGACCCCCGCAATTTCCCGGGGGCAGCCGGCGAAAAATCATGGGCGCGGATTCCCACATGTGTGATCTCAGGAGTGACCTCTCCTTCTGTCGTCAGCTCCAGATTGCCCCAGTCCAGAGCGCACACTCTGTGGCTTCCCAGCGGACGGATGCGAGAGATATTCTTACATCCCGTAAGGCGCGCGGCCTCGACTGTTTCGGGTTTTTCAAAAACCTTCCGGGTGTCTCCGGACGCGATGATATGCCCGTCACTCATGAGCAGGAGATGGTCGCAGAGCTGATAGGCCTCGTCACGGTCGTGGGTGACCAGAATCGACAGACCCTGGTAGTCCCGAAGCATCTGCGCCATCTCCAGGCGCAGCCGTTCTTTCAGGAAGTAGTCCATTGCGGAAAAAGGCTCATCGAGAAGGACGGCCCCGGGCCTGCCGGCCATCATCCGCGCAAGCGCGACACGCTGCTGTTGTCCGCCTGATAATTCTCCGGGACGCCTCTTCTCCAGACCTTCTATTTCGAATGCCAGGATCATTTCCCGGGCCCGTCTCCGGCGTTCCTCTTTTGTCCCGGTCACACCGGCCATAATATTCTGTTCAACTGTCATGGTGGGAAACAGGGCATAATTCTGAAACAGATACCCGACATGTCTTTCCCGGGGCCTGAGATTCACCTTTTTCCCGGAATCAAACAGGGTTCTGTCCCCCAAACGGATCAGCCCCCTGTCAGGTTTGTCGATACCTGCAATGCTCCTCAGGGTCATGCTCTTTCCGCAGCCTGAAGCCCCCAGAATACCGATCCTGGGATTCTCTCCGCTATAATTGACCTGGAGATGAAAGTCCTCCAGCTTTTTTTCAAAATCCAATTCAAGAAGCATAGGGCCACCGCCTTAGCACAACTCAGAGAGTTTCAGGGCTTACTTTACTACCGCCGTTTCACAGGGTATAAATTCCGCCGGAAATACAAGCCCGCCGAGTCAGTCGCAGGACGTAGTTTTTTTACCACCGTTTCACAGACTTCATCGCCTTCCCTGAAATCAGATTCATCAGGAAGATCACAACAAAGGCAATCAGGATCACGATCACCGTCCACACGCCTGCCGTCAGATAATCGCCGTCCTGAATAACCATGGCGATCCTCTGGGAGACCGTCGCGGTCTTTCCCGGAATGTTTCCCGCCAGCATACTGGTTGCGCCGAACTCGCCCAGCGCCCGGGCAAATGTCAGGATCGTCCCGGAGGCTATTCCGGGACCCGCAGTCGGTATGACGACAGTCCAGAAAATCCGCATTTCCGACATTCCCAGCGTCCGGCCGGCATAGACCAGGCTGGGGTCGATCTGTTCAAAAGCCGCGCGCGCGTTGCGGTACATCAGAGGGAAGGCGATCACAGTCGCCGCGATGATACATCCCAGCCAGGATTGTACGACTTTGATCCCAAACCGGTCGTAGAGCAGTATTCCCAGGGGTCTGCGCCTGCTGAACAGAAGCAGCAGGAAAAATCCCGCAACCGTCGGCGGAAGGACCATGGGCAGGGTCAGAATCCCATCGACGACTGCCTTCACCCGATTGGATGCCTTCACCACCTTCCTGGCCGCGAATATCCCCAGAAAAAAGGAAAAAAAGGTCGCGACAATGCCGGTCTTCAAAGAAATAAAGAGCGGGCTCCAATCCAGCTTTTCAAGTATTGCAAAGACCTCCTGCATACTTTTCTCCTTCCCTGCGGTGACAGCTGCAGTTTACAGCCCGCAGGCCGATTACTAATTATTTATCTGCTCTGCCAATCCGGGAGCAGCAGTATTACTGCATCACTCCCGGATTGGTTTTATTCTTTGTCCGAATCACTCAATATTTGTGTCAAAGAGATATTTATCAAAGATCTCCTTTGCCTCGTCGGATGTGATGAAGGAAACAAAATCCGCAGCCGCGGCTGCTTCTTCCGGGGATGCTTCTGCATTCTGCACCTGGCAGACGGGATAAATCACATTGCCAGTCAAATCATAACTTACCTTCTCGAGAATGTCGAGGTCATCCTCATATCCATAAGTATCGGACAGATAAGTCGTTCCTACCTCGCAGGAGCCCTCGATCACCGCAGTGAGGACCTGAGATACATTTCCCTGCTCGGAGATCTCTACCCCGCCCAGGGCGTCAGAGACCTCTGCAGTTGTATAGACAGACGCGTCCTCCACCTCGGGAAGCATACCCAGATTCATCATAGCCGTGCGGGTATATCTGCCGACCGGAACGGATCCGTCCGCAAGAGCGATGCTGGAAGCCCTGCCTATGTCGGCAAGACCGGTGACGGCACTCCCGGTGTCTTTACGCTTGATCACAACGACCTGGTTGTTGACGACGTCCGCCCGAGTGCCTTCCACGACCAGTCCGTCTTCTTCCAGTGTATTCATCTGCTTCTGCGCCGCGGAGAAAAACACATCACACTCATAGCCTTCCTCTATCTGGGTGAGGAGCTTGCCGGAGGAGTCCGCGTTAAAAACAATGGACACGTTGGGGTGTTTCTCATTGTATTTCGCAGCAACTTCCTGCATGGAAGTGTTGAGGGAAGCCGCGATGAAGACCTGCAGTTCTACGGGAGCACCGTCCGCCGCCGCTTCCTGAGCCGCTGCCGCCGTTGTCTCCCGGACTTTCCCTGCGATTCCTTCCGCGACGGCTTCCTTTCCGGCAGCCTCTGTCCCGGCTTCCGCGACGGCTTCCTTTTCGACAGCCT
>JAUNEM010000023.1:16009-23516 GCA_030525515.1 Eubacteriales bacterium
ATGAACTGCCGGATGAACTCCCGCATCCTGCAGTCAGAGCCACTGTCATAACAACAGTAAGAAGAAAGGCCGCCATTCTCTTTTTCATCATCTTGTCACCTCCAAAAAATGCTTTTGTCAATGGAATCGAAGCGTTATATTTTTAAAAACATAACGGGTTTATAAAAAAAGAACACCCTTCCTTTTTCTAAATACTGATTGTGTTTTTATCCTTTTCGGAGAGTGTTCTTTTCTCATTCTGTTCAGGGACGGTTACTTTCTCGCGCACTCAGAAGCACTGCCGCGCAGAATTCGAAGACCGTGGTCCAGCGCTCCAAGGATGAAGCCCAGACTCTCCCGCACAGCCTTGGGACTTCCGGGAAGGTTCACGATCAGTGTCCCCCCGCGGATCACCGAAACGCCGCGGCTGAGCATGGCGCGGTCCGTAATCTGTGAGGATCTCATGCGGATGTATTCCGCGATTCCGGGCGCATTCCTGTCCGCGACCGCCATTGTCGCTTCCGGTGTCTGGTCGCGCATTGAAAATCCCGTTCCGCCGCTGGTCAGGACCAGATCCACCTTTGCCTCATCCGCAAGACGGATGAGTTCTTTTTTCAGGAGTTCCGGTTCATCGGGCAGGATGAATGCCTCCAAGACCTCGTATCCTGCCTCCTCCAGCATGACGACGGCTGCAGGGCCGCTCTCATCCTTGCGGTCTCCCCTGGAGCCCTTGTCACTGAGCGTGATCACAGCCGCGGTAAAGGGGGCTTCATCAGCCATTGTCTGTCCGGCATGAGTCCCGGTCTTCTCAGCTGTTCTTTGTCCGGCATGATTACCGGCCTCCTCAGCCGTTGTCTGTCCGGCGTGCGGCTTCAAATCATGAGTGAATCCTGTCTCAATAGGTTTTATTTCCATTTTGTCATCTCCCTCCGGCAGATCCGGAATCCGGCGCACACATAAGGCGGCTTTCATCCTCCGATTGCGTTCATCGCGGCGTTCTCAGTCATGGCCTCAGGGCTCTCGAAGCAGTGGGCATCCGGCTTTCGCAGGATCGCCTCCCGCATACTCTCCCTGAGCATACGCTTTTTCTCCTCTTCGGGCATATCCGCCCGCAGAATCTCCCGCAGATCGGCGCCATCACTGTAACACAGGCATGTCTTGAGAAATCCCCGGGAAGTCAGACGGACGCGGTTGCAGCTGCTGCAGAATTTGCGGTGGATGGCGCTGATCAGGCCTACACTCCCCCTATATCCGGGAATCCTGTAGTAGACCGCAGGCCCGAAGCCGTGCACCCGGTCGTCTTTTGTCATGCCCGGATACAGATTCCTCAGTATTTTCATAAGTTCATTATGACTGATACCCGGGAATTGTCTGCCATAGCCGACAGGCATCATCTCAATGAAGCGCACATCCACCGGCAGTTCTCTGGCAAGATCGATCAGCGAGCGGATATTTTCCTCGTCCGAAAACAGGGATACCGCATTCACCTTCACCTTCAGACCGGCTGAGCATGCCGCCCTGACGGAATTCAGGACCGTCTCCAGCCCGTCCGTGCCGGTAATCTCAAGGTATTTTTCCCGATTCATCGTGTCCAGACTGATGTTCACGGAATCGAGTCCGGCCGAGATCAGATCAGGAAGCATCTTTTCCAGCAAAATTCCGTTAGTAGTCATGGACACTTTTTCTATTCCCGGAACAGACCTGATTTCCCTGATCAGAATCGACAGGCCGATGCGCACTGTGGGTTCTCCTCCGGTGAGCCTGAAATGGCGAAGCCCGAGTTCCGCCGCCTGTTCAACAACAGCCCTGATTTCTTCAAATGTAAGTATATCCTTCATGGGCAGGGTGCTGATGCCCTCCGGCATACAGTATCTGCACCTCAGATTGCACCTGTCTGTCACAGAGATCCGCAGATAATCGATATTTCTATTGTTGTGATCAATCATCTTTTTCCTCTGTTTCTTACTGTTTTATTTCTGTTTTTTTGTTTCTTATTATATTATTTCTGTTTTCTCTGTTTCTTACTGTACTTTCTGTTTTTTTTCAGCAGTATCAATATTATCAGTCTCTATTATCCGTATCTTCTGTGTTTCATTCTGCCGGCTCCGGTGATCTCTCATACAGGCCGCTCTTGCCGCCGCTCTTGCGGAGCAGGCGGATCTCCCCGATTTCCATGCCCTTGTCGATTGCCTTGCACATGTCGTAAATGGTCAAAAGAGTGACCGACACGCCGGTCAGCGCCTCCATCTCCACGCCTGTCTTTCCCTGCGTCTTCGCTGTACAAAAGGCCCGGATCTCATTGTTTTCCGCGTGCAGCTCGAAGTCCACCGACAGCTTCGTCAGATTCAGAATGTGGCAGAGAGGAATCAGGTCCGAAGTCTTCTTGGCTCCCATGATTCCGGCGATTCTGGCAGTCCCCAGCACATCTCCCTTGGCAATGCCTCCTGAGCAGACTTTTTCAAAGCATTCGGCACTCATAAATATACTGCCTGCGGCAGTCGCCTCTCTGACGGTGTCCTGTTTTTCGCTGACATCCACCATCCAGGCGTTTCCCTTTGCGTCAAAATGTGTAAAATCCATACCGGATCCTCTCTTCAGGACAGCCTGTCCTCTATGTGTATGCTCCTGCCGGATCTGCTCTCTTCGAGACGGCCTGTTTCCGGCTTTCCGGCTTTCCGGCGGATTGAAAGGCTCAGTGCCCCTTACCGAAGCCGCAGTTGGGGAAAGTGCAGACCGGACAGTTCAGGCAGAGACCGCCCTCTCCCAGGGACGACAAATCCGCTGCCGTGACCTCATCGTCCGACATGACATGGGGCAGCACCAGGTCAAAAATGGTGCGCCTGGCGTACATCACGCATCCGGGCAGCCCCATGATCACAACTGTTCGCGGCCTGGTTCCCTCCTTCACCTCATAATAAGCCAGAAGGAACATAGCGCCCGGAAGGACCGGAGCTCCATAGGAAACGATTCTGGCCCCGGTATTTTTGATCGCCAGCGGGGTCTTATCATCGGGATCCACGCTCATTCCTCCGGTGCAGCAGACGATGTCCGCGCCCTCATCGATCATCCTGAGAATAGACGCCGTGACTTTGGTGTCGTCGTCGCTGCAGATGTCATGATCGATGATCTCTGCCTGGTATTCCCCGAATTTCGACTCAATGACCGGAGTAAAGGTGTCCTCAATTCTTCCGTAAAAGACCTCGTTTCCTGTGGTCACAATCCCCACCTTTTTCTTCCTGAAAGGAATCAGTTCAAGGATCGGTTTTCCGCCGGCAGCGACCATGCAGGCCTTCTCCGCGGCCTCCATTTTCTCCTGTTCGATCACCAGCGGGATGATCCGGGTACCGGCGAGCTTGTCGCCCTTTTTCACCCTGAATCCTCCATGGCGGGTCGCGATCATCATCTGGCCGAAGCTGTTGACAGCCTTGAGCCCGGCACTGTTCACTTTCAGAAGACCGTCACAGGATGCAGTCAACTCAATCTTGCCTTCCTTCGCTTGGGAGCGTTCCATATTGGCTCCTCTGCACATCCGGCACAGGTATTCCGCCGCCTCATCCTCGTGCAGCATCCCCTCCTGCTTTTCCCAGACGTACAGCTGGTCTTTGCCGACAGACAGCAGGACCGGTATGTCCTCTTTTCTCACTATATGTCCCTTGCGGAAAACGGCGTCTTTGGTCACGCCGCGGATAATCTGTGTTATGTCATGACAGAGGACGGCACCTTCCGCCTCTACGGTTTTGATCAGCTTCATCTTTATCTCTCCGTCTTAAAAAGAACTTTTGATGCGTTCTGTTTTTCAGAATAGAACGCTCTGAACAATAATACCATACAAAAAGCCGGAACGGTATAGGGTTTTCCCTCTTTTTCAGTCAGGGGGAGGAAGGGGCGGTTCGGAGACAGGGACGGGTTCGAACCCGTCAAGTCTCCTTTTCCGGGCTCCCGGCATTGCCGAAATATTCAGGAAAAACCTCTTCCGTATCTGTCTGCACTCTGCAACACAGCTCCTGAAATCTTGCCAGAAGATTTTTTCCCTCCGGGGTAAGTCTGGAGCCTCCGCCGCCGCTGCCGCCGGCCCAGCGCTCGACAAGTCTGATGCCCAGCTGCTTCTCCGTGTTTTTGATCATCCGGCTGCCTTTGGAATAGGACAGTCCCATGTCCTTGCAGGCTTCCTGAAGAGAGCCGGTCCTTTCAACCGCCTCCATCAGGCGCGCCTTACCGGGGCCGAAAAAAATATGGTCGGCAATTCCCAGCCGGACCTGCACAAAGGGACGCAGCGATCCCTCCGGTCCTGAAAACACGATATCTCCCATAGTACCCATATTCCTGCTTCTCCCGTTTCTCTTGTTCCTGCTGCCTGCAGCAATCAGGGCACTCGCGCGAATGCCTTGTGACTGATTCCGGCGAAACGTTAGGTTTTTCTGTGCATAACGGTATGCTTATTATACCACCTCCGCATGTTTACGTATACAGCGGCTGCGGAGATGGTATAATGTGCTATGAAAGCGGCTTTCCGCCTATAACATATGAAAATGAAAGGTTATCTTTATGAAAAATAAAACCGGACTCCTTCCGGCTGGCAGTCCTCAGAATGAAGGCGGCAATTCGCCCCGTTCCATGCTGATGCTCGCCTCCTCCATGCTGATCTTCGGTACAATCGGCATCTTCAGAAGGCACATTCCTCTCTCCTCCGCCCTGCTCTCTTTTATCAGGGGAGCGATCGGTTCCGTCTTCCTTCTCGCCTTCGTCAGGCTGAGAGGGAGAAAAATAAGGCACGGTCTCCCGCGCCGCATCCTGATTCTCCTCATTGTTTCGGGTACTATGATCGGGATCAACTGGATCCTTCTGTTTGAGGCCTACAATTACACCACTGTAGCGACGGCAACGCTTTGCTATTATATGGAGCCCACTATTCTCGTTCTGCTGTCGCCCATATTTTTCAGAGAGAAGCTCACTCCCAAAAAACTGATCTGTGCCGCGGCCGCTTTTGCCGGTATGGTGCTGGTATCAGGCGCAGCCGGGGAGGGTATACCGCAGGGAGACGCTCTTGTCGGGATCCTGTTCGGCCTGTCCGCCGCGGTTCTGTACGCGGGAGTTGTCATCATGAACAAGATGATCCGGAATGTCGATCCATATGAAAAAACCATTCTTCAGCTGTCCTCCGCCTCCGTCTGCCTTCTTCCTTATCTGCTCGCCACCGGCCAGTTCTCCCGCATTGAACTGGTCCCGTCAGCAGCAGTCCTGGTCCTGATTGTCGGTCTTGTCCACACCGGAATCGCCTATGCTCTTTACTTCGGGAGCACGGACGGCCTGCAGGCGCAGACTATAGCCGTGATGAGCTATCTCGATCCGGTCTCCGCCCTGCTCTTTTCCGCCTTCCTTCTTAAGGAACCCATCAGTGCAGGCGGGATTCCGGGCGCCGTACTGATCCTCGGGGCAGCTCTGATCAGCGAGTGGCACTGACCGGTGAGCGGAATGAATCAGCGAGTGGAACGCATCAGTGAGTGAAACGAAGCAGCGAGCGGAACGCATCCGGAAAGGATTCCACTGACACACAAATAAACAAAAACACCTGCCGTATATCCGGCCCTGATCGTCAGGCCGGTTCCGGCAGGTGTCTTTTTTATTCTTCATCTCGCAAGACACGCTCACGAGTCTTGAATTTTGAGCGCGCAAAACTCGCGAGCGAGTCTTGAATCCTCAATGATTCATCTTTTCTATATTGTGATCCGTTCTTTCTCAGATCACAGGTCGTCCAGGTCCAGGTATTCCTCCAGTGTGATCTCCTGCTCGGTGATCTCCCGGGCAGCCTTCTCCTCCACGTAACGGATATGCCAGGGCTCGTAAGCATAGCCCGTGACCTCCTCGCTGCCCTCGGGGTAGCGCAGGATGAAGCCGAATTGAGCCAGCTGGTCGTGAATCTCCTCCCAGATTTCCTGGTACTTCATCAGCTCTTTTTCCCGGTAAATATCCTTGCCGTCTATCTTGATGTAGAGATCGAGGGCCAGTCCTGTCTGATGTTCGGAATGGCCGGTAAGAGCTGCATGCTTTTTCCCGTCTTTTTCTCCGTATTCTTTAGCGGCTGAATCCGCGAATTCCTGCTGCTCAGCCTCGCTCCGCCAGGCCGAACTGATATCCACGTCAATTCCTTCTCTTGCCAGCTGGTCATGCAGCTTCAGATAGGCGGCGTATGTGCTTCGTTCAACGGAGATTTCATTCCCCAGCGAGTTTGTGATATGGACGAGATCGACCGCATCCTCCCATCCCTCGGGAAGAGAGTGATTCTTGTTTACAAGCACCTGATAATCGATGACAGGCGTTCCGGATTCTGAGGCTTGTTCGTCTTCTTCTTTCTCCTGACTGGATGTGCTTCCGGATGGCGCGGAAGATGGCGGTGCCGATGACGATGATCCTGCCTTCCCGGAACAGCCACTCAGCATCGAAAAAGCGGATATCAAAGCCAGAAGAAAAATCCATCTGAAAAGTCTGTTTTTCTCCATAGTGCTCCTCCTCAAATGATGAGAGTATATTTTCGCTGCTTTTGTCTTTGCATCGTCCTCCGCATATCCTGCAGTTTCCTGCCAGATTTCCTTATCTTAATCTTACCTTGCGCGGTTCCTTGCCATGACCTGCATCGCGATACCTGCCGCGATCAGAACAAGTCCGGCGATATCAGTAGTCGCACCGGGCACGATCATCATAAGACCGCCCGCAATGAGCAGAATCCTGTCAATGACTCCCATATGTGTAAAGAGATATCCCTCCAGGGCTGCCGCGACGCTGAAGATACCGATGAGAGAAGTGACCGCGATCAGAGCGACACTCGCCGCGTTCGTCTCGATCAGCAGCATGGCGGGGCTGAAGCAGAATACGTAAGGAATGATGAAAGCCGCAATCGCGAGCTTGGTTGCGTTGAAGGCTGTGCGCATGGGGTTCGATTTCGCGATCGCGCTGCCGGCATAAGCCGCCAGGGCAACAGGCGGGGTGATATCCGCGACAATGCCGAAGTAGAAAACGAAGAAATGCGCCGCAAGGATCGGAACACCCATACGGGTCAGGATCGGAGCGCAGGTCGCTGCCATGATGCAGTAGGTAGCCGTTGTCGGAACGCCCATGCCGAGAACGATGCAGCAGAGCATAGTCAGGAACAGAGCGATGAACAGCTTGTCTCCGGCCACTGCGACGATGGCATTGATCATTTCATTTGCCAGACCTGTCATTGTGATCGTACCCGAGATGATGCCGGCGACACCGCAGGCCGCGCCCACAGTAATTGTTCCTTTTCCGCCTGCTTCGAGCGAATCAAAGAATTTCTTGACAGTAAAGCAGTTGCCGGTGTCTTCGTTATCGCCGATGATCGCGTCCGCGAAGGGATTTTTGGAGCCGTCCCGCTTCAGATCCGCAATTGCGGTGCGGTAACTGCCGTCAAAAATGCCGTCTACAATACCCACGACGATCGCCGCGATAATGGAATAAGCCGCCGCCCTCTGCATGGTCATCATGTTGTTGGAGACCCAGATGACGAGCAGGA
>JAUNEM010000152.1:0-3613 GCA_030525515.1 Eubacteriales bacterium
CGGTGCCAGGAGGGAGTCGTGTTGGTGGAAAAGCGGGAGTGCACGATAGCGATTGCCGCCTCGTAGTCAGCGGACTGCAGGTCATCATAAAAACGCCGCAGCTGACCGACCAGAAACATGCCCTTGTAGACGATCGTGCGCGAGGAGAGGGAGCAGATGTAGGTGTCCTCCGAGGATTGCTCGAACTCGCGCCGGACCACATACAGGCGGCGGTCAAAATCGATTCCTTTTTTTACGGCAGCAGGCCTTGTGATAAAGCACTGACTGATATAGGGCATGCAGTCCAGGGCTGCCCTGCCCAGAATCTTTTCCCGCACGGGGACCTGGCGCCAGCCGGCAATCTCCAGGCCTTCCTTGCGGGCAATCACTTCGAACATGCGGACGGCGAAGGTTCGCCTGAGAGTCTCCTGAGGCAGGAAAAACATGCCCACTCCGTAGTCGCCTTCTTCCCTGATCTCAATGCCGGCCTCCTGTGCCGCCTTTTTGAAAAATCGGTGAGGGATCTGGGTGAGAATGCCGACGCCGTCGCCGACCTCTCCGGTCGCGTCCTTGCCTGCGCGGTGTTCCAGCTTTTCCACGATATGAAGGGCGTCATCGATCACCTTGTGGTCCTGCCTTCCATCAATATTGACGATGCTTCCGATGCCGCAGGCATCATGTTCGAATGGAGTATACATTTTAGTCTCCTTACTGCGAGTTATCACTAAGAAACCGGGGGCGGTTCTTTATGACTCGTTTTTTCGAGTCAGCGAAAATGATTCTTTCTGTCAGCTTTTCATCTGCTGCCGGACGGACTGTCCGGCAGCCGGATCATGCGGTTTTTTCTTCCTTTGGTTCCTTTTTCCATTTGCTGCCGGACGGACTGTCCGGCAGCCGGGTCATACGTTTTTTTCTTCCTTTGGTTCCTTTTTCCATTTGCCGCCGGACGGACTGTCCGGTAGCCGGATCATACGAAAGACAGGCGGGGAACAGGAGACGGAGAACCGTCCCTTGTCTCCTTTTTATCTCAGGGAGAAGAGCATCTTCTCATAGGTGGGATAAGGCAGGTATTCGTCCGGGATGATGGCCTCTGCCTGGTCTGTCCAGCCGCGGAGGGTTTCCATTTCCGTGAGGATGGTCTGCTGATAGAAGGTTGCCCGCTCGAGGATGTCGTCGATTTCTTCCGCCTTTTCGGTATCGGCCTCCAGGATGTCCAGGGCCTTGAGGATCTGTTCGCTGGTCTGATCGAGTCTGCAGAGGATTCTGTTCTCGTAACTGCAGAGGCTGTCGGGCAGCAGTTCCTTCTTCTTCAGGGCTTCGTTGGTGACATCTTTCATGTATCTGACAAGGCCGGTGGTGAAATCCTTGCGCACCATCTCCTGCAGGGTGAGGGATTCGATGTGGATGGTCTTGGAGTAGTTTTCCAGCAGGATGTCATAGCGGGCCAGTAGTTCCTCTTTGGTATAGATACTGTGTTTAGTGAAGAGGTCTATGCTCTTCTGTTCGATGAAATGGGGCATGGCCTCAGGCAGGGAGGCGAGGTTGGCAAGGCCTCTGCGCTGGGCCTCCTGAACCCATTCTTCGGTGTAGCCGTTGCCGTTGAAGAGGATGCGTTTGTGCTTCGCCAGCATGTCCTTGAGCATGGCGTGCACAGCGGTGTCCATATCCTTTTCGGGGACGTCCTTCAGCTTTTCATAGATCCGGGTCAGAATCTCCGCCACCGCTGTGTTGAGGGCGATGTTGGGGTTTGCCACGGAGAGGGAGCTGCCCGGCATGCGGAACTCGAACTTGTTGCCGGTGAAGGCAAAGGGAGATGTCCGGTTGCGGTCGGTCGTATCTCTCATGATATGCGGCAGGACGTGGGCGCCCATGCCCATCTGCTGCCTGCCTCCTCCGGAAAACACCGAGTCATCCTCAATGGACTGCAGGACCTTTTCCAGCTCGTCTCCCACGAAAATAGAGATGATAGCAGGCGGCGCTTCGTTGCCGCCCAGGCGGTGGTCGTTGCCCGCGGTGGCGACAGAAATCCTGAGGACTTCCTGGTATTCATCCACAGCCGCGATCACTGCCATCAGAAAGACGAGGAACTGCTGGTTTTTCGCCGGGGTGTTGCCGGGATCGAGCAGGTTCTCCCCTGTGTCTGTGCTGATGGACCAGTTGTTGTGCTTGCCTGATCCATTGATCCCTTCGAAGGGCTTCTCGTGCAGCAGGCAGGCGTAGCCGAATCTGTCCGCAACCTTTTTCATCACTTCCATGGTCAGCTGGTTGTGGTCGACCGCAATATTGGCTGTCTCAAAGACAGGCGCGAGTTCGTGCTGGGAAGGGGCGACCTCATTGTGTTTGGTCTTGGTCGGAACCCCCAGTTCCCACAGCTCTCTGTCCAGAGCATGCATGTATTCGGAAACCTTGGGCTTGAGGACGCCGAAGTAGTGATCTTCCATCTCCTGTCCCTTGGGCGCCGGAGCCCCCATGAGGGTGCGTCCCGTCAAAAGCAGGTCTTTTCTCTTCTTGTAGAGTTCCTTGTCGATCAAGAAATATTCCTGTTCAGGCCCCACAGTAGTATCCACATGGTTTACAGCGGTATTGCCCAGCAGGTGCAGGACCTTGACGGCCGCTGAGGAGACGGCTTCCATGGAACGGAGAAGCGGTGTTTTTTTGTCCAGGGCCTCTCCCCCGTAGGAGCAGAACGCTGTCGGAATGTAAAGGGATCCGTCCTTTACAAATGCAGGTGAACTGGGATCCCAGGCTGTATAGCCCCTGGCTTCAAAAGTGGCGCGAAGACCGCCCGAGGGGAAACTGGAGGCGTCCGGTTCACCCTTGACCAGCTCCTTGCCGGAGAACTCCATAATGACGCTGCCATCGGAGGTAGGGGATATGAAACCGTCATGCTTTTCAGCCGTAAGTCCGGTCATGGGCTGGAACCAGTGGGTAAAGTGGGTCGCACCCTTTTCCATAGCCCACTCCTTCATAGCCGCCGCGACCGTATTGGCCACATCCAGCTCCAGATGGGTGCCGTTCTTGCTGGTCTTGCGCACTGCCTTATAGACGTCTTTGGGAAGGCGTTCCCTCATGACCTTGTCGTTGAAAACCATCTCGCCAAAGATCTCGGGGATTTTTACATTCGATTCCATCATATTAACCTCCAAATACATAATTGAAAGTACTAAGTAATTAGTGCTTGCTCGAAAGAGTTGATCCGGGCAAAGCTGCCCGCTGTGTACACATAAGAAAAAAGGCGCCGGAGAAAACGGCCTGTGCCGTTTCTTCGAGCGCCTTTGCTTCGAAATCTATAGATCAAACTCTGATTTTTGCTCTTCCGTTTCCGGTCGATCAAATTTAAGTCATATTATACACGTCCTGACAAGCATGTCAATAGTATATTTGTATACAATTATGCAACTTTCCTTGTTTTTCCCTCACCCCATTCTGCGATTATATGTCTCAAGATTCAAAAGGCCTTCGCTCCTTGCCACGATCAGGGAAGCCGCCATGTCACCGGTAGTGTTGGAAAATAACCGGACCGATAACAATTTTCAGTGCGTTCATGAACATGATCCTGATCGGATCGAGCAGGTAAGTCTTCAGGCCGTCTGAAAGCACATCCGGAAACACAAACTTCATCAGCAGACCGCAG
>JAUNEM010000152.1:3713-6475 GCA_030525515.1 Eubacteriales bacterium
TTTTATTCAGAAACTGACGCATCTTCTTATCTCACTCTCCACTTCTGATGATTTACCACAGTCCACCGGCAAAAGCTGCCGGCAGGGATCCAATGCGGTATCGGTATTCCGGAGATGGATGACCGGTTCACTGTCAACTTTATCAAAACACGAATAAAACGGCAAGACGCTAGTCCCGGCAGGCTCACGGAAGCCCTCATGGGGGCTCTATGGCAAAGCCCCGGCAGGCTCACGGATGTACTTTGGCGAATCCCCGGCAGGTTCACGGAAGCCCTATGGCTAAGCCCGGAAGGTTCACGGAGGAGAAAAAATGCACTCGCTCACTTCAGGGCGCAAAAAGACTGCGCAGGAGTTTTTCGCTCCTGCGCAGTCAAATACGGATCTGTCAAATTAATGCATCAGCAATTTTTTTCACTTTTTATTCAACGTCCTGAAGAGCCGCGAAGTCTTCTTCGCCGGTGCGGACTTTGACGACATGGAGGACGTTGTAGACAAAGATCTTTCCATCGCCGATGTGGCCGGTGTAGAGTGCTTTGCGGGCAGCTTCAATGACCTTGTCCACAGAAATCTTCGCGACAACAACTTCGACCTTGACTTTGGGAAGGAGGGTGGCGTCGACGACAGCGCCACGGTAGCGTTCACTGGATCCTCTCTGAATGCCGCAGCCCATGACCTGGGTCATGGTCATACCTGTCACCCCCAGCTCGTTGAGCTTCTGCTTGAGTTCGTCAAATTTGTTGAGACGGCAGATGATGGAGAGACGGTACATGCCGGAATCCGGAATCGCGCCTGCGGCGGCGGGCACCCCGGCAGACAGACCTGCAGACTGCTTTCCGGATTCTGATCCGCCCGCGGAAGATGCTGCCGCAGCAGGAATGGCAGCGGTTCCGTCCACGACCTTGACAGCGGCATGGATCTGGGCGTCAGAAGCCTTTTCATATTCTCCCTCTCCCAGGTCTGTGTTCTCGTTGACGTCCATGACCATGTTGGTGACGTCACTGATGGCAAAGCCGGAATAGGCGCTGGTCAGACCGTGCTCATGAGAGTCCAGTCCGTCTATCTCCACCTGAGCGGGAACGCGCAGGCCGATGACTGCATCGATGATCTTGAAGACGATGAACATCACGATCAGAACATATGCGTCAATAGCTGCAATGCCCAGCGCCTGCACACCCAGAAGCTTTGCGCCCCCGCCATAGAACAGGCCTTTCATCACACCATCTTCCCCGTTGGAGAAGAGGCCGACCGCCAAAGTGCCCCAGATTCCGTTGACCATGTGGACAGAGACCGCACCGACCGGGTCGTCGATCCTCGCGACATTGTCAAAAAATTCCACGGAAAAAACAACAAGAATTCCGGCGATCAGGCCGATCAGGAAGGCTCCGAACGGAGATACGCAGTCACATCCCGCCGTAATGGCCACGAGACCTGCAAGCGCTGCGTTGAGGGTCATGGAGACGTCCGGCTTTCCATAGCGCAGCCAGGTGAGGAGCATTGTCACAACAGTTGCCACAGCCGCTGCCAGGTTGGTGTTCATGAAAGCCAGCGAAGCATGAAAAGCATCCGCTCCGTCTGCCATGGAGGCGGTGGATCCGCCGTTGAAACCGAACCAGCAGAACCAGAGGATGAAGACGCCGAGAGCCACAGCCATCATGTTGTGGCCGGGAATGGCCTTGACCCTGCCCTCCCGGTCGTATTTTCCTATACGGGGTCCCAGCATCCAGGCACCCAGGCAGGCAATGACACCTCCGACGTTGTGAACGACAGCGCTTCCCGCGAAATCGTGAAAGCCCAGACCGGAAAGCCAGCCGCCGCCCCAGGCCCAATGCCCGCCGATCGGGTAGACCAGAAGGGAAATAGCCGCGGAATAGACGCAGTAGGCCTTGAAATTGGTCCTCTCCGCCATGGAGCCTGAGACGATGGTCGCCGCCGTCGCGCAGAAGACCGTCTGGAAGATCACGTAGCACCATAGCGGCATGGTCTGCGGAACAACCGTGTTTTCTGCCCCGTAGAGCCTCCGGATCATAGGATCCAGACGGCCGATCAGCGGACCAGTGCTTCCAAACATGAGTCCGAAACCGATCAGCCAATAGCATGGAGTTCCGATACAAAAGTCCATCATGTTTTTCATCAGAATGTTGCCCGTGTTCTTTGCTCTGGTAAGGCCTGCTTCACAGAGCGCAAAACCGGCCTGCATAAAATAAATCAGTGCAGTAGCGACCAATACCCATATGACAGTAGATACGTTGTAATCCATAGTGTTTTCCTCTCTTTCCGAGTGACGGTCTTCAATTGAAAAGACGAAGTCCGGATTCCCTTTTTACAAAAAAGTCCGGATTCCCTTTTGCAAAGAAGAAGTCAAAATCCCCTTCTGTAAAAAAAGTCCGGATCCCGTATTCACAAGATCCAGACTTCTTTGTCCAGGGTTTTGGTTATCAGCAACAAGCCGGCTGACAACAGAAAAGGCGCTGCAGGTTTTCCCGCAGCGCCTTTGCTGTATGTGAGTATTATACCCTTTTCCGGGGATTTGTCAAAGAACATTGTATACAATAATACAATTATTCTTTCCTGTAATCTTGTTTATACTGCACAAAAACCTGACAGCTTTCCTGCCGGCCCGACTGCCAACTCACTCTTTCCGAGTATGCCGCGCTGCAGGATTCCGGATTTCAAAAACATAGACCAAGAGGTTTACTGGTTTTTTTAGTATGAATAAACAGCGAGCAAGCGGCCGCAAAGACGGATATGCTCGCATATCCGGT
>JAUNEM010000153.1 GCA_030525515.1 Eubacteriales bacterium
ATGCTGCCCTGGAATCATCCCTACGGAATCTGCGACCGCTGCTGGAACCCATACTGAAGAGAGAGGATACAGGGGAGAAGGGACGGTTTGGAGACAAAGAACCGTCCCCTGTCTCCAAACCGTCCCCGAACCGTCCCCTGTCCCCACCCCATCCGCTTCCTGCTATGTCAGTCCGGGATGATCCGTAAAGAAAGGGAGGAGTAATCGTGAAACTGGTACAACTGGAATATTTCTGTGCGGTATGCCGCTATCACAGCATCACACGGGCTGCGGAGGAACTGTATGTGACCCAGCCGACGATTTCGGTCGCGATCCGGGAACTGGAAAAGGAACTGAAGCTGCGGCTTTTCCATCATGAGAAGAACAGGATTTCCCTGACACAGGAAGGAGAGGCTTTTTATAAACGTGCGGAGGCTGTCCTTAAGGAGACCCGGGCCATGGTGACGGAGTTTTCCTCTTTGGGGGAGAGGGAGATTCCGGTCAGGATCGGGATTCCGCCGCTGATCAGCACAATCTTTTTCCCCGCCTTTTCAGACCGCTTTCAGGACAGGACAGGTCTTTCGGTGCAGCTTTTTGAATACGGGTCCGTCAAGGCCTGTAACCTGGTACAGGAGGAGAAGCTGGATCTTGCTCTGGTCAACATGGATTTTTACAATATAGATCAGTTTAATTCCCATGTCCTGATGGAGGATTCCTATGTCTACTGCGTCGGCAGAAATCACCGGTATGCGGGAGAGGAGGGTGTCACTTTTGACATGCTCAGGGATGAGAAGATTATTCTCTTCAACACGGATTCCGTGCAGAACGAGACTGTTCGCAGCCGGTATATTTCCATGGGATTCACTCCGGATGTACTGGCCTATACCAGCCAGCTGTACACGATATTGAATTTTCTCCGCGGCGGGAACTGCGGCGCCTTCCTCTACTCCTCGCTGGCGGTTAACCCGCGGGACTTTGTGCAGATCCCCATTCGCCCGGAAATCACCAGTAAGTTTGGTATCATCTGGAAAAAAGGGGTGTTTACGCCGGAGCGGACGATGAAGTTTATTGAGTTTGTGAGAAAACATCCGGCTCACACATGGCTTAAGGAGTATTAGCGGCCGCGGCGGGCGTCATGATGAAGTCAGTAAAAGCACCCGCAGCAGGCTTTTGCTATAAAATTTGACTATGGAATCCTAAAAATCAACAAATTTACTTTTGTCTGTATACCCCTTACACTATAAACAGATCAAACGAATCCCGGCCGGATCAACATTCTTACAAGATTAGTCTGTATGCTAAAGGAGGGAGAGGAATCCATGAGTCCAGCCACAATAACCCTGATTTTTCTGGCATTTGCCATTGTCATGTTTGTTACAGAAAAAATACCGCTCGGCCTGACGTCGATGATCGTCTGCGTCGGTCTGTGCGTCACCAAAGTACTCGACATCAAAGCTGCCTTCGCGGGCTTCATTGATTCTAACGTCATTCTGTTTGTAGCCATGTTTATCGTCGGCGGCGCCTTCTTTGAGACGGGAATGGCGAACGAAATCGGCGGAATTGTCACAAAGTTCGCCAAGACAGAGCGCAGCCTCATCGTGGCCATCATGGTAATTGTCGGTCTGATGAGCGGCGTTCTCTCCAACACAGGAACCGCAGCCGTCCTGATTCCGGTTGTCATCGGTATCGCTTCCAAATCCGGTTTCAAGCGCTCCAGACTTCTGATGCCTCTGGTCTTTGCGGCAGCCATGGGCGGCAACCTCTCACTGATCGGAGCGCCCGGCAACATGATCGCCCAGTCGGCGCTCGAACCCCTGGGACTGAAATTCGGTTTCTTCGAGTATGCAATCGTAGGTCTTCCGATCCTGATCGTCGGAATCCTGTTCTACGCAACGATCGGATTCAGGCTTCTGCCCAATCATGATGTGACGGACGATGACAGTTCTGTCTTTGATGAGCAGAGGGACTTCTCCACCGTACCCAAGTGGAAAAAGACACTTTCCCTGGTCATTCTGATCGCGACTCTGGCAGCCATGGTCTTTGAAGACAAGATCGGCATCAAGCTCTGCATCTCCGGATGCATCGGCGCTATCCTCCTGATTGTGACAGGAGTTATCTCGGAAAAGGAAGCGCTTAAGTCCATTGACCTCAAGACCATCTTCCTCTTCGGCGGCACGCTTTCTCTGGCAGCAGCACTGCAGGAAACCGGCGCGGGCGAAATGATCGCCTCCAAGGTGATCGGGGCCCTGGGTGAAAATCCCTCCCCGCTTCTCTTCACCTTCGTAGTATTCATCCTCTGCTGTGTCATGACAAACTTCATGTCCAACACCGCAACCACCGCGCTGATGGCTCCCATCTGTCTTTCCATCGCCCAGGGCATGGGAGCGGATCCCAGAGCAGTCCTCATGGCCTGTGTCATCGGAGGATCCTGTGCATACGCAACTCCGATCGGCATGCCCGCGAACACCATGGTAGTAGGCGCCGGCAATTACAAGTTTATGGATTATGTGAAGTCCGGCCTTCCGCTGATCGTGATCGCGACCATCATCAGCATGATCATTCTGCCGATCGCTTTCCCCTTCTACCCCGGGTAAGCACAAAGCCATACATATAGATAATGTAAAGAACAAAAAGGGATGTTCAGAAACAGATCAATACATAAAAACAGTTGTATATCATCATCAATATGAAAGAACAATATGAAAGGAGTACCCCATGTCCTACGAAACACAGCTGAAGAAACTGCAGGATATTATGGCACAGTTTGTCGGATTCACCGGCATTAAGCTGCCTGATGATGTCATCGCTAAACTCAAAGAGCTCAGCGAAAAAGAGACCGATCCCATGCCCAAGGTCATTTATGAGACCATGTTCCGCAACCAGGAACTGGCCGTCAAGCTGAACCGCCCCTCCTGCCAGGACACCGGCGTCCTCCAGTTCTGGGTAAAGTGCGGCACACAGTTCCCCTACATCGATGATCTCGAAGTTCTCCTGAAGGAAGCAGTTGTCCAGGCGACATTTGCCACTCCTCTGCGCCACAACTCCGTGCAGACATTTGATGAATACAACACCGGTAAGAATGTCGGTAAGGGCACTCCCACAGTCTGGTGGGACATCGTTCCCCACTCCGACAAGTGTGAGATCTACACCTACATGGCAGGCGGCGGATGCACACTTCCCGGCAATGCCACAGTACTGATGCCCGGTGAAGGCTATGAAGGAATCACCAAATTTGTCCTCGACCGCATGACCACCTACGGACTCAACGCCTGTCCTCCCCTTCTGGTGGGCGTCGGCGTCGGAACCTCTGTCGAGACTGCAGCCCTCAATTCCAAGAAGGCCCTGATGCGTCCCATCGGCTCCCACAATGACAACGCCAATGCGGCGAAAATGGAGAAGCTTCTGGAGGACGGCATCAACGCGATCGGCCTTGGCCCCCAGGGCATGGGTGGCAAGTTCTCCGTCATGGGCGTCAATATCGAGAATACTGCCCGTCATCCTTCCGCCATCGGCGTAGCAGTCAACGTGGGCTGCTGGAGCCACCGCAGAGGCCACAT
This sequence comes from Eubacteriales bacterium, assembly GCA_030525515.1. GTDB lineage: Bacteria > Bacillota > Clostridia > Lachnospirales > Lachnospiraceae > CAG-791. Next base: position 3,537 of record JAUNEM010000153.1, read on the forward strand.
CGTCTTTGATAAGGACCTCAACTTCACCATCGATACCCACACCGGATTCGAATACAAAGAAGAGGCATGATATCACCGTACGTGGTTCATGCTGCAGAGTCAGCACGCAGTTCATTCATACATGTTTGTGAACAGAAGGCAATAGCCGCAAGTTTGAAAATAATACAATTGTTTGTGTTCAGGAGAGAAGGATCTCCGGAATGAGAGGTATAAAATGGCAGTAGAAATCAAAGACGGAAAGAAAATCCTGGTCACCCCCGTTTCCGCGGAAGACCTCAGAGATATCCACATCGGCGACATTATTTACCTGACAGGCGATCTGACAACCTGCCGCGACGTAGCGCACCGCCGCGTTGTAGAAGAAGGCAGAGAGATCCCTGTAGATGTCCGCGACGCAGCGATCCTCCACGCAGGGCCCATCATCCGTCCCCTGGGCGATGACAAGTACGAGATGGTCTCCGTAGGACCGACCACCTCTATGCGTATGGAAAAATTCGAGTATGAATTCGTCAAGACCACAGGAGTCCGTGTCATCCTGGGCAAGGGCGGCATGCGCGAAAACACCGAGCGCGCCTGCAAGGATTTCGGAGCCATCCACTGCGTATTCCCTGCAGGAAACGCCGTAGTCGCAGCGACAGAGGTCGAAGAGATCGTCGAAGCACAGTGGAAAGACCTGGGTATGCCCGAGACCCTCTGGCACTGCCATGTCAAAGAGTTCGGCCCTCTGATTGTTTCCATCGATTCCTACGGAAGAAACTATTTCGAAGAGAAGAAAGTGGAGTATAATCAGAAAAAGGACGAGCAGGTGGAACTGATCAGCAAGCAGGTCGGATTCATCAAATAATGAGAGGCTGTGATCTGCGCGTATAAAATGTACGTGCAGCGGGCAAAACGGCGGAAGCCGTAATGCAGGTTAAAAACGGCTGCGCAGAACAAAAATCCCCCTCGTTTCTGCGCAGCTGTTTTTTTCTTCGTCGGGCAATATCCGACACTTCAGCCGCGGGATACGCGCGAAAAATGGGAAATCTATAAACAAAAAATGGGAAACCTATAAACAGGAGTACTGTTTTGAATCCTATAGACAGAGGAGAACAGTTCGGCAGAAAAGGAGAAATGATGAAAGAATACAGGATTGCAGTGGTTGCCGGCGACGGGATCGGCCCGGAAGTCATGGCGGAATGCAAGAAGGTACTCGCGGCAGCAGCGGAACTCGACGGCGGATTCAGGTTTGAATTTACAGATTTTCCCTGGGGCTGTCAGTATTATCTAAAGACCGGACAGATGATGCCGGAGGACGGCATCGAGACCCTGCGCGGATATGACGCTATCCTGCTGGGCGCAGTGGGATATCCGGGGGTTCCGGACAATATCTCTCTCCGGGATCTTCTCATCCGGATCCGCCACGATTTTGACCAGTACATCAATCTCCGCCCGGTTAAGCTGCTCAAAGGGGCAGACTGCCCGCTGAAGGACGTGAAGACGGAAGACGTCAACATGACCTTTATCCGGGAAAACACCGAGGGCGAGTATTCGGGTCAGGGAGCCTGGCTCTATAAGGGACAGCCCAATGAAGTCGTTATCCAGGACAGCGTTTTCTCCAGAAAGGGTACCGAGCGTGTCATCCGCTATGCCTATGAGCTGGCAAAGAAAGAGGGCAAGACCCTGACCAGTGTCAGTAAGGCCAACGCCCTCAACTATTCCATGGTCTTCTGGGATCAGATCTTCCGCGAAGTCGGACAGGACTACCCCGAAGTGGAGACGCATTCCCTCCTGGTGGACGCCGCCTCCATGTTCATGGTCAAGGACCCTGCGCGCTTCCAGATCGTGGTCACCTCCAACCTTTTCGGCGACATTCTGACCGACCTGGGCGCAGCCATTGCAGGCGGCATGGGCCTGGCGGCAGGCGCCAACCTGAATCCGGAACGGAAATTCCCTTCTATGTTCGAGCCTATTCACGGCTCCGCACCCGACATCGCCGGAACGCAGACCGCCAACCCTCTGGCGGCCATCTGGTCCGCCTCCCAGCTCCTCGACTTCTTCGGACATGAAGACCTGGGCAAAAAGATTCTGGACACCATGGAAGAAATGCTGACAAATCACCGCCATGCGCTTACACCCGACCAGGGCGGCAGCGCAACGACATCAGCCTGCGGCGATGCCTTTGTGGAACTGTTAAACTGACAAAGGGAGATTTCCGCTCCTATATCGAGAATAATGTGATTGACACTGCTACGGCTGCTGAACTCCTGCACTGTACCCGTCAGAATATCCAGGACCTGGTCCGGAGAGGAAAGCTGCATCCGGTGTTGACACTCAAAAACAACTTTCTGTTTTTGAGAGATGATATTCTGAAGTGAAATATAATGAATCAAAAAAGGCGGATCATGTGAATCCTTGCGGCTCACATGGTCCGTCTTCTGTTTTCCAAAAAAAATGGCCTCCTGGTCCTCACAGACCAGGAGGTCTTCCATCCTCACGTGGAGGATCCTGGACAGGGCCAGGAGATTATCCACTGTGGGCAGGCACTCCCCGTGCTGCCATTTGTAAATGGCCTGCGGGTACTCGAAGCCGAAGTAGGCCTGCAGCTCCCGCACGCTCATGCCCGCATCGCAGCGGCAACACTCGATGTTGCGGCCGGTCTGAGGCAGATTAATTACCGGAAAATCTGCGTTTGTCATCATAATCATTACCTCCAAGCTGTTACTGCAATTTTATAACATACGAGCAGATCATTTTGAAAAATGATTCCAAATCTCTCTCATTAACAAATCAAAACAGGGTCACAGCAAAAAGGCGGCTTCAGGCACGGGGGTTGGCATCGAAACCGGCCACACCGGCTGTAAGAATCATTATACTGTTATGAAGTGACTTTTGTCAAGAAGTAATCAAAGAAACTCCTTTAGCTTTT
>JAUNEM010000024.1 GCA_030525515.1 Eubacteriales bacterium
TGGGCGGCATCGGCGTTGACGGCCACATCGCTTTCAACGAGCCTTACACCAGCCTTTCCTCCCGCACCGGCGTCAGGAACCTGACCACTGATACCCGTATCGTCAACAGCCGCTTCTTCGGCAATGATCCCGAAGCTGTTCCCGCTCAGGCTCTGTCTGTCGGTGTCGCAACAGTTACGGACTCCAAAGAGGTCCTGATCCTGATCAACGGCCACAACAAGGCAAAAGCTCTTGCAAAGACTGTCCAGGGCGGAGTCAGCGCCAAATGGACCTGCAGTGCCCTCCAGAATCACAACGGCGCCATCATCGCCTGCGATGAGCCGGCCTGCGGTGAGCTCACTGTAGATGCCTACAAGTATTTCCTTGATATCGAGAAGAAAGAGAGGCTGTAATATGTACACGATCAATGACCTTTATGATCTTGATCACACCATTGCTGCTGATTATCTCAGGCAGTTTACTTATCCCTGGGAAGCGCTCAAGGGTATTAAAGAACTCATCCTTCAGCTTGGACCTGCGCTCGGTGAAGATTATGAAGAAGTGCAGCCCCAGGTATGGGTTCACAAAACCGCTAAGGTTTTCCCTTCCGCGTATCTCGGCGCGCCCTGCATCATAGGACCGGAGACGGAAGTACGCCACGGAGCATTTATCCGCGGCTCAGCAATTGTCGGTGCCAACTGTGTCGTCGGAAACAGTGTCGAGCTCAAGAACGTGATCCTTTTTGACCATGTTCAGACTCCCCACTACAACTATGTCGGCGACAGCATCCTGGGTTACTACAGTCACATGGGTGCGGGCTCGATCACATCCAATGTCAAGAGCGACAAAAGGCTTGTCGTTGTTCACAATGGAACGGAACACATCGAGACCGGCATCAAGAAGTTCGGCGCCATGCTGGGCGACTATGTAGAAGTCGGCTGCAACGCGGTCTGCAATCCCGGTACAGTTTTGGGAAGGCACTGCAACGTATATCCTACTTCCTGTGTGAGAGGCGTTGTTCCGGAGAACAGTATCTGGAAAAACAACGGTGAGATTATTCACAAGGAGGAGAAATAATATATGGGTAAATATTTCGGAACTGATGGTTTCCGCGGCGAAGCCAACAAAGACCTGACGTTTGACCACGCCATTAAGATCGGACGTTTTCTGGGCTGGTACTACGGTGCCAATCAGGGCAAGAAGGCCAAAGTTGTCATCGGCAAGGATACCAGGCGCAGCAGCTATATGTTCGAGTACGCGCTCTGCACAGGTCTCATGGCCAGCGGAGCGGACGCCTATATCATGCACGTCACGACGACCCCTTCGGTAGCCTATATCGCCCGTGTAGATGATTTTGACTGCGGCATCATGATCTCCGCTTCTCACAATCCCTTCTATGACAACGGGATCAAACTGCTGAACGGAAACGGAGAGAAGATGGATGAGGAGACCATCCTCAAGGTCGAAGATTACATTGACGGCAGGATTGATATCCCGATTGCAACCCGTGAGGAGATCGGGCGTACAGTCGATTACGTTGAAGGCAGGAACCGTTATATCGGCCATCTGATCTCTATGTCCAAGTACAGCTTCAAGGGCGTAAAGGTAGGTCTTGACTGTGCCAACGGCGCGGCCTGGCAGATCGCGAAGGGTATCTTTGATGCTCTTGGTGCCAAGACCTATGTCATGAACGCTGAGCCGGACGGTCTGAATATCAACACAAACTGCGGCAGCACCCATATTGAACACCTGCAGAAGTTTGTCGTTGACAACAAGCTGGATGTGGGCTTTGCCTATGACGGAGATGCTGACCGCTGCCTCGGAGTCGATGAAAAGGGCAATGTGATCACCGGAGACCACACACTTTACATCTACGGTCTGTATATGAAAGAGCGCGGAAAACTCCTCAACAACAAAGTGGTCACCACTGTCATGTCCAACTTCGGTCTTTATAAGGCGCTGGACAAGGTCGGAATCGAATACGAGAAGACTGCAGTCGGCGACAAGTATGTCTATGAGAATATGGTGCAGACAGGAAACCGCCTTGGCGGCGAGCAGAGCGGTCACACCATTTTCCTCAAGTACGAGACCACAGGCGACGGCATTCTGACCTCCCTCAAGCTGATGGAAGTCATGCTTGCAAAGAAGAAACCCATGAGTGAGCTGGCGGCTCCCGTCGTCTTCTACCCCCAGGTGCTCAAAAACGTCAGAGTGAACAGCAAGCCTGATGCTCAGAATGATCCTGACGTCCAGCATGCAGTGAAACTGGTGGCGGACACTCTCGGAGATACCGGAAGGATCCTTGTCCGCGAGAGCGGTACAGAACCCGTGATCCGCGTCATGGTTGAAGCAGAGTCAGACGATATCTGCGAAAAATATGTCGATGAAGTCATTGATGTGATCAAAGAAAAGGGCCACCTGAGCAAATAATCTCCAGGTAATTCCCGCTGATTGCTGATCCATACTTTGACAATTATTCAGTCTGAATGAAAAGGGACATGGCTTGACTGCCATTGTCCCTTTTTTCAGCTGCACATCATTTCATTTATACCGCGCATTGAAAAAAAGACAGGAGAGGGATCATAAAAGGATGATCATCTCCTGTCTTTTATAATCATTGATCCGGTAACCTGTGCTTCAGGCCGGGAGATCTGAGCGAACACCGGTCCGGTCGAGCGAACACCGGCCAGGTCGTGAGAAAGCCGGTCAGATCGAGCGAAAACCGGCCAGGTCAGGCGTCGTTATGCTCAATCAGATTGTGCCTGCGGGCAACTCCCGCCTTGCCGTAGGCGTCTTCGGGGAGCATACCGAAATACTTTTTGCGGGCCTCTTCGTAGGTTCGATTGTAGTTTTTGTCCCGGTGGCGCAGGTCCTCAAAGTAGGAATGTTCGTTGCTTGCGATTTCGGGGCGCACACGGACGATGACGGCTTCGCCCACGTTGGAGCTGACATCCGCGATACGCATCATATCGGAGAGCAGGTTTTCAAAATTGGGATCAAGGAAAACATTGCACTCGCCCTTTCCCATCCTGGCCAGGTGATTCTCCTTCAGCTCGGAGATCATGTCCGCCGCGAGCTTTCTGAGAGGCTGGATGCGATAGGCCGCGTCGATGTCGCGTTTTGCGAAAGCCTGTTCTGTTTCATCCAGAATCCGGTCCAGAAGGGTCATCAGCACATTCAGTTCGCTGATCGCTTTATGGGAAAAGGCAGTATTCTTGTTGGCAAGGCTTTTTGCGTTGTCGGAGATATTCACGGCGTGGTCACCCAGACGCTCAAACTCCGGAAAGGCCCTGTAGTACTCATCCAGGATACTGATCTGCTGCTCATTCTTGAGGTGGGGAAGGAGCGAGACAAGATATCCGCTGATCCGGTCCGCGAACATATCGATGTTGACTTCGTCCGTCTGAATTTCTTCGTAGACCTTTTCATCAAATTCGGTAAGCAGGCGATAAGACAGATCAATATTTTTCCTCGAGAGCTGCAGCTGGGTTTTCAGAAGGTCATAACAGGCACCTAGTGCCAGCGCGGGGGAAGTGAAGAAGACAGGGCTGAGAGCATCGAGCTTCTCCTGATATTTGTTGACCTCCACAGGCTCTTCCTTGACCAGACGATAGCTGAGCTTTTCCAGAAGCGGAATCACAGGAAGGATCAGCAGGGCGCAGACAATGTTGAAGAGGGTATTGGTATTCGCGATCAGACTGGAGTTGACCACCTGATTCCAGAGCCCGTCCAGGAGACCGAAGCTGTGCGCGATCGACACACCGATCAGAACGAGAGCGGACTTGATCAGGTTATAGGCGATATTGATGACACCGACCCGGCGGGAATCAGGACTTGCGCCGATGGAACATACGATAGCTGTCGTGACGCAGTCGCCCAGGTAAACACCGACAATGATCGGGTAGATACCATGCCAGATCAGCAGGCCGGATGAAGAGAAGGCCTGCAGGATACCGATGGTAGCGGAGGAACTCTGAAGAACAAAGGCTACCGCAGTACCGGCGGCATAACCCGCAAGCGGGTTGTTCCCGATCCCGGTGAAAAGATCCTGGATCAGGGGTGATTCAGACAGGGCACTTACGGCCGATGTCATGTTCAGCAGACCGGAAAACAGGATGCCGAAACCGATGGCGATGTTGCCGATCTGGCGTGCGTTGGAGATCCGGTTTTCCATGCCCATGATCATCACGATGCCGATGATAAGGGCGATCGGTGCGAGAGAAGAGGGCTGGAAAATCTGGAGCCAGGACCCCCCGGCATCCATATCCAGCAGACGGATGATCTGACCGGTGACTGTCGTACCGACGTTGGCACCGATGATGATGCCCAGAGACTGCCGGAGAGTGAGAAGGCCGGCTCCGACAAGGCCGGACGTGATGACGATCGTCGCAGTGGAAGACTGGATGATCGCAGTGACGGCAACACCCAGAAGGAAAGCCTTAAAGGTATTGTTCGTGACTCTTTCCATGATCTGCTTGAGAGTGCCTGACGAGCTCTGTTTGAGACCGTCTCCCATCAGACGCATTCCGTACAGGAACATGGCAAGGCCGCCAGCTAGTGTTAAACCACTAAAAAAATTCATTTTTACTCCTTTTTACCGGTATAAAATATCCGGATTTGGCGGATTTGACCGCGCTTCAATGTGTTTTTTCTGAAGTTGGATACTGACTATGACTTAAGTTAATGAAACACAGAAAAAATCAACTTAAAGCATACAACAGAAATGTCAAACTCGTCAACGAAGTGATGTGCTTTGGAATGTTATATTTATGTTAAGTCATTCCCACCGGTGTTCCTTGACTTTCCTATATAGTGGTGGTATCAATAGTAATCGGTAGGTGAAGATAACTTTTGAACGACCATCCGTATATGGAGGCAGCTCTGATGTGGCTTTTTCTATTCGTACTCTGGATTATTTTAAACGGGAGGATCACGCTTGAACTGGTGATTTTCGGGATCCTGATCGCCACGGCGGTCACTTTATTTACTGACCGTGTGATCGGTTACCGGATGTCGACGGATGTCAGCATACTCCGCAACCTTCCTCTCATTTTTATGTACGTGGTTTATCTGATCTGGCAGATCATATTGTCTGCCCTGACCCTGGCCGGCATGGTCTTCAGGGCTGAAGATCCCGACCCGGTAATCGTCGAATTCCATTCGGGCCTGATGAATGAGTCCTCCAACGTGCTCCTGGCCAACTCCATCACCCTGACACCGGGCACGATCACCGTGTTTCAGGAGGGTGACCGCTTTGTGATCCACTGTCTCAAGCCTGAGTTCGGAGAGGGACTGGAGGATTCCACATTCATCCGTCTTCTGAAAAAAATCAAATAAATCTCCCGAGATTAAGTGAATGATCCCGGACCGGAGGATTCAACCGGGATTATGTGTATCACCCGATAAGAGGTTTTTAAATATGAATTTTGAAAATTTATACCGGATTCTTTTTCAGGGGGCGCTGATCTGGTTCACCCTGCTGATTCTGATCATGCTGCTTCGGGCGGTGACCGGTCCAAGGATCACGGACCGCATCCTTTCCATCAACATGATAGGAACCATGGTGATCAGCAGTGTCTGTATCCTGAGTTTCGTACTGGATGAGAGCTATTTGCTGGACGTAGCCCTGATCTATGCCATGATCAGCTTTGTGGCGGTCCTGATCCTGAACTCCACCTATATCCCGCGGAATCCTTCCAGAAAGAAATTCCTGGATGAGATGAAAGAAGGGAACGATCAGAACGGACAGAAGGAAAGAGCCTCAGTAAAAGCGGCTGAAGCCGGCTCCATTGCTGACACGGATCTGCCGGGAGAGAAGGGAGAGCAGCGAGAGAAGGGAGAGAACATTCGGAGGCTCCGGGAGAAAATGACCGGAGGAAAGGATGGTGAGCTCATATGATTTTGGAATGGATCAGATTCGGGCTTTGTGCGGCCTGCCTCTTTACAGCAATGATCTGTTTCACGGCAGCTGTATTGGGAGCCAACCGATTCGGCTTTATCATGAACCGTTTACATGCCGCGGGCATCGGCGACACGCTCGGAATTTTTCTGGTGGCCTTGTCCATCTTGATAGGAGACGGACTCCATATGCAGGAAATCAAGATGCTGATGATCCTGGTCTTTATGGCATTCACATCGCCGGTTTCTTCGCATTTCCTGACCCAGTTGGAATACTTCACCAATCCCCACCTATATTCTTATGTTAAGAGAGAGGGACTTGACGGATACGATGACATTCCGGAGGGCTTAAACAGCCCGGAATCCACTCAGGAAGCCGTATCCGGCCAGGATGCCGGAGAAGCCGGGAGAGAAACCATCCGCGTCGCAGCAGAGGAAAGCCCGGCCGGGTGTGAGGGAGCCGGGAGAGAAAACATCCGCGTCGCAGCAGAGAAAAGCCCGGCCGGCTGCGAGGAGGCAGGGAGAGACGCTGAACGCGGGAAAGAGAGGATATGATATGACCCTGTCGTTTGTGATCAGAGCCATGCTGCTCTTACTTCTGATCATCTGTGCCATAGCAGTCAATATCAATCAGAACCTGCTGCAGGCAGTGATCATTTTTATGTCCTACAGTTCCATTATGTGTATTGTATGGATCACACTTGAATCTCCGGATCTGGCAATCACGGAAGCGGCTGTCGGCGCAGGCATCAGCGGAACGCTGTTTCTTCTGACCCTGAAAAAGATCAGCGCTGTCGATGCCGGAGAGATCCATGATGAAAAGACGGGAATGTATCACACAGGAGACACTCCTGCCGGGGCTATGAAAGAAAACAGGGAGATGCTTGACCATGATATTGAGTGAGTGGAAGAAAAAATTCTTCAGATGGCTCGACGGTGACTATGATGTGATGGCCGGCATCATGGACGGCAGCCTCGAGCCGGATGAGAGCCATGAGGAAATCAAGCACGACCGCAAAGAGGCACATGACAGGCTGACTTCCAGCAATTATTCCCGCAGCATGATCCATGCGGAGCAGAAAGGCTTCTATGCGATCTATCTGGCGGTCGCAGTCGTCAGCTGCATAGCCCTGATCGGAGTTCTTCTCTTCGCTGTGTCCCTTCTTCCAAGATATGGACAGGAGAATCCCAGGACTCTCGAAGTTTCTGAACGGTATGTGGAAAAAGGCCTTGAAGAGACCGGAGCTGTCAATGTCGTGGCGGGCATGATCCTGGATTACAGGGCCTTTGATACCCTGGGTGAATCGCATGTACTTTTTACAGCTCTTCTCTGCGTCATGATCCTGCTGCGGAAAGACAGAAAAAACATGGATCCCCACTATGAGGACTACTACCTGATCGGCGATGATACCTATTATCCGGTGTCAAAAGATATGATCATGCACAAGGTGGGCATGTTCATTCTGCCCAGCATTTTTCTCTTCGGCATCTATATTCTGCTGAACGGACAGAACGGTCCCGGCGGCGGTTTCTCGGGGGGCGCAGTGATGGGGGCCGGCATGATCATCTTCTCGGCGGCTTTCGGCTTTGACCAGGTGGACCGCTTTTTCACCATGAAGCTGTCCATGATCGTCACCTTCGTTTCACTGACATTCTATTGCTTTGCAAAAGGGTACGTATTTTTTATGGGAGCCAACCACCTGGAGAACCACATACCCAAAGGGATTCCGGGGGCAATCCTCAGCGGCGGACTGATCCTGCCGCTGGACATCGCGGTCGGCTTCGTAGTCGCGTGCACCATGTTCGGATTTTTCAGCCTGTTCTGGAGAGGGAGTATCGGCGGTGATTGAAAATCTGTTTATCAATTATGAAGAGGCGGCAGCCGTCATACTGTTCGGTATCGGCTTTACCATGCTGCTGTTTCAGAAGAACCTGATCAAAAAACTGATCGGAATGAACATCATGGATACAGGAACCTTCCTGTTCCTTGCTTCGATGGGATACATAGAGGGCCGTAAAGCGCCGATCATCGTGGACGGCGTGACGAGCGCGGAGAGATATATCAATCCGGTGCCGGCGGGCCTTGTGCTGACGGGAATCGTGGTCTCCGTGTCGGTGACAGCCATCATGCTTTCGCTGACTGTCAGGCTCTACAAGCGCTATCACACTCTGAACCTGGATGAGATCTATATTCTTTCAAAACACAGTATGGAGGACAGATAATTGGACTTTATCAGAAATTTTCCGATGCTGACCGTCATCCTGAGTCTGTTTTCGGGATCGCTGTGTTTCGTACTGAAAGGAAAGACAGCCAGGAACTATACTATTCTATATGAAATATTTCTTCTGTTCGTGTGCGGAACGATCCTGTGGTACACGGTGACCACAGGTCAGTCCTTCACGTATTCCATGGGTGAATTCTCCGCCCCCTGGGGCAATGAGCTCAGGGCGGGTATCCTGGAAGCTATGCTGGCCTCTTTTTTCATGGTGATCATGGCTGCGTCCGTGCTGGCGGGATATCGTTTTGTCCACACAGACATTGATGAGAGCAAGGTCAACCTCTATTATGCCCTGCTGAACCTGATGACCGCAGCCCTGATGGCCATTATCTGGACCAACGACCTTTTCTCCGGATATGTTTTTCTGGAGATTCTGACACTGACCAGCTGCGGCATCCTGATCGTGCGCGAGATCGGGCGCACGACACTTGCAGCGGTGCGCTATATGATCATGAACCTGCTGGGGTCAGGTCTCTTTCTTCTGGGACTGGTACTTCTCTACGACCTGACGGGGCACCTGCTCATGGTCCCCATGCAGGAGACGATCGCGGAGATGGCCAGGAATCCACGCCTGCTCATGGCTCTGACGATCAGCACCGGGATTCTGACAATCGGCCTTTCCATCAAAGGCGGCCTGTTCCCCTTCCACTTCTGGATGCCGGACACCTATGGATGGGCGACGCCCACCTCGGCCAGCATTTTGTCCTCTCTGGTGTCCAAGGCCTACATTTTTCTGCTGATTAAGATCTTTTACAGGGGAATCGGGATCAGGATCTTTGCCCTGATGCCCATCAAAAATATCCTTCTGGTGCTGGGAATCCTGGGAATGGTCTTCGGGTCCATACAGGCTATGCAGGCCGGCAACATCAACAGGATGGTGGCATTTTCCTCGGCGGCCCAGATCGGCTATATTTTCATGGGAATCGGAATGGGAGGTACAGCCGGCTACACCGCGGCCATCTTCCATATCATGGCTCACTCGGTGACCAAATCCATGCTCTTTCTGACGACGCCCCGTCTGGCGGAAGTTTCCGGCTCCAGCCTGATCTTCCATAACCTGCAGGCGAGCGCCCTCAGGGACAGGAATGCGGGTCTGTTTTTCCTGATCGGGTCCTTTTCCATGATCGGTATTCCACTCTTCGCGGGATTTGCCTCCAAGCTCCAGTTCGCCCTGGCGGCGGTGGAGACCGGCAGTACGATCAGGCTCCTCGCTGTCATGCTGGCGCTTGCCCTGAGCTCCCTGCTCAACGCCATGTACTTTATCAGGACCCTGATCAGAATTTACTCGGATCCCCAGGGAACAGTGAAGGAGGGTGATGTCAGGGCCATGCACCGCCCGGGCTACAACATCCCCATGATGTGCCTGGCGGCGGTCAACCTCTTCCTGGGTCTTTTCTCCTGGGCCGTGGTCGACCTGATCGAAAGAGGCCTGAGGATGTTCGGATGAGAAAATGTTTAGATAAATGAGGAGAAGATAAAAAATGATACAGCTACTTGCTTTTTTGTTTCCGGTGATTGTCGGAACCTTGAGCGGCCTGCTGCCGGTTCATGACACAAAGCTTCACCGGCTGGTTTGCACGCTGATCATAATCGTGACGGATCTGCTGGGCGTAATGGCTATGATCCGCGGACAGTACATAGAGCTTTTTCATTTCACGGACAAGGCTGTGATCGCCTTCGGGATCGATGATTTCGGCAGATTTACCCTGACCGCGGTCCTGATTCTCTACACTGCCGTGTGCTTCTACGCCTTTACTTACATGCTGCATGAAGAGCGGCCGCAGACCTTTTTTGCTTTCTATTTTATCTCGCTGGGCGCCATGATGGCTGTGTGCATGTCCGCCGATCTGGTGAGCCTCTACTTCTCCTTTGAACTGGCTACCCTGTCTTCAGTGCCGCTGGTCCTCCATGAGATGACAAAAGATGCCGTGGCAGCGGGACTGAAATATCTGTTTTATTCCATCGCCGGTGCCCTGATGGGCCTTCTGGCTGTCTTTTATGTATACACCTGCGCCGCGGGAGAGGTGACCTTCCGTTACGGCGGTTTCCTGGACAGCAATATGACCGCGGGACACGAGCAGCTTCTGCTTGCAATTGTCCTTGTGGGGATCATCGGCTTCGGGACCAAGGCCGGCATGTACCCCATGCACGGATGGCTTCCCACGGCCCACCCCATCGCTCCAGCCCCCGCGTCCGCCCTGCTCTCGGGCATCATAGCCAAGGCAGGAATTGTGGCGGTCATCCGCCTGGTCTACTACTGTGTCGGAACTGACCTGCTGAGGGGAACCTGGGCCCAGACGGTCTGGATGTGCCTTGCCCTCCTGACCATTCTCATGGGTTCCACAATGGCTTTTCGTGAAAAAGTGGTCAAAAAAAGGCTTGCCTACTCCACGATCAGCCAGATTTCCTATATCATGTTTTCCCTCTCCCTGATGACAGAGGACGGTCTCAAAGGAGGCCTTCTGCAGCTGATCAGCCATATGAGTGCCAAGGGCTGTCTCTTCCTGGCGGCGGGCGTGTTCATTTTTGCACTGGACGCCCACCGCGTCGAAGAGCTGAAGGGCATCGGCAGACAGCTGCCGGTGACCATGTGGTGTTTTATGATCGCCTCTTTGTCCCTCGTTGGTATTCCCCCCATGGGCGGCTTTACCAGCAAATGGAAGATCGCTTCCGCAGCCCTTTCGGGAGGCCCCGGACTGTTTGCCGTTCTGGGTCCTGTGGTGCTGCTGATCTCAGCCCTGCTGACCGCCGGCTACCTGTTTCCTGTGGTGATCAATGCCTTCTTCCCGGGCGCAAATTCTGAAGAAGACTTTGAAGAAGAGACTGAAGACACAATCGAAGAAAAAGAGTTTGCGGAACCCGGTGTTCTCATGGATGGCGCCATGATCGTTCTGTGTATCGCGGCACTTCTGGCAGGCCTGTTCGGCGCCGGAATCGTAGGAGGATTAGTGCTTTGAGCCCTTTATTTTTGCTTCTTCCCATTCTGGTACCGCTGCTGGGAGGACTGATCCTGATCCGCGTCAGTAAGGCAGACAGGAGAATACGGAACTGCTGCGCCATGGCGGTTGTATGTCTCACCAGCCTCCTGGTGTGGATCGTCCTTCTCAGGACAGGGCAGGAGAGTATTCAGCTGTACAGCTTTACCAGAGGTTTTTCCATCGATCTGATGGCGGACGGACCGGCCAGAATGTTTGCGCTGATGATTTCTGTCATGTGGCCCTTCGTCATGCTCTTTGCCTTTGACTACATGTCCGGACATGAGGATACCGGTCAGTTTTTTGCCTTCTATGTCATGACCTACGGGATCACCCTGGGCGTCGCCTTTTCGGCCAACCTGACCACCCTCTATGTGTTCTACGAGATGCTCTCTCTGGTAACGATTCCGCTGGTGTCCTTTTATTCCGACCATGAAAGTATGTACGCCGCCCGCAAATACGCAGCCTACACGATCGGAGGCGCGTCACTGGGATTTATCTCCGTCGTAATGACAGGTATTCACAACGGCGGAGGCAATTTCCTCTACGGCGGAAATCTCACGGGATCATTTGACTTCAACCTGATGCAGATCGTTTTTCTGTTCGGCTTTTTCGGATTCGGAGTCAAGGCGGCCGTCTTCCCCCTTCACGACTGGCTTCCCACGGCTTCCGCTGCCCCGACGCCGGTGACGGCCCTCCTGCACGCTGTGGCAGTGGTCAACTCGGGCGTTTTTGCCGTGATACGTCTGGCCTGGTATATTTACGGGCCACAATTTCTGAGGGGCAGCCGCTGTCTGGAGATCGCCCAGGCTTTCGCCATATTCACCCTGGTCTACGCAGCCGTCCTGGCAGTGAAACAGCGGCATTTCAAGAGAAGGCTGGCCTGCTCAACGATCAGCAACCTGTCCTATATGCTTTTCGGCATCCTGCTTATGACACCTGCGGGCCTGGAGGCCGGTCTGCTGCACATGCTGTTCCACAGCGTGATCAAAATGACACTGTTTCTGTGCGCGGGAGCTTTCATGCACGCGACCGGAAAAAGCTATGTCTTTGAAGTGAACGGGATCGGGCGCAAGATGCCCCTCACCTTTGCCCTCTATACTTTGAGCGCGCTCTCACTGGTCGGTGTTCCCGGCCTTTGCGGCTTCGTCTCCAAACTGCATCTCGTAATGGCCGGCCTGGAGGAGGCATCGCCCATGTCTGTCGCCGGCTCGGCAGGTCTGATGATTGCCGCCTTCCTCTGCGCGGTCTATACACTGACCATCAGCATCAGGGCTTTCTTCCCCATGGAGGACAAAGGTCTCTTCGACGACAAAACAGTTCATGAGGCCCATGTGTTCATGCTGATTCCGATCTGTTTCTTCTCAGTCGTCAACGTCGTTCTGGGCCTGTGTCCGGGTCTGGTGACCGGGCTGATCGGCGGAATCGCGCAGGGACTTATGTAGTATTTCAATCAACGTTTATGTAATACACCGGTCAACGTTTATGTAATACACCAATCAAGGTTTTTTCAAGGTGATCAATATGCTGGTTTTATGGCTGGTTTTCAGCCCCTTTGCGGGGGCAGTCCTATCCTATGTCCTGGGAAGAAAGCATGAGAAGCTTCGCGACCTGTCCGCCATCGGGTTTACAGTGCTGGAGCTTGTGCTTACTATCCTCCTGGCAGTTCTGTATCACGGCGGATACAGCCTGCGCCTGGGCGGATTCCTGGTCAGCGGCCTGTCCTTTCAGGCGGACGGATTCAGGGTCGTTTACGCGGTGATCACCGCCCTGATGTGGGCGGGAACCACTCTTTTTGCCCCGGAATACTTCCTGCACGAGAAGGAAGGCCTGAACCGTTGGTGGCTGTTCCATCTCATGACGCTGGGAGCCACAGAGGGAGTCATGCTCTCAGGGGACTTGATGACGGCTTTCATCTTCTTTGAAATTCTGTCCTTCACCTCCTTCACCTGGGTCATCCATGAGCAGACAAGGGAAGCAATCAGAGCCGGATACACCTATCTCTTCATCGCTGTGATCGGCGGTCTGGTGCTTTTCATGGGTCTGGCCCTCCTGGATCACACAGCCGGAACACTCTCGTTCGCGGACCTGAAAGCTGCCGCGGACGCCTGTTCCGACCGCACTGTGATCCGCGCTGCCGGCATCTGTATCCTGCTGGGATTCGGCGCCAAGGCCGGTATGTACCCTGTGCATGTCTGGCTTCCCAAGGCACACCCTGCGGCCCCCTCACCCTCATCAGCCCTTCTCTCGGGCGTTCTGACCAAGGTGGGTATCTACGGCATCCTGATGATCTCCCTTCACGCGCTTGTGGAGGACAGGATCTTCGGACTCATCGTCCTCGCTGCAGGCCTGATCACCATGGTGGTCGGAGCTGTCCTCGGAGTCTTTTCCATCAACCTCAAGAGGACTCTGGCCTGCTCCTCCATGTCCCAGATCGGCTTTATTCTGACCGGCGTCGGGATGATGATCCTGCTCACTGCTTGTGGAAGCGAAGAGGGCTTCGCGGTCGCTCTGCCCGGTCTGATGCTGCATATGGTCAACCACTCCCTGATCAAGCTGACCCTTTTTATGGCGGCAGGCGTGGTGGTCATGAACCTGCACACCCTGACCCTGGACCAGATCCGGGGATGGGGCAGGAAGAAAAAAAGACTGAAATTCGCCTTTGCCCTGGGCGCGCTGGGGATCAGCGGCGTTCCCTTATTCAACGGCTATATGAGCAAAAACCTCCTCCACGAAGGCATTGTGGAGGGAATCGGCCACATTCACGAGATGAGCTCCCTGCTCAAAGCAGCGGAGTGGGTCTTCCTGTTCAGCGGCGGACTGACCTTCTGCTACATGCTCAAGCTCTTCGTATGTATTTTTGTGGAAAAAAACAGTGATCCTGAACTGCAGGCAGTCTATGACCGGCCCGTCCCCTATATGAACACAATGAGTACGGTCTCAATCGTCGGATCTTCCCTTTTCTGTATTCTGCTGGGACAGCCTTTTGTCAGCACCCGGCTCGGATATTTGATGACAGGAGAGAGCCATATCCTTCATTTTAAGGCCTTCACCCTGACAAATCTCAAAGGAGGCCTGATCTCTCTGACCATAGGGGGACTTGTCTATCTGCTTCTTGTGCGGGGGCTGCTGAGACTGCATGGCCGCTACGCAGACTACTGGCCTCACAAACTGGATCTCGAGGACCTCATTTACAGACCGGTGCTGACCGGACTGCTCCCCGGCCTCGGCGGGGCTGTCGCCTCCGTGTTCGGTGAGAACAAAATTCTGGCCCCCCTCTCCAGGTTCATCTTTATTCTCTGGAGCGCAGTGTTCCGGATCCTGGAAATGAGCACCGACGCAGTCATCATGCTGCTGAGGAAAACTGTTCTGAGAGAAAGGTGTGTAAAAAAACATACCAGGCGCGGGGGAGTTGCGGGCGTCATGGCGGCGGAGTTTGCCGAAGCGGCAAAGCCTCTCATGTCCAACTATACATTCGCTATGATGATGACCTGCATCGGTATTGTCGCGATCCTTTTCGTGATCGTCTACATTGCTGTTTTATAGGAAAAGGACTGCAGTACATTTTCATATGCTGCAAGTTCCTGGCACTTTTGCGGAAAACAGCTGCATGTCCCGGGCGCCTTCTGTGGAATCAGCTTTAAGTCCCGGGCGCTTTCTATGAAAACTGTGAAAAAAAGCAGTTGACTGCAGATCGGCTCAAAATAACGGGCAGGAGTGACTGTTTCTCATTGTATGAGACCCTCAGTCATTCCGGCCCGTTTCTTTATCTTTATCTTTTCTCTTTTATTGTCCGTTGACCGGCAGGCAGGGTACCTGTGTCTTTTGGGCGGGGGACACGCATGTGGGGCACACACGCGTGGCATGCATGCGGGGCGCAAAATCCCGGGAGAACTCCGCCGCCAGAGCCTTATATGATCTTACTTGTCCTTAAACTTTTCAAGCAGGTCCGAAACCTTGACAAAATAGTAGTCGTCCGGATTTTGTCTGACTCCGAATTCGTTTGTCAGAACATCCGCGTAGGAGTCGGTATTTTTGATCCAGTTTCCGTTGCGGTCGATGCTCTGCTCTTTTTCATCGGTGATATCTTTGTCAATGGCCAGTACCATACCGTCGTAATCCGCCGGCATCCTCAGAGTCAGTGTTGTCTCTACAACACCGGGGGTTGAGACATAGGTTCCGCGGGGGCCGTTTCTGGAAGTCTGGCCGGCAAAACTGGCATTTCGCACATCTTTTTTCGCGAACAGCCGGTAGGTCCGTCCCTGCCAGGTGACGCTGGATTCCACCATTCCGGTATTTACCGCTTCTCCGATGTTGATCTCATCGTTGTCCTTTTCCCCGCTGTCAACACTGTTGAGCAGCGCCGTTCCTGTATAGGCGTCGAAAGGAATTGCCGTATTCTCATCCCAGGCAAAGGAATAAACATAGGCTGAGGAATTAAACGGCGAATAGTAGGTCATGGTTCCCGTCCATCTCGTCTCGATCGTGACATCCACATATCCGCCCGAGCGCAGCTTCATTTCTCCGCCGATCGGCTCAGCTTTGGCATCAATGATTTCAAGCACACCGTCTTCGATATTTTTGGGATCCTGGACGACGGAATTACTGTCCGAAAAAAAGGAATCGTACTTGCACATCCAATAGGTTCTGCAGGGAAAGGAAGTGTCCGTGGAATAGGTCAGTCCCTTCCATTCATCGTAGCGGCTGCCGTCCGGGGAGACATCCGGCGCGTTCATGACAATGTCGGATCCTTCCGTCTGCTCACCGCGGTCAAGGAATTTCTGGCCCAGAACCTTCTCTATTATCTTTTCTGTCTCTTCATCCTTTCCGATCGTTTCCGGCAGATCAAAGGGCAGATCAGTCCCGCCGCAGCCTGTGGTCAGGACAATCGCGCTCAATACAGCCAGAATGACGGATATTGCTTTTCTATATTTGATCACCATAGCGTTCCATCTCCGTATCCTTTGGATTCCCCGCCTTCGATGTAGTGGAAGCCGTTGTTTTCCGATGAATCAGATCCGTTGCGGAGGTCCTGTTTCTGCTGCTGGAGCTGTTCCTTGAGCTCCTGCTGGCGGCTCTGCTCCTCGGTGGACTGGTCCTGGCGGGAATCTTTGCTGTCAGACTGGTCCTTTTTCTGGTCCTGATTCTGATCCTGCTGGTCTTTCTGATCCTGGTTTTGGTCGGATTCGGGCGGATTCTGCAGCTTATTCAGCATGTCGTCTATGTCGTGCTTTAACTGATCCGCGTCCCTGAAATGTCCGTCGTCACTTCCCACCGGCTCGCTGGCACAGCCGTGATCGGTCAGGACCAGACGTGCTTTCTGCAGAGTGGAAACGGCCTTTGAAACAGCCTTCTCGTCGGAAGTGTCCAGCTTGTCAAAATCAATGGTGTGACACATGGAGAGAGCCAGATTTACGCGGACTTTGCACTCGGCCTCCTGCTCCGGAGGCCCCGAGGCAAGCGCCTGCCTGTAATAGGTGACCGCCTTATCGTAATCTTCGTATTGATAGGCCACATTTCCCAGATTGTAGGGGACGACATAGTTCTCGCCGAATTTCAGATGGAGAAAAAATCTCTCGGGCATTTCCGAATAGCTGCCTTTTTCATAATTTCTGAGAAAGGCAGTATTCACAACGCTTCTGGCAAACATGAAGATGCCGTCGATCGCAATGAGGAAGAAGATGACACTCAGGATGATGCGGACCGCACGGAAGATCTTCTTATTTTTTTTAACAATAGGATCCATTGATCAGGAACCTCCATTTAAAATGAATCATGCCACGCTTCCCCGGAAGCAGGAATGGGTCATGCCACGCTTCCCGGGAAACAAAATGAATCATGACACGCATCCCCGGAAGACGGTCAATGATGTCCAGATCAGAAGCAGGACAAGGGCGAAACCGGAAAACCAGTAGTAAGTCTCGTTATAACCGGACTTGTCCCCTGCGGCAAAGGAGACACGTCTGCTCAGCATGCGGATGGAGTGCAGCCGGGTCCCCAGGGACAGATTGAGCTGGTCGGGATCCCCCAGGGCTTCAGTCTCGTTGATGTAGACCAGGTGGAGATCGTCCGCGATCTGCCGCAGCGAATCCTCATCGATGCAGGATACTGCCTCAGACCCGGTAGAACTGTCTTTCACATAGCCCCTGCCCGGATAATACATTCTGCCTCCGGCCGCGGTGCCGTATCCAAGGACGGCGCCCTCGTCGATGATGGGGCTCAGATCCGAGAAACTCATCAGCTCGGATCCGTCTGTGGTCTCACCGTCGCTGAAAAGGAATACGATCCTGCGGCGGTTCCTGCCCTTTTTGCCGGCATTCTCCAGCATTGTCCGCAGCGCCTCATAGGCTGTGTTGAGGGAGGATCCCTGTGCCGTGGTGTAGGCCGGCATGTCCAGCTCGGCCAGGATATCATAAATGGATTCGATATCCTGTGTGAAGGGAGTCATGATCTCTGCCCCGTTGTCAAAGCGGATCACAGAGAAGCTGCTGCCGGGCAGGGCGTTCATGATGGACAGAATATCTCTTTTGACACCGTCCATCCTGGTGCTGCCCCCGTGATCCTCGGCCCACATGCTGATCGTAGTGTCGACGACAAAGGCCACATCCAGATTGCTGGTCATGAGCTCCGCGGAGGGACTCATATACATGGGGCGGATGCCGACCAGGATCACACACGCGGCGATGGCCAAGAGCAGGATCCCCGCAGTGACTTTGCGCGCGAAAATTCCCTTGCGGATGCCCCTGCGAAGCACGTAATAAAGGGTGGATCCCGCTATGATCAGGAATCCCGCCGCCAGGACACAGAACCAGAAGAAGGGTGTGTCCCTGTCGAGAGTGGCCGTCACAGTGTTTGTATTCTGAAGCTCCCGGGACTTGATATCCGCCAGAATGTCCTGAGCCGTGAGAGATGCCCCCGCCCGGTAAAACTTCCCTCCGGTCAGCTCCGCGGCATTCTTCATTTCCGTCATTTCCGCCTGAGCTGCATCATTTTCCTGACCGGATTCCTGTCCGCCTCCGGGATAGATGCCGAAGACAGTGACCCGGTCATTGGCGCACATCTGCGCAGCCTCCTGCAGGGTCACAAGGGTTTCGTCGAGCAGCTCCTCATGATTGTCAGTGAGGAAGATAATGGCCCTGGTCCGGTCCTCTTTGGTCAGTTCCGGAAAACTGAAAAGACAGGAGGCCAGGCCCTCGCCGATGGCCGAGGTTCCCTTGACCTCATAGCCTGCAGTGATGCCCGAATCAAAGGAGGCCAGAGTCTTGTTCAGCTCCTCATAGCGGTCACGTTCGGAATCCGGAATGTCATAGACGGAATCATATTTTTCCGCGTAGGATGTCATGAATTCTTCCTGGGCGGCGAGATAGCCGGACAGAGCCTCCAGCCTCTCGAGCGCGAATTCATAATCGTCCGTCATCGGAACGTAGCGAACACTCGATGTATTAAAGAGAGAGATCCCGATCCGGTCTCCTTCAAGTCCCTGAACCGTCTCCCGGAATTCATCCACCAGCCCCTGAACGCCTTTGTAATTCGAAGACGACAGGTCGATACACAAAAAAATGTCCCTCCGGTTCACGGAATCCCTGACGGATTCCCTACGGAAAGGCCTGGCCGTGAGAAAGAGCGCCGCGGTCAGCGAGAGGATGATGCCCACCGTCGAAACGATCCTGAAGATCCGGGCCTGGACAAGCACCCTGTTGTAGAGAGGATTGGATTTCAGGCGCCGTGTGTTGGCGACCCGCAGACCCCTGCTTTTTTTGTGCATTCGTTTCAGCGCAAACGCAGCCAGGACGACTGCGGCGACTATGATCATCCCGACGATCAGAGTACCGGGATAACGATAATTTACGCCCATTTTATGATAAGCTCCTTACCTTTTTCGATCGCGGCTTTTGCGTCCGCGTCGGAGTAATACGCAAATTCCGGTTCATAATACTGCCTTACAAGCTCCGCCAGCTCGGGTCTGTCCAGTCTGACCAGCTCCAGATAGACCATGGTCTCCGTGGGCCACCCGGTGACAGCCCGCACGAACCTGCGCACCTCGATGCTCATCTGCTGACACACACCGCGTGTGTCCAGCTTTCCGCTGTTATAGGCCGCTTCGATCTCATCGATTTTTTTGAGAAATTTATTGCGGGTCCTGGTGAGAGCTCCCTGCCTGAGCGAGACCAGATTCTTCCGTTCAAAGCGATTCAGGATCCGCGGCGTGATCAGAAAGAGCACGACCGCGATCACGATCAGCGCTGTTCCGACCCCGTACCAGTAGCTGGAAAACGCGAAGGGATTTTCCAGATTGACACTGTATTTCATAAAAATACCTCGTTTCCAAAGGCATGCCTGACCTGCAGGATCCTTCAAAAAATTCCCCGCCTTCTTCCGAACAGCCAGATCAGCGCGTCGATGATTTCTTCTTCCTTTGATATATTTTTGAAAAAAACCCGGTTGGGCGTCAGGTTGCTTTCGGCGGTCTGTTCCAGCTGCTCCCTCATATGCAGCTCCTCCTGACGAAGGCTGTCGCTGATAGAGAGAAAAGGATCCGCGAAGCGGGCTTCCTCAAGATCAAATGCGTTGTCAGCGGTCAGCATGGCGTCTTCGATCCTGAAAATATAGACGTCGTTGTAATAAGTGAGACGCTTGATCAGGCCGGGATCCAGCTGGGCCAGCCCCTCGCCGTCGGTGATGATCACCATGATCATATGGCGGGCGAAGGAGGATGCCGTCTTCCAGAGAGTTTCAGCGAAACTCTGCGGGGGTTCCCCGCTTTCGATTGCCTCCTTGTAGCTGTAGATCATTTCCTCCAGATGCCCGGGGCCCGACAGGAAAGAGGTCAGCTTGTGGCCGTCCTGCCCGCAGCAGGAGAGGGCATAGGATACCCCCTGCTTGTCCACGAGATAAGCCGCTATACCGAAGGCCATGAGGGCGATCTGCTCTTTGGACTCACCGGCGGGCGTGTCGCCTGTCATCTTGCTGCCGGTGTCGCCGACAAACAGCACGTTGTGCCTGCGGTCCGCGAAATAACGGCGGATCAGAGTCTTCCCGACTCTGGAAGACGATTTCCAGTCGATCAGATTGACATCATCCCCATAGTGGTATTCCCGCAGATCATCGAAGTCCAGACTCCTGCCGTGCTGCAGGGAATGGAAGTCGCCGTCGAGCAGATCCGAGGTCTTGCGCTTTGTATAAAGAGTGGCGATTTTGCGCACTCTGTCAAGATAATCAAAGTTAATATCAATATTCATTGTTTTTTTTCATCTCGCGGCTGGTCGAAAGGGAGCAGTGGTTTGAAGGCTGTGGTGATTATGGCAAGCCCGCCTCTTCAAAGTGTCTTTTCCAAAAAACTCTTCAAAGTGCCTCTTCAAAAAACCTCTTCGAGGGGGGCTTCAAAGTGCCTCTCCAAAGATTCTCTCCAAAGTGCACAAAGGCTTTGGACTCGTTCCCGCCCTTTTACGGAGCCTGGACAGCGCCCACGATCTTGTCGATCAGGGCCTCCACAGGAACATTGTCCGCAACGGCCGCGTAATTGAGGCCGATCCTGTGGCGGAGGACCTGATGGCGGAGCTGCTTTACGTCATCCGGGGAGACATAGGTGCGGCCGTGCATCAGGGCGGAAGCCTTGGCAATCTTTAGGAAATTGATTGTTGCCCTGGGGCTTGCGCCGATCCGGACATACCTTGCGAACCTGGGTTCCAGGTATTTGCCGGGCATTCTGGTCGCGTTCACGATGTCCGCGATATATTTCTTGACAGCGGCATCGACATAGACGGATTCGGCAATTTTCTGCACCCGGTCTATATCCTGGATGGAGAGTACGGCCGGCTCCTTTGTGTCGATGGCGCCGCTCTCGATCCTGTTCATGATCTCGATCTCATCGTTGACAGAAGGATAGGTGATCCTCTCCTTGATCATAAAACGGTCAGTCTGGGCCTCGGAAAGCGGATAGGTTCCCTCCTGCTCAATCGGGTTCTGGGTCGCGATGACGATGAAAATATCCTGCGGCATGTGGTAGGTGGTGCCGCCGATCGTGACCTGACGCTCCTGCATGGCTTCGAGCATGGCACTCTGGGTCTTGGCGCTGGAGCGGTTGACCTCGTCCAGAAGGACAAAGTTGGCGAATACCGGTCCGAAGATGGTCTCGAACTTGCCGGTGTGCTGGTGATAGATTTGCGTGCCGATGATATCGCTGGGCAGCAGATCGGGCGTGCACTGTATACGTGAAAACTGACCGTCGACCGCGTCCGCGATGGCCTTGGCCGCGGTTGTCTTAGCCAGACCGGGGACGGACTCGATCAGGACGTGACCGTCAGCAATGATGGAGGCAATCAGGGAATATTTGAGACCTTCCTGTCCGACTACCCGCCTGGAAAAATAATTTGACAGTTTTCCTATCACTTCCTGTGAGAATACGAAATCCTGTTCTGAAATGGTGCTGCGCTGTGCATTCATACCTGTGATTATGACCTCCGTTTACAAACATATGATGAAACTGCATATTGCTGTAAATCATTTCTTTTGTTTCTTCCTGATTGTTCCTGATTGCTGCGGCAGACTGCGGAAACAGGAGAGATTCCTGAACAGGCACTGACCGCTCAGAATCAGTGCCCGGCAGTCTCCCTGCCGTAAACAATGTTCATTATACACTGTTCTTTCGAACAAACTATTATTTAATTATTTAAATTGTGTGAACAGAATTCAGAACACGAGAATAATAACCTGAATGAAACAAAATAGATAAAAAAGATAAAATGCATGGTAAAAATGGAAATTAAAGGCGCAGACAGGTAGAATAAGATACAGAATGAAAAATGCACTTAAAAGATACAGAAGACAACTTCACTGCTGACAGGAGGCAGGCGGGATATGAACATGGACAGAAAAAAACTGTTAATTGCTCTGATCATGGCAGCTGCATTGATCGCGGCCGGCGCGGGCGGATATACCGCCGGCAGGAATACAGCATCCGCTCAATACATGTCCGGATATGAAGCAGGCAGACAGGAGGCATCCGACAGGTATAAATCCGGATATGACACGGGCAGAAAAGAGGCCGATGCTGAGTACAAGAAGGAACGCGACCTGAATATACTGCTTCATCGAAGCGACCTGGAAGGTCTCAAAAATGTTGAGGGACCCATTTATGTGACCGGCCATAAGAGCCCGGATACCGATACCGTCGGAAGCTCCATCGGATTTGCGGAGCTGCTGCGGCAGCTGGGCTATGACGCCCACCCCGTTGTGCTGGGTAAAATAAACCCGGAGACGCAATATGTCCTGGAGGCCGCGGATCTGGAGGCTCCCGAACTTCTCAAGGACGCCTCCGGGCGCAATATGGTTCTGGTGGATCACAGCGAGGTCATGCAGTCGGCGGACGGGCTTTCGGGCGCCAATATTGTCGCCATTATAGACCACCATAATGCGGGAACAGTAGTGTCCAAGGGACCGCTCATTTATGATGCCAGACCCCTCGGTTCAACAGCCACAATTGTGTGGATGCGTTACCGCAATTACGGTCTGCAGCCTGACCGGAAAACTGCCATCGCCATGATGGGATCGATTCTTTCGGATACTCAAAATCTGAAAACCTCTGCGACCGACGCGGACAGGGAAGCTCTAAAGGCGCTCGCCGAACTTGGAGGAGTCACGGACATAAATTCCTTTTTCAATGACATGTACAAGGCATCTATTTCCTATAGCGGGATGACGGACGAGGAGATCTTTTTCAGCGATTATAAAGAATACGAGACGGAAGGCGTGAAATACTGCATCGGTACAGTCTTTGCTTACGATGAGAAATCCGCGCAGGATCTGGCGGAACGGCTGAAAAAACTGTTGCCCGGGGCCGTCAAATCCAGGAAGATGGATGTGGGATTTGCCAATATCTCCATCTTTCATGATGATCTGGCTGTGACTTATCTCGTTCCCGCGGATGAGACCGCGGCAAAAGCGGTAGAAGCCGCTTTTAGTGACAAAGCCGGGTTTGACGGTACCTCCTACATCTTCAGGCCCGGTGTTGCCAGGAAAAAGGTGCTGGTTCCGGCTTTCAATGAAGTGCTTGCGGACCCGGAGATATGGGAAGCGCCCTGACGGCCCGCATCATTTACCGGGCCAATCAGGATCGACACCTATTCACATCCGTTTTGTGTTTCTCAGGGTCGGGTAAGTGAAACCGCCTTTCCGGCAGGTACCATTGAAAGACTAGCCAGCGCATTCTTGTGACTTCAGTCATGAGTTAGCTGGTTTTT
>JAUNEM010000154.1 GCA_030525515.1 Eubacteriales bacterium
TGAAACTAAACCTGGAACCGGCATTGCTCTGGAAAGCCTGAAAATTGCACAGACCAGAAAAAGGCTCCCCTCATGCGGCCACGGCACAGGATGCTCTCCCTGCCTGGCGCGTATGACGGGAGCTGTTTTTTACAGCCAAATATCTATTCCTTTACTCCGTGACAGACCATGTATTCCTCTACTCCGTGACAGACCATGACAGCTCAGGGGTTCATCCGGAACAGCCGGTTCATTTCAGTGACAGAAAATCCCCTGCCAGCCAGATGGACCAGCAGACTGCTGAAGTCCGGGAATGATCGCTCTTCAACATCCTGCCTTCCGGTCCCTTCCTCCATCCCCGGAGCTGCGGATTCTGTTTTATGTCCTTCCTGCCCGGCAGATGCGGATTCCGTTTCGTATCCTTCCTGCCCGGAAGCTGCGGATTCTGTTTTATGTCCTTCCTGCCCGGCAGTTTCCGGTCTTATCCCGGTCTTTTCACTCTCCGGGGCATTGACCGTCCTGAGCAGATAACACCGCACTCTCCCGTCAGGTTCATAGACGATTTCAAGAACCGTGCTCTCCTTCTTCTGTTCTCTCAAAGTATGACGGACCCGCAGGCACATGTTGTCTGTATCCGCCACTCCTCCGGTCAGGATTGCCTGAGCCCGCAGATATTTGCGAAGCCTTGCCGCATCCTTCTCTGTAAAGCGCTTCAGACGCCCTGCAGTGCTGTTGTGCCGGAGGTCCGCAAGTTTTACCGCTGATGCCAGAGGATTGCTTCTGAGGCCCTCTACATAGTCCAGATAAGGAATCTCTTTTGCATGTGTCATCAGGCCGACCGCCTCCACCACATCCGCAGGAAATCCCTGCTCCTCGAGATCCTTGAGCGTCCATGGTGTATCTTCGACCACGTCGTGAAGAAGAGCAAGGCAGATCTCCTTTTCCGTTCTCATCTGCTCCGCCAGATGGAATGGATGATGCACATAGGGCATTTTGCCCAGGTCCTTCTGCTCCTTGTGTGCCTCGAAGCAGATATTGATCGCTTTTTTCGTCAGTTCCGTATATATCATAATTTCTCCAATTGTGCTCTTAATTCTAATCAATTTATTACGCAAAATAGACAATTATTTATTTAAGAAAGTTGTTGACAGAACCGTGTCACACATGGTAATATTCATTTGTTGCGAAAACAGCAACAAACAAGATGCTGGCATAGCACAGTCGGTAGTGCGTCGCATTGGTAGTGCGGAGGTCACGAGTTCGATTCTCGTTGCCAGCTCTTAAAACCCTGAAACCTGAGACATCAGGCTTCAGGGTTTTTTCTTGTTCTTTTAGTTTTTCCCGGTATTGACTGGTGTTTTCCTGTCACCTGCGTTTTCCCGGCATTTTTCGGTATTTTTCGGTATTCTGACGTATTTTTCAGGTTTTCCAGAGGGGCCTTTTGTGACACGGGCTTTCTCACCTGCATCTGATCGTCAGATAATGACCGCGTCCCAGATCCCGGTCCCCCACCCAGACCGGATAAGGCGACCATCCATCCGCCAGCAGGAATTCCCTTTTCCCCTCATTCCGGCGGCATCCATAGCAGAGCATATGATGGTTCTGGTACCTGGGATGCCTGTATACCTGAAGATATACGATGGCGCCGCTGCACACGGCCTTTTCAACTGCGTCCGGAGTGATCCATACATGAAACCGGATCCTTGTCTTCACGACGGCCTTCCCCGCCGCCCGAAGGCAGTCCCGCAGGTAGACTTTTGTGAGAGCATTGGAAGTTCCTCCGAACCTGCCAAGTATCTCTGTATTCCAATAGATATGCGTCCGTCTTCCGATTTCAGCGCACATCAAAAAAAGCTTCTCAGGATCCATTCCCGCAGATTTCTCTGTTTTTCCAGCGCCGGCCACTGCGGTCCTGCTCCCCTGACTGTTTTTGTTTTCATTGCGGACATAGTTGTCCAGAGTCCTGATTACATTCACTGCCGCCGTGGGGCCGCAGTGCCTTATATATCCCCTGCCCAGTTTGTTGAACTGTCCCGTAGTGCAAAAAGAAGCAAAGGTAATCCATTTTCCGGATCCCCCTTCTGAATACTGTCTCTGCGCCCCGGAACAGCCTGCTTCAGGGGACTTCGTTCTTCTGCGCACCCTGTTTGTGCTCTGCAGCACCTTTTTGATCATCTATCACATATCCTTCGCTGCTGATTGCTCCGGTCACCTGATTCCGGCTCAGCGGTCGATGCTCTCGGTCCAGTAGGACTGATTGTAAATATCATCCAGTCTGTAGCACAGACGCACTCTGCCCTCAGGCAGTTCCACATCTGTCACCTTCAGGTCTCCGCGCACTGTCATGCGGTTTCCGAGAACGTAACTGTCCTGATACTCGCCTTCATAAGAGTAAAAATCGCACAGGAAATCGAGAGTATCTCCGTCCTTGATCTCAGTGAGGTTCTTGGCGATCGCCTCGATCTCTTCATCCCGGTAATCAGTCCTGGCGCCTGCCACATATCCGGAGGGATTATCATTGTCAAAAACAATGATCAGATCCACGCGTTCTCCGTTGAGCAGGGCAGGGACACGTCCGGAAATATTCCAGTAGTCTCCGTCCTCAATACTGTCGAGATGGTAATAGGGCACGACCTGTCCGTTGATCGCGAGCCAGTATTTACCCTCGTCTGCCACCAGATTGCCATCATCATCGAATTGATAGATATTGTCGTATCCGAGATCGATAAAGCCTTCTCCGTCGTCATAGAAGGGGTTGAGCACAAGGGTCTGGACAAGCTCCCACTGGCTGCGGGGGAGAGTCATGATATAGCTGCCGTCATCACTCTCAGTCCAGTAGAGGGCGGAAGTATCGATGTGGTTGTCGTTGATATACTGAACCGTATCCTCGTCGCTGAGCGCCCTGTCCGTGAGGAAGCCGGCATTGGACGAAGACAGTCCGCTGATCGAGCTGTAGTCTCCTCCCAGGAAGCTTCCGAGAAGTTGTCCGATCAGTTCCTCATTGATGCCGGACGACCCGTAGGGAGAAGTTCCTGTGCCTCCGGAATAGCCCGAATAGCCTGAAGAGGAGCCTGAAGGCGCCCCGCCGAGCAATGTGCCGAACAGTGAAGGAATGGGAGACCCGTATGTACTGCCGCCTGATGCCGCCTGTCCGCTGATCTCAAGGCTTGCAAAAGCACGGATCGCATGGGCATATTCCTCATCCATACCGATCTCACTGTAATCCTGCGTTGCCTTGACTACATTTCTGACACTCCGATAAGGGAAATAGATCGAGAGTCCGTTTGAGTTGGTCATACTCGGTGAAGTGCGGTTATATTTGACCGCGCCCCGGATTGCCTCGGCAAGGGCGCTGCCCTCCTTGCTTCCGATATTATCGGCGAAATGTGCCAGATCTATCTGGTCTATTCCGGTGGATTTCGCGAACTCGCGGGATCCGCTCCTGGCTCTGGAAATCCTTGAATAATCCTTGTCCTCTATCGATTTTGTGACAGATCTGGAAAAAGCCTCCAGCTTGGCGGGCACAGTTGCCGAGAGCTCCGCGAGGTCCGTGACCGACAGGGTCGTGCCCTGGCCGGGAGTCCTCTTGGCGCAGGTCGCCACAAAGTCATCGACGATGCGCTGGCCGAGCTCCAGGGTGGGCATGGACGTGTTCTTACTGAGGGCATTCAGCCAGTTGGTATAGTACCAGCCGATCCCGGGTTCCGTCTCCTCCGACGCGATCAGATAATCCGCGTATCTGTCCATCATCAGAGCGGTCTCGGTAGTGGCCATCAGGCAGGCGTCAAAGCCCACGAAATCAAAAGTCACTCCGCCGTTCTTCAGAGCCTTGTTGATGCCGGCCAGGCTCATGGAACCGCTGGATTTGAATTTTTCATCATAGCCGTATCCGCTGACAGAACCTGCGCCGTGGTCCCAGAAAATCAGTTCATTCCGGTTGGCGGGGAAGTTCTTCTTGCAGTACTTAATGAAATAAGTCAGAGTCTCCGGATCCGTCATGGGCTTCTCGCCCAGGCTCTTCTCCAGAAGCAGGAGTCCGCCCTGCTTGATCTGATAAATCTGGTTTGTCCTGCTGCTGACCACGTTGTTGTTCCAGCGGCTGCATCCGCCGGTATAAACGATCAGATTGATATTGTCGGAAATATTTGCGGATACCATTTCCTGGAGGTCGGAAGTAGCCATCTTGCTTCTGGACTCAAGGTCCGTGCCGCACAGATAGACCATGATCGTAACGACATCACTTCCGTTTCCCTTGATCACGGTGCGCTTTTCTCTGGCTGAGGAGGCCACTTCCGTATCAGCGTTTCCGCCGCTGTTGGAAGCCGCCCAGCTTCCGACTGTACCCTGGTTCGAGGAAGCCCCGGGTGTGGATTCGGTCGTGCCGTCTTCCAGATATCCGCCGAAGCTCCCCTGCGAGCTCTGGTTGGAGCTGCCGTAATCATAACTTACGTTGCCGCCGCCCCCGCCGCCGAGAAGATTTCCTCCGCCGAACATATAGACCAGGACCATGATGATGATCACCGGGAGGCTCAGGCCGACGCCTCGGGTGACTTTGCTCCCCCCGCCGCCGTTTCCGCTGCCCCGTCCGCTGTACCCGCTCTGATCTCCGACCGGTCCCGTGCCGAGACCGCTCCCTTTTCGATTCAGTCCGCTTCCTTTGCCGCTCACATTCCGCTGTCTGCCCTGGGGTTTTTTATCTATATCCATTCTTCATACCTCCATTTGGAAACCGGGTATCTCTGTGTGCAGTTCTTCGTCAAAACCTGGCTATGGAGAAAGCACTGACCTCGTACTGATCCGTGTCCTCGGGAATGGGTCCCGGAGCGGAAAACGTATAGAAGGCCTCTTTTCCGGCAGGGATCATCACTCTGCCTGTCTCTCCTCCCAGAATCTCATCGCCGTCCTTGAACAAAATCGTAACAAAGGCTTCCCTGTCTTCTCCGGAATTGCAGCTGATCCTTCCGGATAAAGCCGGAAGTTCACCCAGCCGGAAATATCCCTTGGACATTCCTTCTGAGCTCTCTCTCCCTGCGGAAGGAGCCTTCTGCGCATATTCCTCAAGGACTTCCACCGTCACATCCGAGGCGCTGTAGCTGTCCCCTCCGGGTATCCGCAGTTCTTGCTCTGTCGGATAAAAAACTTCAGGGTCCTCGCACTCAGCCGTAAACGTAATTTGTGAAGGTTCTGCTCCGTGAACAATCATATCCCCGGCAACAGCGATTTCTTCGTCAGGCAGTATATAGGTGCGGAATGTCTTACTGCTTTTGCTGATCCGTTCCCCGTTCGCGTCATTCACCCTGACAACGATTGTAGGCCGTATCATCGCTCTGTCATTTCCCTTGTTTGAAATCCGGACCGCATAGTTCACCAGGTAGGCAGGAAGCGCATTCCCGTTGTCATCCGTCTTTACCGGCGGATAGACATCAGACTCATCGATTTCTGTGACTGTATATCCGCTCTCGGTAATCTCAGCCTGCGGAAGCTCCTTATTCTCTCTTTCCAGTCTCGCCGCCTCGACAGCTGTCATGTCAATATTCAGGTCTTCCTCCTGCCGCGACGGCTCATATACAGTGCCTGCCTTGGGTCCTCCGCATCCGGACAGAACCAGTACCCCTGCCAGGATCGCCGTTGTTATACCCGCGGGAATCGATGCCCCGGGCCGGCAGCTTTTCCCATCGGGACGCGGTCCCGGCAGACCGCTGCGATTATTTCTATCCATAGTTTTCCTCATGTCATAATTGATAAATCTCTGAGTGAAAGAAACGCTATCGAGCATTTTTTTCACTCTACCCATCTAGTATACCACTTCTTTCTGTTTTCATGGGTAAAACATTCGCACATATACGCACATAAACAGGCGGATCAGCCCTGGGAAGGACAGAAAAATGCCCGCATAAGGGAAATGCGCTTTCGGCGCACCCCTCTATGCGGGCAAAAGGAGGTATTCAGGCTCTTCTCTCAATACCGCTGTTTAAGGGATGGCAGAATCGCCTGTCTGCTCAGCTGACTTGTTCTGTTTTCTTTCCTCTTTTCATCTGTCTCATCTTCTTTTTTTATCTGTTTTTCACTCACCGGGCTTTTCTCATCTGCGCCTTATGACCAGGAGAACAGCGGCAGCAGCGGCAGCAAGAACCATGATCGCAGCCGGGACCAATATGTTGGTCTCATCGCCTGTCTTCGGCGATCCGGAAACACTGACAGTCTCCGGAGAGGCTGTCGTTATCTTTTTTCGGATAACACGCCCATTGTCTGTTTTTTCTTTTTCAACAGTTTCCTGCGTCTCAGGCCTGTCCGGCGTTTCCGGGTTGTCGGGCGTTTGCGGCTTTTCAGGCTT
>JAUNEM010000155.1 GCA_030525515.1 Eubacteriales bacterium
AGGCTGGTGTAAGGCTCGTTGAAAGCGATGTGGCCGTCAACGCCGATGCCGCCCAGGAAGAGGTCGACGCCGCCGTAGGAAGCCATCTTCTCTTCATACTTGGCGCACTCTTCGTCCAGATCATCAACCATGCCGTTGAGGATGTTGATGTTCTCGGGCTTCATATCTACGAGCTGATCAAAGAGATAGTGGTGCATGAAGTACCAATAGGACTGGTCGTGCTCGCGGGGAAGGCCTACATATTCATCCATGTTGAAAGTTACGACATTGGCAAAGGACACTTCGCCGGCCTTGTTCATCTTTACCAGTTCCTCATAGACTCCGATGGGGGAGCTGCCGGTAGCCAGACCGAGAACAAAAGGACGCTCCTCTTTGTGGGCGTTGATCCTGTCGGCGATATACTTTGCTGCCCATTTGCTCATCTTATCGTAATTTTCCTGAATAACTACTCGCATGATATTGATCTCCTTTCTGCGGCTATATTCGCCACTGAAAAAAATCGATACAGATATGATCCTCTATATCAAGACAGAAGACACACGATGTCTCTGTGTGAAGCAGGAAAACAGCGCGTATCCTTTTACACTTGTGTTTTGCGCAAAGCGCGTCAATGCAATGATATACAGATGATCAGATTCTATAAATCCATAACCAGATGTTACAAAATACAGTGATGAGAGAACCTCTGTTACGGTTTTGATTCCGCTTTTTGTTTTCTCTCTGACGACTCACTGAACTCGTGCCGCTTAAGTCTCTCCGTTAAATGAAAGCTGGAAAGCGTCATGAAAGCCGTGGCAGCATCCGCCGAATATTTCGATAACTGCCAATCCTCGTCACCCCGTCAGGGGTCTGGCGCTAACAGCTTTTCGCTCCTCTCGCGCGAAATACAGTCTGTTTTATTTTACACAAGTATTTTTAATATTATCAATTTTCAAGTATTTGTCAATACAGAGTTCATGAAGGATACCGGAACCGGATGGACAGACCAAAAAACCGGGAGCGGACTCTGCAGGGGAATTCCTCTCTCAGGCTGCCGCGGGGCTGCTCTCCGGGTCCAGCCCCGGTACTGCTCTCTAAGCTGCCGCAGGGCTGCTCTCCCGGGCTGCCGCGGGGTTTCCCTCAGATCACACTCTGGAATCTCCTCTGGACACCGCGACGTGATAACCGATCTTCTCCATGCGAAGTTCCATGCATCTGCGGCATTCCGCCGCTTCGTCGCCGGTACATATTTTTCCGTCATAAAGGAGGTATTTGCCCCGCACATCAGCCGGTGACAGGTTGGGCATGACGACATTGGCGCCTGCCAGAATTCCCAGCTCTCTTCCGGTCGGGTGAATGGTTCCGAGTGCGGTAGTAGCAGGCAGCAGGACACGGGGGTGCATCAGCCGGATGATTGCCAGCAGATGCAGTGTATCCGTCAATGTGCCCGGTTTCTCATCCCGGAAGGGAGTGCATCTGTGCGGGATGAAAGGCCCGATCCCGATCATGTGGGGCCGGAATTCCTTCATGAAATACAGGTCGTCCAGCAAAAAATCCGTGGTCTGCCCGGGACATCCGACCATCATGCCGCAGCCGACCTGGAAACCTATATCCCGCAGGTCCTCCAGACAGCGCCTTCGGTTTTCAATCGTCAGCTCCACGGGATGAAGCATCCGGTAATGGCGGGGATTGATCGTCTCGTGGCGGAGCAGATAGCGGTCGGCGCCCGCGTCAAAATAGGCCTGATAGCTCTGCCTGGGCTTCTCACCTATTGAGAGGGTCACTGCGCAGTCCGGATGTCTCTCCTTGATTTTTGAAACGAGGGCACAGATTTTCTCGTCTGTAAAAAAAGGATCCTCTCCTCCCTGCAGGACGAAAGTCCTGAAACCAAGCCGGTATCCGTTGTCGCAGCAGTTGAGGATCACGTCTTCTCCCAGCCGATAGCGCTCAGCGCTCCTGTTAGAGCGGCGTATCCCGCAGTAATAGCAGTCATTTTTGCAATAATTGGTAAATTCAATCAGCCCGCGGAGATATACCTCTGTGCCATAAATCTCCCGGGCTGTTTCCGCGGCGTTCTGATAGAGATATTGTGCGTCCTCCTCTGTCATGCTCTCAAAAAGAACCCTCATCTCCTCCCGCGCCAGCGTGTGCTCCCTGCGAAGGAAGTCCACACGCTCCTTATTATTCATCAATGTCATAGAAAATCTCCACAGAAATCCCGGTTCAGGCCTGCACAGACACTCTCCTCAGACATTCTGCAGCCGGTCTGCCCCGGTCTTTTTGTTCATTCAGGTTTACTCTCCGGAATCAGTGCCTGCCCGGCCGGCGCTGTCCTGCGCCTCCTCTTCGGATGACTCGCCGTCTGCCTGTCCCGCGCCGGCCTGTGTATCGTTCACCGGAGCGTTTTCGCCGTTCTGTGTCCCTGAAGGTACAACGGAATTCTGAAGGGAATCGGCAATGTCATCATCTTTCCCGATCGAGCCGGGATTATAGGTGTGATATCGGATGATTACTTTTATATCGGAAGGTACCAGCACGCCTGCATCGTAATCCGTATCTCCTCCCACGGAGATCGTCTCGACATGTCCGTTTCTGAAAGTATGGCCGTACTCCAGGTCTTCAATTGTTTCCGTATTAATATTTGTGAAGCCCTTATCCTCAAAATCCTCGATCACTTCCCTGTAGTTTCTGCCTCGCTGCATTCTCATATCGGCGGGCGTCTTCACCATATTCTCATCCGCCCCTCCGCAGCCTGCCAGAGAAACCGCCAGAAGGCAGGCGATTATCATACATGCAATTCGTCTCACGTTTCCGACCTCCACTATAATCAGTGTTTTCTGCTTTTCACTCTCCGTTGTCAAAAAAGGCCAGTGCCACTGCCCCGGGTCCCGCATAGGTACCGACTGTAGCTCCCACCGGTACAATCGTCAGTCCGCACACATAATCCTTGTAAGCAGCAGCATGATCCGACAGAAATGAGGTCATGACAGCCTCTGAAGCACCGGTAAATCCCAGACAGCGGGGCATGCTCTCATCGATTCCTCCGACCTGACGGATGAAGTCAACCGCCATCTTCAGGGCTTTTTTCGTACCGCGGGCACGTGAGATCACCTCGACAACCCCGTCCCTGACTGTGATCACAGGCTTAATGGATAAGAGATTACCCGCCAGAGCAGCTGCAGATGAGATTCTGCCTCCCAGCCTAAGGTATTCCAATGTCGCGAAAACAGAAATCACATGCACCCGTCCCTTGACTTTCTCAATGGCGTCCCCCGTTTCCTCCATGCTCATCCCCTTGTCACGGCAGATACACGCGTACTGGATGAGGACATACAGGGAGATACAGAACTGGCGGCTGTCGATGACCCTCACACTGCTGCCGTATTCCGCAGCGGCCGTGCAGGCGCTATGATAGGTTCCCGAGACCCCGGCGGACATAGTGATGCAGAGCACACTCTCACCTGCGTCTACTGCCTTCTGGAACTCCTGCCCGAACTCATAGGGAGTGATCTGGGAAGTGCGGGGAATCTCGTCCGTCTTTACAAGTTTTTCAAAAAACTGCTCCGGTTTCAGAGTCACTCCGTCGAGATATTCCTCCTCCCCGAATCTGGTGTGTATGGGCATGACCATGACACCCCATTTTTCCGCGGTCTCCTGAGGAATGTCGCTGGCCGAATCAGTAATTATTCTGAAACTCATTACTTAGAACCTCGTCATTTAATATAGCCCGGCGGGTCCGGCATTTGCATCCGCTTTCCTCGCTGCTTTGGTTTATGTGGTTTATGTGTGATTAAAACACGCATTGGTGCGCGCCGCAGGCGCTCCCGCAATGCTCCACACATTATTCTAACATATCAATTCCTTGATTGCACAGAAACCTCAAAAATTGATATCTTATGTATCAGCATTTATTTTCATTTATTTTTCTTACCTATTTAAAGACATTTATCTGGGTGCTGTGCCGGAAATATGATATAATTTTGAAATATCAGGACTGTACAGGTTTTGTCATGTGAACAATCTTTGTCTGTTACCGCGTCCTGCAGCAATAATTCTCAGAATTGTGAACAGGAGGTCACAACAACAAGTATGAATAAGTACAGGGATTTTGATAACTATCTCAAGGAATACCCCGACCAGAAGGGTTATTTCGGCAATTACGGCGGCAATTATCTGGAGGATCCGGAGCTGATCAAGGCCTTCAACGAATACGCGGAAGCCTACAACACAATCGCGCAGTCCGCTCAGTTTATCGCAGAGCTGCGCCGCATCCGCAGGGACTTCCAGGGTCGTCCCACTCCCGTCTACCACTGCCAGAATCTCTCCAATCTGCTGGGCAGGACACAGATTTATCTCAAGCGCGAGGATCTCAACCACACCGGCGCCCACAAACTCAACCACTGTATGGGTGAAGGTCTTCTGGCCAAATATATGGGCAAGAAAAAGCTGATCGCCGAGACCGGCGCAGGTCAGCACGGTGTCGCGCTCGCGACCGCCGCGGCCTACTTCGGACTGGAGTGCGACATCTACATGGGTGAAGTCGATATCGTCAAGCAGGCACCCAATGTCACCAGGATGAAGCTGCTCGGCGCGAATGTCGTTCCGGTCAGTTTCGGTCTCAAAACTCTCAAAGAAGCTGTCGATGCTGCATTTATGGCTTATTCCAAAGAATATAAGGACGCGGTCTACTGCATAGGCACTGCAGCCGGCCCCCATCCCTTCCCGCTGATGGTACGGGACTTCCAGTACTGCATAGGCGAGGAGGCCAGGGAGCAGTTCAAGGCCCAGACCGGCCATCTCCCTGATCAGGTAGCGGCCTGCGTGGGCGGAGGCTCCAACTCCATCGGCATGTTCACTCCTTTCCTGGCGGATCCGGTCGAACTTGTCGGCGTGGAACCCCTTGGGCGCGGTCCCAAACTCGGCGACAACGCAGCCTCCATCTCCTACGGAACCGAGGGCATCATGCACGGCTTCAAGAGCATCATGCTGGCAGACGATAAGGGCGATCCCGCTCCCGTCTATTCCAACGCCAGCGGACTCGACTATCCGGCAGCCGGTCCCGAGCACGCTCTTCTGCACCAGATGAACCGTGTCAAATATACTACCATCGATGATGAAGAGGCGATCGAGGCTCTTTTCCTGCTCTCCAGGCATGAGGGAATCATCCCCGCGATCGAGAGCTCCCATGCCCTGGCCTACGCGATCAAGGTCGCAAGGACAGGCGACACCGGATCCATTCTCGTCAACCTCTCCGGCCGCGGAGACAAGGATCTCGATTTTGTCGTCGAAAATTACGGCTACGGTGAAGAATTCCTCGCCAAAATGGCAGCCAGACGTTCCTGATATCATCCTGTTGTCTCAAATACCCGCATGCTTTCCGGCATCTGTTATACTGTTGCGGCGTTTCGGGGAAAGTGACGGCTGACATTGCATTTTTTTGACCGGCAGGTATTGCCCGGTCCGGTCTATCAGAAGTTCTCGGCAGTGCTGTCCGGGCAAATACAGGGGAGCAGAAAATGAACGAACGCTTTTTTGATCTTAAAAAAGACCGTCAGGACCGCATTATCAACGGTGCCCTGAAGATTATCACCGAAAACGGTTACCGCCATGCCAGCACTGATGAAATGGTCTCCGCCGCTTCCATCAGCAAGGGTCTGCTCTTCCATTATTTTAAAAGCAAAATAGGGGTTTACCAGTTTCTCTATGAATACAGCACCCGATACATGATGATCGAACTTCGCGAACCCCGGCGAAAGGCAGGATGTGACTTTTTCGAAATGCACAGGCTCCTCATGAAAGCAGACGCCGCAGTCCTGCGCAAATACCCCTGCATGCCGCTTTTCCTTTACAAAGCGGACGGGGAGGCACAGGACGCCGGGGTCGAACTTCCCGGAGATCTGGCAGGCGCTGTGTATGCTCTTCGCAGCGAACTTCTGACCGGAGCCCAGCGCCCTCCCTTCCTCACCGAAATAGATACTGCCGAAATATCCCGCATTCTCCTCTATGCCAGGAATGGAATCATGCAGGAGCTCCTGCAAAAAAGGAACGCAGACCCGGATCCTGATCAGAAATCTCCTGCCCGCGGAACAGCCTCCGGTCCGACTGACAATACCCCGGATACCCTGACAACAATCCCGGATGAAAAGAAAGAGACTACACACCTTCCTCTCCACGAGGAATTTATCCAAAACTACACATCCTGCCTTCAAATGATGCGCAGATTAAATATGTAAGAAGCAGCGAGGAAAATGTCCGCAAATACCGAGCTCGCTCGGGTATTTGCGGACAT
>JAUNEM010000156.1 GCA_030525515.1 Eubacteriales bacterium
GCTGATTTAAACAGAGATTTAATCCGAAAACATTGGAGCTGATTTAAGAAGAGATTTGATCTGAAAATAACGGCTGGACCTATGTGATTTGAGAACAATCCCGTTTTTCAATCCAAAAAATCGCCTATTGACAGGCGCGATTAACTGTACTAATATTCTTAATACAGTTAATACAAAATTTGAGAGAGGAGGCCTTGTTTGAACTTCATCAATTACCAGGACGGACGTCCGATCTATGAGCAGATCATGGAGCGCTACAAACTGCTCATCCTGAAGGGCGTCATGTCTCCGGATGAGCAAATGCCCTCTGTCCGCAAGCTGGCCATGGAGCTTTCCACAAACCCCAACACCGTACAGAGAGCCTACACAGAGCTGGAGCGCCAGGGCTTTCTCTATTCGGTCCGGGGCAGGGGCAGCTTTGTCAGCGGAGGGGCGGGACTCCACGCCCGGAAGCGGGAGGAAATAAAAGAAAAGCTGGCCGGCCTGCTGCGGGAGGCAGAAGAAGTCGGACTGGATCCCGCGGAGCTGCTCGAGGAGAGCGGCTGGACGGGATCCCGACAGCAGCAAAGATGAAACAGCGCTTCCGTTCATTCTTTTTTATACTATGGTTCACAGATTCACAGAAGCTCAGTCATTTTACTATGGTTCACAGATTCACAGGAGATCAATCACATGATCAAACTTGAAAATATAAATAAATCCTTCGGGAAATATCCGGCCGTAAGCGATGTTTCCCTGAACATTGAAGACAGCCAGGTCTTCGGGCTGGTCGGCACAAACGGCGCCGGCAAGAGCACTCTCCTGCGCATGATCAGCGGTGTCCTGCGCCAGGATTCCGGCCGAATCACCCTGAACGGACAGCCGGTCTACAACCGTCCCGATGTGAAGCAGCAGATTTTCTTCATCCCGGATGATCCCTACTTCTTTCCCAACGGAAACGCCGCGGATATGTGCAGCTATTACAAAACGGTCTATCCGTACTTCAACCCTTTTCTCTTCGAAAAAATGCTCGGGGATTTCAGTCTGGATCCCAAAAGGCCCGTCCGCAACTATTCCCGGGGCATGAAGAAACAGCTGGCCGTCCTCTGCGGAATCTGCTCCGGGGCCCAGTACCTGCTGTGCGACGAGACCTTTGACGGGCTTGACCCGGTGATGCGGCAGGCCGTCAAAAGCATCTTTGCCAACTACATGTCGCAGAGGGACCTGACACCCGTGATCGCCTCCCACAACCTGAGGGAGCTGGAGGATATCTGCGACCACGTCGGCCTTCTGCACAAGGGCGGGCTGCTGCTCTCGCGCGACCTGGAAGACATGAAACTGGGGCTGCAGCGAATCCAGTGCGTCTTCGCGGAAGGCACCGATCCGGAAACGGCTCTGGCCGGGCTGGACATCCTTGACAGCAGCGCGCGCGGCCGTCTGCATATGCTGACTGTACGGGCATCCCGCGAAGAGGTCCTGTCCCGTTTTGAAAAAATCAATACCGTCTTTTTCGAAATTCTCCCTCTCACGCTGGAGGAGATCTTTATCAGTGAAACGGAGGTGGCTGGATATGACATCAAGAACATCATTCTCGGCTGACACTCAGAAAAAAACAAATCCGGATGCCTTTTCCGGCTTCGAAAAGAATGCCGGCATCAATGAAGGCTCCTTTTCCAACGATCAGGCCGGCGGAGACTTTATAGACAGCAGCGGCCCATTTTCCACCGGCCAGGCCGGCGGAGACAATGGAGGCAGTGAAGGCGCATTTTCCACCGGCCAGGCCGGCGGAGACCTTGGAGACAATGGCGGCGCATATTTTCACAAAAATGATACAGGTTTCCTGGCAAGGCAGCGCCAACTGTTCAAGCGCAGGCTCTGGCCTGCCGCCCTCACATTTCTGGGTTTTCTGCTCTACAATGTTGTCGGCCTCGCTACGGCTCTGACTATGTCCGGCCAGTATGCCATCGAAGAGCATCTGTCCGCGGCAGAGCAGGCTGCCCGCCTCCGGGAAGTGATCGACAGCATGCTGGGATATGCGAATCCATCTGTCCTGATGATCCTTGTCCCTGTTGCCGCCGTCCTTGCCATCGAAGGCTTTTCCTGGATGGACAGCCGCAGCAAGGTGGACTTTTATGAGAGTCAGCCCCTCTCCCGCGGAAAAAGATTCCTGGACATCTGCTTCAGCAGCTTCCTGTATTTCTTTTTCTCCTACGTGATCACTCTGGAGGCAGGCCTCCTCATCACAGGTTTCTTCCACGCGCTGACCCGCGCCGTCCTGGCGGAAATCGTGTGGAATTCCCTCTGCGTCTTCGCCCTGTTTCTGGCAGTATACGGCCTGGGAGTCCTGGCTGCCATGCTGACCGGAAATGTGATCGTCGCCTGCCTGGCCTTCATGGTCCTGATCCTCTACGAGCCCATTTTCAGAGCAGTCCTGGGCGGATACAGCAGCGAATACCTGACAACCTACGTGAGCAGTTCCGGCGGACTGATCAGCACCAACCTGCTCAACCCGGTCACCCACTATTACAATTCCGCTGCGTTTGATCTGAAAATGCCCCTGATCCTGATCGGAATCGCGGCGCTGTATTTTGCCCTGGCCTGGCTGAGCTACCGCGTCCGCAAAAATGAGCATGCCGGTACCCCGGTTGTCTTCGGCCCGGTGCGCACTGTCGTCCGGATTGCCATGTCCGTGATCGTCGGCCTTGTGCTCGGACTGTTCATCTCCTTCGTCAGAGATACATTCTTCATTAATCTGGCCTGGATGCTCCTTTTTACCGTGATCACCGCCTGCATCATGCAGATCATCTACGACCTCGATTTCCGCGCTCTGTTCCGCAGACCCCTTGAAATCCTGGCGTCCGCGGCGATCGTCACACTGATCTTCCTCGCCTTCCTCTTTGACGTGACAGGATTTGACCGCTTCGTCCCGGATCCGGAAAAAGTGCAGGACGCCGCCCTGTACTGCATGAATACCGATACAGCTTACGTCAGCGATGACGGCCACTACGAAGGCAATGATTCTTTTCCCCGCAGATACATGCGCCTGACTAATATTGAGGATGTCACGGCCATCGCGGAATACGGACAGAAATACACGAGACTCCAAAAATCAAAATCCGGCTTCCCGGGCTCCGGACAGACCTCCGATGACAAAGGCGGCACCGAAAACACCTTCTGGAATTTTGAAGTCCTCTACAGGATGAAAAACGGCAAAGAGATCTACCGCGCGTTTCTGATCCCGTCGACGGTGGCTCCCTCCATGATGGACACCGTGACCGCAACCGAAGAATACCGCGAGGGCACTGTCAACATCTATCACGACAATTACCTGCGCAAGGCCCTGAGCGAATCCGTTAAGATTGAGATCTACTACACCAACGGCAGCGAATACCTGTCCGGGCCCCTTCTGGACGAGGCCATGTACGAGGAATTCCGCAAAGCCTACACACAGGACCTGGAGCAGTATTCCTACAGCTTCGCCAGGCAAAACCGCCCGGTCGGCAGCGTCGGAATCAGTCTTACCAGAGACAGTAAAAGAGATGATATTCCCGCGGTCAGCTACAGCATCTACCCCTCCTACAGCCGCACGATTGACTTCCTGAAAAAGAATGGCTGCTGGCTGGAGCCGCTGGACCTCTCGGCAATTCCCACCGGCGATTATGACAGCCTCACCCCGGACCAGCAGAAGCTGATCGACAACCTGGACACCTCTGTGCTGAGCAATCCTTTCAACACTTTTTACTACTAAATCACTACATTGCTTCCAATGATTTCGTGAAAAAAGGCCGGTCCCCCAAGGGCCGGCCTTTTTCTTATGACACGGCTCGTGTAAGGAATTTTTCCGCCTGTCGGCGGACACGAGCCGGTCGGAGGGAGAGGGCGGCGGGGCCGCCTCTACCCTGTTCTGTCTATATTATATATATGTTTGAAATCTTAAGATCGCTTATTCAGGACTCGCCCGCGAGTCTTCCGCACCGGATGCGCGGCTGCAGTGTCACTGCAAGGACTTTGCCGCGCAAAGTCCTTGTAATGGCAACATCTGTTCCGGCAGCCTCTTTGCACTGCAAAGCCTTCAGTCTTTTTGGGACCTTATATGCCATAAATAAAAGCGATTCGGATTGACCTCTCTGTAATCGGAAAAAACGAAAGGCGCAATTTCCATGTCAGTTGTCATCTCCGCGCCGTTGAAGCCCACCCTGCTCATACCGGCACGTTCCGCCGCAATCAGACCGTTCCGCGAATCCTCCACTACCAGACATTCTCCCGGCTCGACTCCCAGACGCTCTGCCGCCAGTAAAAAGATATCCGGGTCCGGTTTTCCCTTCTCGCAGTCCTCAGATGTTACAATCTCTTCGATCAGATCCTCTATGTCCAGAAGCTTCAGATTCTTCCGGACGATTCGCTCCAGAGAGCCCGTGGCAACCGCCAGCCTGATCCTGTGCATGCGCAGGTCGGACAGACACTCCCTGACCCCGGGAAATCCCCTGACACCGTTTTTTTCAATATACTCATCGTACTCATGCCAGTGCAAAAACTCGAGGGTCCCCGATAAGTCGGCAACTGCCTTCTTCGACAGCACCGGCTGAGTCCTCCGGTCCGATCCATTTTCGGATCCGCGGTCCGCCTCCCCTGTATCTGAACCCGGGCATCCGTCAGCAGCCTCCCCTGCATCCGCGCCCGGGCATCCGTCAACAGCCTCCCCTGTATCCGCGCCCGGGCATCTGTCAGCAGTTTCACTGACGATTTCCTCCAGGGGAAGGTCCAGCATCTCCGCCATCCGGCCATAGTGGGAGGCATCCAGACTCTCCAGAATCATGGGCCACATCAGGTGGTCCGGGATCCCGCAGTATTTCATATACTCCTCCATGGACTGATCATACCCCAGTTCCCTTTTCAGGATTTCATGGATCACAATATAATGAATGATCTCGGAATCAAGCAGAGTCCCGTCCATATCGAAAATCACGGCTTTAAGCATTGTATTCCCTTTCCAACTTCCTGTCCTTTCCCCTGGAAAGAAGGATTGCTCTGTCTCCCTCTTTCAGGGCGAGTTCCTCGCGGGGACGCAATAATTCATCATTTCGTTTGATCAGTACAAAATCGCTCTGTCTCGAAATATCAATATCTTCTATCTGCATTCCGTTCCAGGGATGGTTTTTGCCCAGTGTAATCTCACTGATCGTGACGGGCATCTCATTTGCGGCGGGCTCCGCCCCCAGGATGACCACATCGCCCGCAATCAGCACCAGATCTCCGTCCGGTACAACCAGCTTTCCTCCCCTTTGGATGGCAGCGATCACACATTCCTGCGGAAGATTCAGATTGCGGACACTTCTGCCGACCCATACATCGTGCCGGTTAATGGCAAAGCTGACAAACCGGATATCCTTCTCAACGCCGTATTCACCCACCCTCTTAAAATGGGAATACTGCTCGACAAATCCTGCGGAAATAATACCTGTAGGGATGGCGACCATGCCGACCCCCAGAAATGTGATGATAATGCTGAACATACGCCCCATCGGGGTGATCGGATAGATATCGCCGTACCCTACAGTCAGCAGCGTTGAGGCGGACCACCAGATTCCGGAAAAAGCATTTTTGAAGACCTCCGGCTGGGCCTCATGCTCCAGGCTGTACATACAAAGGCTGGAAGCAAGCATGAGCGTAAGAATGATGAACACTGAAGAAAGCAGCTGCTGCTTTTTGCTGGCAATGACTTCCGTGATCACATTCAGCGAGTCATAATATGCATTGATCCTGAA
Organism: Eubacteriales bacterium; assembly: GCA_030525515.1. Lineage (GTDB taxonomy): Bacteria > Bacillota > Clostridia > Lachnospirales > Lachnospiraceae > CAG-791. The sequence continues at coordinate 5,745 of JAUNEM010000156.1, forward strand.
CAGCCTGAAGATCCTTACCACACGGAACATGCGGAAGACCGCAAGCCCCGATGGGAAAAAGACCGGCAGATAGTAGGGAAGGAACGAGAGCAGATCAATGATACCGGCCATAGAAAAAACATAGCGCCTCAGCGAATCTATCTCGTTGGATTCAGGATAAAGATTATTGGCGGTGATCAGTCTGAACACGTAATCAACTGCGAAAAACATTACAGTGGAATGTTCAATCGCCAATAATAACCCGCCATAAATGACGGTAATATTATCAAAAGTGAGCAGGATACTTGCCGCCAGATTGAGCAGCAGCGCTCCTGTGCTGATCCCATCATAAGCCTGGTTGACGGGCTCATCGACTACGCCGACAGAGACCATACGGAAAAGCTTTTCTCTGGAAAAAGGATGTAGTTCTCTTTTCATTGTCTAATGTTCTCTAATTTGAGCCGGCCCGGATTAAAGCCGGTCTTGAATTTAAGCAGGTCCTGAATTAAGC
>JAUNEM010000157.1 GCA_030525515.1 Eubacteriales bacterium
AAAAATTAATCAAGAAACAATTGATAAAAAACAATTGACCGGACAACAATCGATTGTGAAATATTTACATGAAAAAAAGATTGGAAAAAGACAATTTTTAAAAAGACAGTCGGGTCAAAAGATAATTGATTGAAAAACAATAGAAGAGATATGAGAAAAAACAGTGTAAAAAACAGAAAAATCAACGATGAAGTACACCGCGTACTGGCTGAGATCATACGCGGCGGGATCAAGGACCCCAGGGTCAGCCCCATGACCAGCGTTCTGCAGGTAGAGGTGGCCCCGGATCTCAAGACCTGTAAGGTCTGGGTCAGTGTCTATGGAGACGAGCAGAAGAAAAAGGATACCATGGAAGGGCTCAACAGCGCATCCGGCTTTATCCGCGGTGAACTCGCGCGCAGAGTCAACCTGCGCAACACACCCCAGCTCAGATTCCTGCTGGACGATTCGATCGCCTACGGCGTTGAAATGAGCCGCCGTATCGATGAAGTGAGGGCTGCCGACCGTCTCGCGGAGGAACTGCGCGGGGACGAGGAGGCTGAGGAAACTGAGGAGCCGGAGAACGAATAAAAGCAGTGCCCGAAGTGATCCGAATGATTTTTTGTGCTTTTTTATAATGGCGCAGTCACGATGTCATGATGGTCTGTTGTGAAAGGAAAAAGGAAAATGCGGATTTTAGATGAACTGAAAGGGTGCCGCACTATCGGAATCAGCGGACATGAGAACCCCGACGGGGACTGTGCCGGATCCTGTCTGGGGCTGGCTCTCTTCCTGAGGAAGTCCATGCCCGGCACTCGGGTCGACGTCTTTCTGGAATCACTGCGGGAGGAATTCTACAGAAATATCCCCGCGACAGATACCATCATTTCAGGTTTTCAGACGGATGTGGACCGCTACGACGCCTTTATTGTGCTGGATTCCGCAAAAGACCGTATATCCGGTGCCGAGGCTTTGTTTGACAGAGCAGTGAAAACGATCAACATAGACCATCATGCCAGCAATCCCGGCTCCGCGATGATCAATTATGTGAACGCGGCCTCCAGCAGTGCCTGTGAGCTTGTCTTCGAAGTGATCGACCGCGACATGATCGATGCCCAGATCGCCCAGGCTCTCTATGTGGGAATGGTGACGGACACAGGATGCTTCCGCTTTTCCAATACTTCCCGCAAAACCATGGAGACCGCCGGATTTCTCATGACCTTCGGCTTTGACTTCCCAACGATCGTCCGCGAGGTCTATTTTGAAAAGACCTGGGTACAGCAGAAAATACTGGGCAGGGCCCTCTCCAAATCCAAAAGCTGTCTGGGAGGCCGCTGCATCGTCAGCAAACTGGACCGCCTGGCCATCCAGTCCCTGGGGGGTGTCGGAAAAGACGTAGAAGGAATCGTCAGCGCGCTTGTCTCTACGACCGGAGCGGACTGTTCGATCTTTGCCCATGAGCGCCAGGGAGGAGAGTGGCGGGTCAGCCTCCGCTCCAACCGGATCGTCGATGTGTCTGTGATCGCCGAAAGCTTTGGCGGCGGCGGACATGTCCGCGCCAGCGGCTGCACTGTCGGCGCGGATCAGGATATCACGACCTCCATCCTCAAAATGGTGGAAATGGCGGGAGAACAGCTCAGGGCTGCCGGGGACAGCAGTCTGCCAGAATCATAAACAGAGATAAGTGCAGCCATGCCCGGGATGTGTACAGCGGCAGAACCTTACCCGGGTATTGCGCAATAAAGAATAAAAAGGTGATTTATGCATCATGGAATGCTGACAATCTATAAGGAAAAGGGTTATACTTCCAGTGACGCCGTCGCCCGTCTGCGCGGGATCCTGCGCATGAGAAAGATCGGCCATACCGGAACCCTTGATCCGGATGCCGAAGGCGTGCTCCCCATGTGCCTGGGAAACGCGACCCGGATCTGCGAGCTGATCGCGGACCGGGAGAAAGAATATCTGGCCGTCATGAGGCTGGGTGTCCTTACCGACACACAGGATATGAGCGGGGAGATTCTCTCTCAGGTGCCGGAAGACAGGATCAGGGAAATCCTTTTGAAGGATGAGCGGATCGCCGGCGGTACGGAGGATCTTCTTGGTGATGAGCGGATCGCCGGCGGTACGGAGGAACTGCTTAGTGATAAGCCGATCTCCGGCGGTACACAGGAAGAGGACCGGATCGTATTTGAAAAGATCCTGGCTGCTGCTTCCTCTTTTACAGGTGAGATCGAGCAGATACCTCCCATGTATTCCGCCGTCAAAGTGAACGGGAAGCGCCTCTATGATATGGCGCGCAAGGGTATTACCGTGGAGAGAAAACCCAGGCGTATCACGATCTATTCGCTGCAGATTGAAGAGGTAAACCTTCCTCTTGTCAGGCTGCGGGTCAGATGTTCCAAAGGGACCTATATACGGACTCTGTGTGAGGATCTGGGAAACGCCCTTGGGGTGGGGGCCGCCATGCAGTCCCTGCTGCGCACCCGGGTCGGACAGTTCACGCTCGATGAAGCTCTGACCCTGGATGAGGTCGAGCGGATCGCAAAGACAGAATCGGAGAAGCTTCCGGGGCTGATCCGGCCCGTGGACAGCTTTTTTGCCGACCTGCCCGCGGCGGAATGTACAGATGAGGCACTTCGTCTTCTGAAAAACGGCAACGTCCTCACGGTCAGGGAAATCCGTTTCCTGAAGCCGGACGAGGATCCGCTGGGCAGCCCTTCGGCAGGCGCCGTCAGGCAGGACGATGCCGGAACGGGTCTGCCGGATGACGGCGGAACCGGAAGCTCAGGTTCCCCGGCCAGTAAATCCTCCGGCGGAGAGGAAGCCCGGAGCAGCCTGCCGGGGATTGCCCCCCGTGAGCAGGTCATCCGTATGTATGACAGAGAAGGAAGGTTCTTCGGCCTGTACAGGAGCGGACCGGACCGGAAAGGCAGGGGCCGTTATCAGGCATACAAAATGTTTCTTCCACAGGAGTGACCCCATGTCTTCACGGCTTTAAGGGTGAGGCAGAACTTCATGGGTGAAACAGTGACACAGACAGCACAGGAAAATTCATCAGAGCAGGATTGCTATGCAGATAATCAGAGATACAAACGAATTTGTAAGCCCGGGAGAGACGGCTGTCTCGATCGGAAAATTTGACGGCATCCATCTGGGCCACCGCAGGCTGTTGGAGGAGCTTCTGGATCAAAAGGAAAAAGGCCTTCTGGCCACGGTTTTTACATTTGATCCTTATCCGGAGATATTTTTCGGATTCGGCTCTCCCAAGATGCTGACGACCAAAGAAGAGAAGAGGGAGATCTTCGAGAAAATGGGGATCGACATCCTGGTCGAATTCCCTTTTAACGCCAAGTCTGCCGCCACACCTTCACGGGATTTTGTCAAGCGCTTCCTTTGCAGTCACTTGCGCGCCCGCTTTATCGCGGCAGGACCGGATCTGTCCTTTGGCAATCACGGGAGCGGAAATTTCGCCCTTCTCGAGGAAATGGCTCCGGAATACGGTTTCCGGGCCAAAAAGATCGAGAAAGTCGTGATGGATGACAATATCATCAGTTCGACCCTGATCCGCAGACTGATCCAGACCGGCGAGGTCACGACCGCGGCCCGTTATCTGGGAGAACCTTATATGGTCCGCGGGACGATCGTGCACGGCAGAGCCCTGGGCAGACGGATCGGGATCCCGACCCTCAACCAGACACCGCCCGAGGACAAACTCCTTCCGCCTTTCGGCGTTTATTATTCGGATGTCCTGATCGGAGACCGCAAATACTGCGGCATGACCAATATAGGAGTCAAGCCCACTGTCTCTGAGGAAAAAAGGGTCACCGTGGAGACTTATCTCTATGATTTTGAAGGAGATATCTACGGTGAGACAGCGACAGTCCGGCTTTTGACCCACCGCCGTCCCGAGATGAAATTCAGCTCTGTGGATGAGCTCAAGAGGACTATGGAGCAGGATATACGGGCAGGAAGGGAATACCACGGGATCTGAGCCGGGCAGGAACGGCCTTCTGCCTGTCTGTGTCCCTGCCGCGCCTTTTGCGGGTAATTCCCTTTTTGCAGGTAATCCCCTTTTGATCAGAAAAAGGGCATGTCAGAGTACAGGAGCTGTAAGAGGGATTTCTGATTTCCGGTTCTGATTTCTTTCTTCAGATTTTGTCCGGTTTTTTGTCCGGATTTTTATCCTGATTTTCAGAGTTCTTTTTTCAGATTTCTCTTTACACTTTTGAAAAGATATGCTACTATACGGTGGTTCGTGTGTATCCGCACACAGACGAGATACAATGTGCCGCTGCTTTGCGAACGGACACTCCGGCCTTCGCACAGCTGCTGGTGAATGACAAATAACAGGAGGAATAAAAATGATTTCCAAAGAAAAGAAAACCGCTATCATGCAGGAATATGCCCGCAAGGAAGGCGACACCGGTTCACCCGAGGTTCAGATCGCTGTCCTGACAGAGCGCATCCGTGAACTCACCGAGCACATCAAGGTTCATCCCAAGGATCACCACTCACGCCGCGGCCTTCAGAAAATGGTTGGTAAGCGCAGAGGCCTTCTCGACTATGTCAAGAGAAATGACATCGAGGAGTACCGTGCATTGATCAAGAGGCTCGGCATCAGGAAGTAATCCGATGCATGACAGCATCAGGGAAGATGCATTTATGCCTGTTTAAGCGTAAAGGGCGGCAGGAGCCGGCGATCCGGTTCCTGCCGTTTTTCACACGCTGATTCTTTCAGGGCGCCCGGGGCCTGTCCGGGGGTCCGGTCCGGTGTCTGCCTTCAGCCACCCTCTCTGCTCAGTGAGGGATCAGGAGGGCCGGCAGTGCGGAGGCCGGGGCATAGGAAGTCTTTCAGAGCAGGTTTTCGAACGAAGAGAAGAGAAGAAGTGTAAGGAGAATGAAGATTATGTACAAGACTTTTTCAATGGAAGTCGGCGGACGCACACTGAGCGTCGATGTCGGCCGTGTCGGCAAGCAGGCCGGCGGCTGCGCATTCATGCACTACGGCGACACGACTGTGTTCTGCGCCGCTACTGCATCCGAGAAACCGCGTGACGGGATTGACTTTTTCCCTCTGAGCGTGGAGTATTCCGAGAAATTTTACGCTGTCGGCAAGATGCCCGGCGGCTTCAACAAGCGCGAGGGAAGGCCCAGCGAGAACGCGATCCTCACAAGCCGCGTCATCGACCGTCCCATGCGCCCTCTGTTCCCCAAGGACATGCGCAATGACGTCACTCTCGAGTGCCTGGTCATGAGCGTTGATCCCGCCTGCAGACCCGAGCTGGTCGGCATGCTGGGCGCAGCGATCGCGACTGTTATCTCCGACATTCCCTTTGACGGCCCTGTCGCCATGACCCAGATCGGAATGGTCGACGGTGAGCCCGTTATCAACCCCAGCCAGGAGCAGTGGGACAAGGGTGACCTTCAGCTGACAGTTGCTTCCAGAGAAGACAAGATCATGATGATCGAGGCAGGCGCCAACGAGATTCCCGATGAGGAAATGATCCGCTGCATCTACATAGCTGATGAGCAGAACAAGAAGATCATCGAGTGGATCAAGGGGATCGTCGCCGAGTGCGGCAAGACCAAGCGCGAATATGAGAGCTGCGCGGTTCCCGAGGAGCTGTTTGCGGCGATTAAGGAGATCGTCCCTCCCGCACAGATGGAAGAGGCTGTCTTCACAGACGACAAGCAGACCCGCGAGGGCAATGTCGCTGTTTTCAAGGAAAAACTCCGCGAAGCATTCGCCGAAAAAGAGGAGTGGCTTGCCATCCTCGATGAGGCGGTTTACCAGTATGAGAAGAAGACCGTCCGCAAGATGATCCTCAAGGACCACAAGCGTCCCGACGGCCGCGCCCTGGACCAGATCCGTCCCCTGGCAGCAGAGGTCGACATCATTCCCCGCGTCCACGGCTCCGCCATGTTCACCCGCGGACAGACCCAGATCTGTGACGTTGTCACCCTGGCTCCCCTTTCCGAGGCACAGCGCGTTGAGGGCCTTGACCCCAACATCACTGAGAAGCGCTATGTCCACCACTACAATTTCCCGTCCTATTCCGTAGGTGAGACCAGAGTCTCCAGAGGCCCCGGCCGCCGCGAGATCGGACACGGCGCACTGGCTGAGCGCGCTCTCATGCCCGTCCTGCCCTCCATCGATGAGTTCCCGTATGCGATCCGTGCGGTCTCCGAGACCTTCGAATCCAACGGTTCCACCTCCATGGCTTCCAC
>JAUNEM010000025.1 GCA_030525515.1 Eubacteriales bacterium
TCCGTGCGGTCTCCGAGACCTTCGAATCCAACGGTTCCACCTCCATGGCTTCCACCTGCGCGTCCTGCATGGCCCTGATGGCAGCAGGCGTCCCGATCAAGAAGCCCGTCGCAGGCATCAGCTGCGGCCTGGTCACAGGCGAGACCGACGATGATTTCGTCCTCCTCACTGATATCCAGGGTCTCGAAGACTTCTTCGGCGACATGGACTTCAAGGTGACCGGAACAAAGGACGGCATCACTGCCATCCAGATGGACATCAAGATCCACGGCCTGACTAAGGACATCGTCACGGGCGCCATCGCACGCTGCCGTGAAGCCAGAATGTTCATCATGAACGGCGTTATGCACGACGCCATTGCCGAGCCCCGCCCGACAGTCAACGAGTATGCTCCCAAGATCGACTTTATGCAGATCGATCCCGAGAAGATCGGTGATGTCGTCGGCCAGCGCGGCAAGACCATCAACGAGATCATCAAGCGCACGGGCGTTCAGATCGACATCAATGATGACGGCAGCGTCTCGATCTGCGGCAATGAGCAGAAGGGCATGGACGAGGCCAAGCGCATGATCCAGATCATCACTTCCGAATTTGAAGAAGGCCAGATCCTGGACGGTGTGGTTGTCAGTATCAAGGAGTTCGGCGCCTTTATCGAGTTCGCTCCCGGCAAGGAGGGCATGGTCCACATTTCCAAGATCGCTCCTCACAGGATCGAGCATGTCGAAGATGTCCTGACCCTTGGCGACAAGGTCCGCGTGGTCTGCCTGGGCAAAGACCGCATGGGAAGACTTTCCTTCTCCATCAAGGACGCTCAGAAATCTGCCGGCGGAAGAGACAGAAAGCGCAGGTAAGCTCCGGACAGGACTTTCATCACATATAGTCCGTGGCACACGGCCATGGAACTGAAATACGTCGAAAAGAGGCAGCTCTGCGGAACTGCCTCTTTGTGGCGTTGACACATATCATTTTTTCAACGCAAGTGAGGAACATATGGCTTCGATCAAAGACGAAGTGGCAAGGCGGCGCACATTTGCCATCATTTCACATCCTGACGCAGGTAAAACGACACTGACAGAGAAATTTCTGCTGTACGGCGGCGCCATCAATCTGGCCGGAAGCGTCAAGGGAAAAGCGACCGCCAGACATGCGGTCTCCGACTGGATGGAAATAGAGAAGCAGAGAGGTATCTCGGTCACGAGCAGTGTGCTTCAGTTTGAATACGGCGGCTACTGTGTAAACCTCCTGGACACTCCAGGACACCAGGATTTCTCGGAGGACACATACAGGACCCTGATGGCGGCGGACTCCGCGGTCATGGTCATCGATGCCTCCAAGGGCGTCGAGGCGCAGACCAGAAAGCTCTTCCAGGTCTGCACCATGCGCCACATCCCTATTTTTACATTCATCAATAAGATGGACCGCGACGCGCTGGACACCTTTGACCTGCTCGATGATATTGAGAAGAATCTGGGAATCGATACCTGCCCTATGAACTGGCCGATCGGCTCGGGCAAGGTTTTCCGCGGTGTGTATGAGCGTGAGAGCGGCGATGTGATCCTCTATTCGGACACCGAAAAGGGAACAAAAGAGGGAAAACAGGAGCGCATTCCTCTGGCGGACGAGGAAAAGATCCTGGCAGAGATCGGAGAGGAACCCTATGAGACCCTCTCCGGCGAAGTGGAGCTTTTGGACGGGGCCAGTGCCGATTTTGACCTTGAGGCGGTCCGGGCCGGCATGCTGACTCCTGTCTTTTTCGGCTCCGCCCTGAACAACTTCGGCGTGGAGATTTTCCTGCAGAATTTCCTGAAGATGGCCCTGCCTCCCTCGGCCAGAAATTCGGACTCCGGTCCCATCGACCCTGTCGAAGAAGGTTTTTCCGCCTTTGTGTTCAAGATCCAGGCAAACATGAACAAGGCTCACCGGGACAGGATCGCCTTTATGCGCATCTGCTCCGGCCGCTATGAGATCGGCATGGATGTCAGGCATGTGCAGTCCGGCCGCGTGCAGAGGCTGTCCCAGCCCCAGCAGCTGATGGCCAGCGACCGCAAGATCCTGGACGAGGCCTACGCGGGCGATATCATCGGAGTGTTCGATCCCGGTCTTTATTCGATCGGAGACACCTTCTGTCTTCCCAGGAGGAATTTCCGCTATGAGGGCATTCCCACATTCGCTCCCGAGCACTTTGCCAGGGTGCGCCAGGTCGACACGATGAAGCGGGATCAGTTTGTCAAGGGAATCACCCAGATCGCTCAGGAGGGCGCCATCCAGATCTTCCAGGAGTACAACACCGGTATGGAGGAGATCATCTGCGGTGTCGTCGGCATGCTTCAGTTCGACGTGCTGAAATTCCGCCTCAAGAGCGAATACAACGTCGAGATCATCCTGGAGACCCTTCCTTACGAACATATCCGCTGGATCGTGAACAAGGATATTGATGTCATGAAGATCACTGGAACGACAGACATGAAGAGGATCAAGGATCTGAAGGGAAATCCCCTCCTGCTCTTCATCAACCCCTGGTCTGTGGGTATGGTGCTGGACAGAAACGAGGGTCTGGAGCTGGAGAATTTCTCCAGGAACTGAGCGGATCAGCTGTGATTAAGGCGTGATTAAGGTTGGTTTTGCCCTATGCAAAAATCGGGAATTCTGCTACAATAAATGCGTCTGACAGCACAGGGAGGCAGTCTCCCGGCTGTCCAATGAGAAGTAAATGGTCCGCTGGGCTTAAGGCACAAAATTGCAGCCGAAGACAGCCGGCCGCGGCTCCCCTGCCGCGGCGGGTTAAGACCGGGATGGAGGTTCATATGGCACAGGAAAAACAGAGCAGTACAGTAGCGGATATCGGGACTGTCAAGATTGCGGATGATGTCGTTGCGATGATCGCCGCATTCGCGGCCCTGGATGTCGAGGGGGTTGCATGCATGCCCGGAGATGTCACCCGTGAGATGATCAGCAAGGGCGGCATGAAGAAGATCGCCAAAAGCGTCAAGGTTGATGTGACCAGAGAGGGCGTCAAGGCGGATCTCTCTGTTATTGTCGAATACGGTTATAACATTCCCACGACCAGCAGCCGTGTGCAGAAGCGCGTCAAGAATGCCATCGAAGAGATGACAGGGCTGGTGGTGATCGATGTAAACATTCATATTTCCGGTATTTCGATTCCGGACTGAATGCTGACAATCAGAATTTCTGACAGGTGATTATGAAACAGAAGGCATTTAAGGAACAGGTTTTCAAGCTCCTTTTCAGAGCGGAATTCAACACGAGAGAAGAACTCCTCGAGCAGCTCCCGCTTTATTTTGACGCGGGCGATCTCACGGTCTCCGGGGAGGACCGCGGTAAAATTGAGGAGAGGCTCTGCGCGATCATGGACCGGATGCCGGAGATTGACGCCCAGGTCGCTTCCCGGCTCAAAAACTGGAAGCCGGAAAGGATCGGCAAGGTCGAACTCGCGGTGATCAGGATGACGGTTTACGAACTGCAGAACAGCCCCGGGACACCGGTCGGGATCGTGATCAACGACGCGGTCGAGCTCGCGAAGAAATACGGCCAGGATGGCGCCGGGCAGTTTGTCAACGGTGTTCTGGCATCATTCGTGCCCGGGGACAAGGAAGGACAGCCGTGACATAAACTGTCGCGGCCGGGTGAGCAGAAGGTTTGACAGGATTGATCGGCAGGGCATATGCGAAATGTTTTTTCCGTCTCCAGTATCAATGCATACATCCGCCGGATGTTTTCGGAGGATTATCTGCTTCGCAGTGTGCAGGTCCGCGGAGAAGTGAGCAATTGCAAATATCATCATGCTTCAGGTCATATTTATTTTACGCTGAAGGATGCCTCCGGGACGTTGTCCTGCGTTATGTTCGCGGGCCGTCGAAGGGGGCTTTCTTTTCCTATGCAGAACGGCGACCAGGTGGTCGTGACCGGCTCGATCGAGGTCTATGAGCGGACCGGTATTTATCAGCTCTATGCCTCGCGGATCGTGCGGGACGGAGTCGGAGAACTGGCGGAGCGGTTTGAGATGCTCAAAAAAAAGCTCCTGGAACAGGGAATGTTCGACGCCGGCTACAAGCAGCCGATCCCCCGGTATGTCCGGACTCTGGGAGTTGTGACCGCGTCCACCGGGGCTGCGGTGCGAGACATCGTCCAGATCTCAAAGCGGAGAAATCCCTATATCTCGATCGTTCTGTATCCGGCGATCGTGCAGGGGGACGCCGCGCCGGACAGCATAGTGCGCGGGATCCGGACCCTGGACGCCCTGGGAGTGGATGTGATCATCATAGGGCGGGGCGGCGGATCCCTGGAGGATCTCTGGGCCTTTAACGAGGAAAAGGTGGCCGAGGCTGTCTTTGACTGCTCTACGCCCGTCATATCGGCAGTGGGCCATGAGACCGATGTCGTCATCACGGATTTTGTCGCGGATCTGAGGGCGCCGACGCCCTCCGCGGCGGCGGAGCTTGCGGTCTTTGACCTGCGGCAGTATTTCAGCGATCTGGACGGGTTTCGCAAGAGCCTGGACGACGCCATGCAGAGGTCCCTTCTGCTCAGGCAGAATGAACTGAAAAGGCTGGGGCGGGAGCTGCACCATCTCTCGCCGGATGCGGTCATCCGCGGCCAGAGAGTGACCCTGGACGGGGCATGGACCAGACTCGACCAGCTGATGCAGCGGAAACTGGAGACTTCCCGTGCCGGGGCGCGGCAATATGACAAAATGGATTATCTGATCCAGGAAGCCATCTCCAAGGCCAGAAGGCGGGCGGATGCCGGCGGTCATCTGGACCGTCTCATGGACAGGGCGCTGGCGGACAGCCGCCACAGGCTGGAGCTTTCCGCGGGGTCTCTAGCCCATCTCTCCCCCCTTGCCAGACTGTCGGGAGGATACGGATTTGTGGCGGATTCCGGCGGAAAGGCTGTGCGCTCGGTAAAAGATGTGCGGGAGGGAGACCTTCTCCGTGTCCGACTGAAGGACGGACTTGTAGAGACCACGGCACAGAAGGTCATACCTGACTGAGCGGGCAGCGGGCTGCTTACATCACAAGCCGCTTACATCACAGGCAGTTTTCATCTTACATTATTTTCACCGTACATGGTTTTGTTCATTTGCAGTTTATTCATTTATGTCTGCCAATAGAAGGCCGCGACTACAAGTGTGACCGGAGGAAAAAATGAGGGATTCTGAAACCAATTTCAACAAGTCCTTTGAAGAACCAGATGTCTTTGACGAAGGGGACGGGATGTTTCCCGGGAACTTTGACGAAGAGAGCAGCACAGGTATTTCGGGTGAAACATTCCCTGACGAACGCCTTTTCGGCGGGCCGCCTGTCGAGGGACCTTTTACCGGCGACACTTTTTCAGACCGGTTCCCCGCTGAGGAAGCTGACGGCGGGCCGGGCAGCGGGGACAGAGCCGCGGATCCCCGGGAGGCCGGCGGTCCGGAATCCTTAGACTTTGCGGAGCCGGATCCGGATCTGACTGTGGAGCAGGCTTTCGCGGAGCTGGAGCGCCTTGTCAAGAGGATGGAGACCGACGGGATCTCTCTGGAGGAGTCCTTTGCATGCTATGAAAAGGGGATCCGTCTGGTGAGATTCTGTAACGGAAAGATTGACGGCGTGGAGAAAAAGGTGCGCATTCTGCGGGGCGAAGGAGGTCTGTCCGGAGACAACCGGATCTGATCCCGGCCCGCATGTGTGAAATCCTGATGCAGATCATGTACCGGTCTTAATGCGGCAGGAAGCAGCGGGTCTTGAATTTGTAAGCCGCCAATGTATATGAGGAGGCTGCCACGCATCTACTCGCAGATACAGGACATCGCGGAAGCCGCCAATGTATATGCGGAGGCTGTGCAGCCCCGCTCCGGGAGGAAGAATCATGGAGAATGAAAAGTCGTTTGCCCAAATAATGGATGACCTCGTGTCGGACTGTGAATATGTGCTCGGAAAGTATCTTCCGGATCCTCAGAATATGCCTGAGGGCGAACAATATACATCCACGATCGCGGAAGCGATGAGATACAGTGTGATGGCCGGAGGAAAGCGTCTCAGGCCCCTGCTGATCGGCCGAATCTGTCAAATGTACGGCGGAAGGCGGGAGCTGGCAGAGCCCTTCATGGCTGCCATCGAGATGATCCACACTTATTCCCTTGTGCATGATGATCTTCCCGCCATGGATGACGACGACTACAGAAGAGGGAGAAAGACGACACACATCGTCTTCGGAGAAGGAATGGCGGTCCTGGCAGGCGACGCTCTTCTCAATTACGCCTATGAGACAGCGGCGGCTGCGTTTTCAGCCGCGAAAACCCCGGAAGAGACAGCCCGTGTCGTGAGGGCTCTTGCCATCCTCATGCGGAATGCGGGAATCTTCGGAATGATCGGCGGCCAGTGCGCGGACCTGGAGGCGGAGAACAATCAGGAACAGGTCACCGGCGAGACGCTTGAATATATCCACAGCCACAAGACGGCCTGCCTGATCGACAGCGGATTTGTGATCGGAGCGGTTCTGGCGGGAGCACCGGAAGAGGATATACAGCGCCTTCACAGGATCGCCCATGATACCGGAGTCGCTTTCCAGATCCAGGACGACATTCTGGACGTGACCGGCGACAGCGCCGAACTGGGGAAACCTGTCGGAAGCGATGAAGAGGAGGGCAAGGTCACCTACGTTACCTTGTACGGACTGGAGAAGGCCTCTGCAGATGTGCTCGCCCTGAGCGAGAGAGCCCTGGAGGAATTTGACAGCCTGTCCGCCGGGGACGGGTTCCTGCGCCAGCTGATCCTGAAGCTGGTCTCCAGAAGAAAGTAATTAAAAGCAGCAGGAATCAGGATGCAGCAGAAGATATGATTTCGGAGCAGTGACAGATGAAAAAGAGGCTGGATGTCCTTTTGACGGAGCGGGGACTGGCTCCCTCGAGGGAGAAGGCAAAGGCCATCATCATGGCCGGCATAGTCTATGTAAATAATCAGAAAGAGGATAAGGCAGGGGCGGCATTTCCTGAGGAAGCAGTCGTGGAGGTGCGCGGCCAGGGACTCAGGTATGTCAGCCGCGGAGGGCTGAAGCTCGAAAAAGCCATGCAGTGCTTTCCCATCGACCTGAAGGGAAGGGTGTGTATGGATATCGGTGCCTCCACAGGCGGCTTTACCGACTGCATGCTGCAGAACGGTGCTTCCAGGGTCTATGCCATCGATGTCGGATACGGACAGCTGGACTGGAAACTGCGGGAGGACCCGCGGGTGGTCTGTATGGAAAAGACCAACTTCCGCTATGTGACGCCCGGGGATCTGGATCCGGATGCCATGCCGGACTTCGCCAGCGTCGACGTCTCTTTTATTTCACTCTCAAAGATACTTCCCCCGGCAGCGGCGATCCTGCCCGAAGGCGGGGAGATGGTTTGTCTGATCAAGCCTCAGTTTGAGGCGGGAAGAGAAAAAGTCGGTAAGAAGGGCGTGGTCAGGGATCCCGCGGTACACGAGCAGGTCATTGAGTCCTGCCTGGAAATCGCGGGGAGGACGGGCTTTTCTGTGGAGGGACTTTCCTGGTCGCCGATCCGCGGCCCGGAGGGGAACATCGAGTATCTGATGTATCTGCGCCGGCTGGCGCAGGACGGAGAACAGACCGGAGGCTGTCCGTCACACACAGCTTCCCGGAGTTTACAAGCCGGGTCTGCCCTGCCTTCCCCTGAAGAGATCAGGGAGATCGTGCGAAAATCCCACGAGACACTGTGAGATCCATTTTTTCGGCGCCACGCCATAGTTTTTAAATATGAGTATTAAACGATTTTTTATCATTGCCAACAGGGTTAAGGATCAGGACCAGGTTTTTTCCGGAAAAATCCGGGATTATCTGGATAATAAGGGAATGACCTGCCATATCGTCCACCTGGAGGAGGAGAGGATCCGGCTGCGAAAGGAACTGAACAGCACCACGGACTGTCTGCTCGTTCTCGGAGGGGACGGAACGGTTCTCGAAGCCGCTCATATAGGCGCGGATACGGGAACTCCGATACTGGGGATCAACCTTGGAAACCTGGGCTATCTCGCCGAGATCGACAGTCAGAACTGGGAACAGGCGCTGGTGAGGATCCTCAACGGAGATTACGAGGTTGAGAGCAGAATGATGCTGGACGGGAGCGTCAGCAACAGGACCGGACGTATCTATCCGGGTACCTGCGGCCACGCTCTCAACGATATTGTCGTCACCCGGGGCACCGGTCTTCAGATCCTTCAGTTCAATGTCTACGTCGACGGGAAGTTCCTCAACAGCTATAATGCCGACGGCGTGATCATTTCCACAGCGACCGGTTCAACAGCTTACAATATGTCCGCAGGCGGGCCTATTGTGGAACCCAAGGCCAGGCTGATCCTGCTGACTCCGATCAGCCCGCACACCCTGAACAACAGGAGTATCGTGCTTTCATCGAGCGACCGGGTCACGATCGAGATCCTTTCTCCCCGCAGCGGCAAAGCCCTCTCCGCGGAGTGCTATTTTGACGGGGCAGCAGGGGTATCCCTCCAGAGCGGAGACCGGATCAATATTTCCAGCTCCGTGAATACTACCCGTCTGATCAGAATCAGCAGGCAGAGTTTCCTGGAGACCCTGCACAGAAAATTTACTTCCGTGTAAATCTGACAAAAAACGACAACTTGCAGACTGGTTTATTCTTTCAGATGTTCACAGGTTATATGGAATACTATGAAAAATAAAAGGCATGAGGCGATCATAGACATCGTTCAGAACAATGAAATATTTACCCAGGAGGAGCTGCAGAGCGAATTGCGCAAAAGAGGATTTGAGATCACGCAGGCGACTGTATCGCGGGATATCCGCAAGCTCAGACTTATGAAACGTCAGACGGCTGACGGCAAAAATATTTACGCGGTTCCGACGCCCCAGGGTAATCTCGAACAGGACAGGCTGCTGCGTGTCCTGCGCGATTCTGTGCGCTCGCTTGACAATGCCCAGAATATTCTTGTGATCAAGACGGACGCGGGCATGGCCATGGCGGCAGCCGCCGCGATCGACAGCCTCTCTGTAGCGGGTATTGTCGGCTGTATCGCAGGTGATGACACGATCATGGCTGTCCTCAAGACCAATGAGGCAGCCGAGGAGGCCATGAAGAGGCTGCACGCGGATTTGTGGGGAGGCTGAAGCCTTTGAATCTGCCCATTTTTCTGATGGGCAGCAGCAGGACCAGCGGCAGCGGCCGCCTTGCTCACCGGGCAGCTGCGGACCTTCTTACCGGGCAGCAGCCGCCATACTGACAGGGCAGCTGCGCAGCTGCCCTGTCTGCCGGACTTGGGCGTGGATTCTTTTTTTTAACCAGTATGCATCGGCGAACCCTTATAGAGAAAGAACAGGACGGATTTGAGTAAACCGGATTGTTTCTGACCTTTTTTCTACCGCGGGCCGGGTGAAAAATAATGGTTCTGTATTATTTTTTGCTTTTATTATGACACGGTTCATGACACGGTCCGTGTAATATATTGTCTGCCTTGCGGCGGAAACAGACCGGACGGGGGCAGAGGGCAGCGCGGCCGCCTCTACCCTGTTGATGGTGCCGGACCGCCTGAATGGGCGGGCATCGTCAACACGATGGAATGAAAGGGAACCGGTGCTCAGACAGGAATTTTTGCGGAGGTAATTATGTTACTGAGCCTTCATGTGAAAAATCTGGCTCTTATTGAAGAAGAAGAGGTTGTGTTTACGGACGGCCTGAATATCCTCACCGGAGAGACCGGCGCGGGAAAGTCGATCATTATCGGATCTGTCAACCTGGGACTGGGCGCGCGCGCCGACAAGAGCATCATCAGGACCGGATCAGACTATGCCCTGATCGAACTGACTTTCCGCGCGGACAACGAGGTACAGTTGAAAAAACTTGAGGAATCTGGCCTGTTTCCGGAGGAGGACAATATTATCCTCATCAAACGGAAAATCCTCCCTCAGCGCAGTATTTGTTCCATCTGCGGAGAGACTGTGACTTTGAAGCAGCTCAGGGAGGCCGGAGAACTTCTGATCGATATATACGGGCAGCGGGAAAATCAGCGGCTTCTTCGAAGGGAAGCCCAGAGAAAGACGCTGGATGAGTATGGCGGGGATGTGATCACCCCGCTTTTGTCACAGGCGGCGGACAGTTTCCGCGCCTGGAAAAAACTCACCGACGAGTGGGATAAGGATGACATGGATGAGTCCGCCCGGCTCAGGGAGATGGACCTTCTCACCTATGAGGCGGATGAGATCGAGGCGGCCTCCCTGAAAGAGGGGGAGGAAGAGGAACTGGAAAAAGAGCAGAGGATCCTCGGGAGCTTTCGCAAGATCAGCGAGTGCGCCGGAAGCGCCTATCAGCTGACCTCGGAGGGCGGGGCCGCCGGATCGGTGGGCCGCGCCTGCAGGGAACTGTCCCGGGTCGCCGGGATCGATGAGGACCTGGATTCCATCTACGGGCAGCTGACGGAAATCGATGACCTGCTGTCTGATTTCAACCGCAGTCTGGCCGACTATGTCGAAGGTATGTCTTATGATCCGGGACGTCTCAATGAGATTGAAGACCGTCTCGATGTGATCCGGCGCTGCCAGGACAAGTACGGCAGGACATACGGGGAAATCATGGACGCGCTCGAAAAGCGCAGGGACCGCATAGACTTCCTGCAGGCCTATGAAGCGAGAAGATCCGCCCTCTCTTCGGAGATCGCGTGCGAACGCTCGAAGCTGGAAGAGGCGTGTGAAAAACTGACCGCCGAGAGGCAGAAAGCCGCGGATGAGTTTGCCGCCGGGATGAAGGCGGCTCTCCTGGAGCTCAACTTCCTGCGCGTGGAATTCGCGATCAGAGTGGAGCCCGACAGAAATCACCCGGGACCGGAAGGCTGGGACCATGTGTCCATGCACATCTCCATGAATCCCGGAGAACCTCTGCGGCCGCTCGAGCAGATCGCCAGCGGAGGCGAGCTCTCCAGGATCATGCTGGCTCTCAAGACAGTCTTCGCCGGCAAGGATGATATTTACACCTTTATTTTTGATGAGATCGACACCGGTATAAGCGGACAGACCGCCTGGAAGGTCTCCGGCCGCATGGGAAGGCTGGCCAAGGATCATCAGATCCTCTGTATCACCCACCTGCCCCAGATCGCTGCCATGCAGGACAGCCATTATCTCATCGCCAAAGAGGCCGGAGATGACAGCACTGCGACCCATATCCGGAGACTGCAGCCCGAAGAGAGCGACCGGGAACTTGCCAGACTCCTGGGGGCGGGAGAAATTTCCCGCGCAGCCCTGGACAATGCCAGGGAGATGAAAAAGACTGCCGCACTGGAGAAAGAAGCTGCGGGCAGATAACGTATCCAACACTGATCGACTTTGCTGTACAGGCGAGCGGGTCTTGAATGCCGGATGACCGGACGGGAGGAGAATTCCTATGAGTACCAGATCAGACGAAGCATATGCAATTCTGGAACAGATTTTTGAAAACTTCCCGAATGTCCGCGCGGCAGATATTCCCGGAATTGACCTCTACATGGACCAGGTGACGACTTTCCTTCAGGACAGCCTGCAATCCATATCCCGCGACCCGGAGGGAGACAAATTTCTGACCAAGACCATGATCAACAATTATGTCAAGAACAAGGTCCTCCCGCCTCCGGTAAAAAAGAAATACAGCCGGGATCAGATGATGATGCTGATCATCATCTACTATATGAAGAGTTTTCTCTCCATCAACGACATCAGATCCATCACTTCCCCTGTCATTGAGTACTGCTCTCCGGGCGCTTTTGCGGACAAAAAGCGCGAAGCGACGGAAAAGCGCCGGGAGAATGCGGACAGAAAACGCGATGCCGCCGACCGGAAACGCGGGCAGGACGAGCAGCACGCGGCGCAGAACACAAGAGCAGCAGCGCAAGACAGGGACGGCACAGGTCCCGACGGAATGGAATTTTCCCGGCTCTACGACAGGATCATGACTGACATAGAAGAAATGCTCCCCAAGATCCATGAGGAGATCATGGAACAGATCAATCTGGCAGGGAAAGAATTTGAAGAAATTGACCGGGAGGACCGTGTGATCCTTCAGCATTTCTCTCTGATCTGCCGGCTCAGCGCGGAAGTATATGTGAGAAAGC
This sequence comes from Eubacteriales bacterium, assembly GCA_030525515.1. Classification (GTDB taxonomy): domain Bacteria; phylum Bacillota; class Clostridia; order Lachnospirales; family Lachnospiraceae; genus CAG-791. Next base: position 12,111 of record JAUNEM010000025.1, read on the forward strand.
TCCTGATCGAAAAGCTGCTGGATGAGTATCCGGTCTGAGCCTGTGCCAATTCATTCAAGACTCGCTCGCGAGTCTTGCGCGCCGAAGAAAAAACTGACACGGAGAAAGAAATTATATATGTCCATATATGAAACATTGAACAGGGAGCAGCAGAAAGCGTGTTTCCAGACCGAGGGCCCCGTCCTGATCCTGGCCGGCGCAGGCAGCGGCAAGACACGCGTGATCACCCACCGCATTGCCTATCTGATCGACGAATGCGAGGTCAATCCCTGGAATATACTGGCGATCACCTTCACCAACAAGGCTGCGGGTGAAATGCGCGACCGCGTAGACAAGATCCTCGGCGGCAGCTCACACGGAGTCTGGATCTCCACTTTCCACTCCATGTGTGTCCGGATCCTCCGCCGTCACATCGATCTGCTGGGGTATGAACCCTCCTTCGCGATCTATGATACCGACGACCAGAAGACACTGATGAAAGAAGCCTGCAAGACCCTGCGGATCAATACGAAAGACCTGCGGGAGAGGGAGATCCTCTCCTGTATTTCCTCCGCGAAAAACGAACTGCTGACGCCCCTCATGTTCCGCGAGGAGAATGACGGTGTCAGCTTCCGCAAAAAGCAGATTGGCATGGCATACGAGGAATATCAGCGCCTGCTGCGCAAAAACAATGCCCTTGACTTTGATGATCTGCTCATGCTGACGGTTGAGCTGTTCCACTCCCACGACGAAGTCCTGGAGATGTATCAGCAGCGCTTCCGCTATATCATGGTGGATGAGTATCAGGACACAAACGGAGCCCAGTTTGAACTGGTCCGTCTCCTGGCGGGGGCACACCACAACCTCTGCGTCGTCGGCGACGACGACCAGTCGATCTACAAATTCCGGGGAGCTGACATACGGAATATCCTTGATTTTGAAAAAATCTATCCGGAGGCCATGGTGGTCCGTCTGGAACAGAACTACCGGTCGACCCAGAATATTCTGGACGCCGCGAATTCTGTGATCCGCAATAACCGGACCAGAAAGGAAAAAAGCCTGTGGACAGATCACGGGGCAGGGGGCAAAGTGCACGTGAGAAGCTTCTCCACAGCCATGGAAGAGGCCTCTTTTGTCGTGGAGGATATCAGGTCGAAAATCAGGGAGGACAGTTCCCTTACCTACAGCAGCTTTGCGGTTTTATACAGAACAAATGCCCAGTCCCGTCTGCTGGAGGAACGGCTTGTTCTGGGATCTGTCCCCTACAACGTGGTCGGCGGCACCAATTTCTATGACAGACGGGAGATCAGGGACGTGATCGCCTACCTCAAGACGATCGATAACGGACGCGATGATCTGGCGGTGCGCCGCATTATCAACGTTCCCAGAAGGGGAATCGGGGCGACGACACTGAGCAGGGCTGCCGACTATGCCGCGCAGGAGGAGGCCAGCCTGTTTTCCGTGATGGAAAAAGGAGACCAGATTCCCGGTGTCAAAAGAGCGGGGCTCAAGCTCCGGGAGTTCACGGATATGATCCATGAGTGCAGGGACTATGCCCTCACGCATACCCTGGTGGAGCTCTCCCGTCACCTTCTGCAGGTCACGGGTTATATCGATGCTCTGCGCGCCTCGGGTGAAGAAGATGCCGAGGACCGCGAAAACAATATCGAGGAACTGATCGGGAAACTGGCTGATTATGAACAGCGCATGGAGGAAGAAGATACGCAGGCCACCCTCTCGGGATTTCTGGAGGACGTCGCCCTTGTCGCGGATATTGACAGCGTCGAGGAAGGCGACAACAGGGTCCTGCTCATGACCCTGCACAGCGCCAAAGGACTGGAGTTTCCCCATGTCTATATCACCGGCATGGAGGACAATGTCTTTCCCAGTTATCAGTCGATCCAGGACTACACCGGAGAATCGCTCGAAGAAGAGCGCCGCCTGGCCTATGTCGGGATCACCCGGGCTATGGAGGATCTCACTCTCACCAGTGCCCGCACCCGGATGCTGAGGGGAGAAGTGCAGTATAATCCTGTCAGCCGCTTTCTGGCGGAGATTCCGGAGGAACTGCTGGATGAGGAATCAGCGGGACGGCACAGGCGCAGCTATTCATTCCGGGAGTCTGACGAATACGATGATCCGGATGAATATGATTTCGGGGATTACAGAGGCGGACGACCTTCCTCCGGAGGTCTTCAGAACAGCAGTCTCTTCAATTTCGGAAAAAATCCGGGATTCGGCAAAGATATCTCCCAGCTTCCCGGCCTGAGAGGCTCCGCCCCCGGCAGACCCGGGAGCCTGTCCTCAGCTGAGGGAGCAGGCCGGGCGGGGAGGGACGCAAAAGCTCCATCCCCGGACAGATCCGCCTTACCGCCCGCATCCTCCTTTTCTTCACCGTCTGCCCTGTCTCCGTCTTCTGCCGGACGCAGCGACAAACGGCCCAGGGCCGTTTATGCCAAACCGCGCACGGATGATGCCCGGAAGCCCTACATAGCCAGGACCTCTGCCGGAAAAGCCGGAACGGCTGCCGGGACGAAAAAGGGGCAGACTATTTCCGCCGGGGTGGATTACGGTGTGGGAGACCGGGTGCGGCATGCCAGATATGGAGACGGCACCGTCAGCGCTCTCGAAAAGACTCCCAGAGATTATAAGGTCACTGTCCGGTTTGACGACTGCGGACAGAAAGTCATGTACGCGGGATTCGCAAAACTGCAGAAACTGTGATTGCCTGTAAAAGGAACACGCAAACAGGACATTGTACCTGTTCTGTCACTGAAGACTGTCACTCTGGACGTTGCTGGCCGCGCCCCCTCGAAGGACGGGAACATGAAACACTTCATGCGGCGTTAACAATGCGGAGCATTGTCCATACACTTTGCGCGCGCCGCGCGCCGTTGAACCCGCGTTTTTCGCGAAAAAAAACAAAGCTTCGCATTGTCGCGAAAAATGCCTCGTGTTTCAGACAGGCTGTAACTATGTGACCAATAACAAATGTATTTCGTTTCATTTTTTAGTGGAAATAGACAACATCAAGTGTTATAGTAGTAGTGATTGAACAGATGCTTATGCAGATTTACTGCAGTGCGATTGCAAGAACAGGAGGAGCAGACGATGTATATTGATGTGACCAAAGCGAAATTTCAGGAACTGATCGATGCTGTTAAAGCTAAAAACAAGGAATCTGATAACAAGCTGGTCTGGTGTCTGGCTTTGATCGGAGGCGTTGTCATCGTGGCTCTTATTGCCTATGGTGTCTATCGTTTCCTCACACCTGACTACTATGATGACTACGACGATGACGATTTCGACGATGATTTTGACGACGATTTCGACTATTTTGATGATGAGGACGACGAAGAAGCCGTAGAAGAGGAAAAGGCTGAGGAAGAGGAAGCTCCTGCTGAAGAAGAGGCTGCTGAAGGAGCTGCTGAGGGTGAGGAGTCTGCGGAAGGTTAATTCGATTTCCTGAGCAGGATCCCGGATCCTGGACTGTAAATGCGGACCCGGCGGCAGCGGCCGGTATTGTGAATCATATGGAAAGCGGTGAACCGGTACACGCCGGTCCACCGCTTTTTTTCGGCAGGCGGCAGGCCGGTCTGCCTGATTTACAAATACTTTTTTTGATGATATAACATTATACTATGATGTTTGTATCTGGAATATCCCGGGAGATCAAACAGGAAAAGGAGAAATACAGGATTTATGGAATCGACCCTTGAAAAAAAAGTTTCAGACGCTGAAAATGCCGGAATCGGGAGTCTGTCTGCGTATGAGGTGGTCTCTCACGAGTTTCTGCCCGATCTTGACAGCGACAGCTGGCTGCTTCGCCACAGGAAAACCGGGGCGCGGATAGCCCTTCTGCCCAAGAGCGACAGCAACAAGGTGTTTTATATCGCGTTCCGTACACCGCCGGAGGATTCCACCGGTGTTGCCCACATCATCGAGCACACTGTTCTGTGCGGTTCAAAGGAGTTTCCTATCAAGGATCCTTTTATCGAGCTGGCCAAGGGATCGCTCAACACCTTCCTGAACGCGATGACTTATCCGGATAAGACAGTCTATCCCGTCGCAAGCTGCAACGAGCAGGATTTTAAGAATCTGATGCACGTCTATATGGACGCGGTATTTTATCCCAATATATATAAGGAGCAGAATATTTTCCGCCAGGAGGGCTGGCATTATGAGGCGGAGAGTGCCGACGGCGAGATCACGGTCAACGGTGTCGTCTACAATGAGATGAAGGGCGCCCTCTCAAACGCGGAAGATATTCTGGGCAGGGAGATCAGTTCCGTGCTCTACCCGCACACCACCTATGCCTATGAGTCCGGCGGAGATCCGGTCGACATTCCGGACCTGACCTATGAGGCTTACCTGGACTTCCACAGACGTTATTACCATCCCTCCAACAGCTATATTTATCTCTACGGAGATCTGGATATGGCGGAGAGGCTGGAGTGGATCGACAGGGAATATCTCTCACACTTTGACCGCCTGGAAATCGACTCCACGATCGGGATCGAGCCCCCCTTCGCGGCCCCTGTGGAGGCGACACGCTCCTACTCTATCCTTCCCGAAGAAGATCCCGCCGGCAAGTCCTTCCTCTCCTGGAACGTCTGTGTGGCGCCGGACAGCCTGGACGCCCGTCTGAATATGGCGATCCAGATCCTCACCTATGTACTGTGCGACGCGGAGGGAGCTCCGGTGCGCAGGGCTCTGCGTGAAAGAGGTCTGGGCGAGGATGTATACGCGTATTTTGAGTCGGGGATCCGTCAGCCCAGTTACTCCATCATTTCCAAATATACAGATCCTTCGCGCAGGGATGAGTTCGTGAAGGTCATCAGAGATACCCTTACAGAACTCGCGGACAAGGGCCTCGACCGCCGCGCTCTGGAGGCCGGCATCAACCGCTATGAATTCCGTTACAGGGAAGCTGATTTCGGATCCTACTCCAGGGGACTGGTATACGGCCTGAACGCCCTGGAGTCCTGGCTCTATGACGATGACAAGCCCTTCGTCGGACTCACTATCGGGGACTGGTTCGACGAGCTCAGGAAAGAGGCGGACAAGGGATATTTTGAGAAGATCATCAGGGAGAACCTGCTGGACAATCCTCACTGCGCCGTGGTCGTTCTTGAACCCGTACAGGGACTTTCGGACCGCAGGGACGCGCAGATGCGCGGCCGCCTGAAACAATACGCGGACAGCCTCACCCGGGAGGAGAGAGAAAAGATCGTCGAGGATTTCAAGGCTCTGCGCAAATGGCAGCAGACCCCGGACGCGGAAGAGGATATCCTGAAGATTCCCATGCTCAGGAGGGAAGACCTGACAAGAAAGACGGTTCCCCTCCTCAATATCGTGGATCAGCGCGGCGGAGTGACAGTGATCACTCATCCTCAGTCCACCAACCATATTGATTATATGACGCTGCTGTTCGATATCAGAAACCTTCCGGAAAAATACATCCGCCTGCTGGGAATTTTCAAGACGCTGTTCACGGTCCTGGATACGGAAAAACATTCCTATGACTCGCTGGGACACGAGATCAATATTTCCACCGGCGGCCTCAACGGCATTGTCTCCGGCTACAAATGGTTCGGAGACCCCGCGGAGAGCAGAGGCTACAGGATGACTTTCGAGGTCACGACAAAAGCCCTCCACAAGAATCTGAAGCCCGCTTTTGAACTGATCCGGGAGATCCTGCTGACGACTGATTACAAGATGCCGGACCGCATCCTGGAAGTACTCGAAGAGGAGCGCGCGGGAATGAGAGCGGGCATGTCATCTGCAGGCCACGCGACCGCGGCGCAAAGGGCGCTCTCCTATATTTCAGAATCCGCCGCGATCATGGATCTGGTTTCCGGACTGAGTGCCTATGACATGTTGGACAGCACATGTAAGGACCTGGCCGATCCCAAAAAGGCCGGCGAGCTCTGTGATGACCTTCGCGAAATGGCAAAAGCCATTTTCCGCAGGGACAATCTGACTTTTGAGTGCACAGCCTGCGAGGAAGATATTCCCGCGATCATGGCCGGGATCGACGAACTTGCTGCTGAGCTCAATCCTCCCATGGATTTTCCGGGGGAACTCTTTATGCCGGCTCTGAAAAAGAAGAACGAAGGCCTCATCACTGCCGGACAGGTTCAGTATGTGTGCCGCGCAGGCAGCTTTACCGATGCCGGCCTGAAGGCAGACGGAGTTTTCCGTGTGCTCAGGGTCCTGCTCGGATATGAATACCTCTGGGGCAAAGTCCGCGTGGAGGGCGGCGCCTACGGCTGCATGAGCGCCTTTAACCGGGACGGCTATGCCTTCCTGGTCTCTTACAGAGATCCCCATCTGCGCCGCACCATCCGCATTTTCGAGGAGACCGCGGACTTCCTGCGGGGCTTTGACGCCGATGAGCGCACGATGACCAAATACATTATCGGCGCTGTGAGTGCCCTCGACCAGCCGATGACTCCTTTTATCTACGGCAGGTACTGCCTGTCCTCCTACCTGATGGGACTGACAGAGGAAAGCCTTCAGAAGGAGAGAGACCAGGTGCTCGACGCAAAGCCCGAAGACATCCGCAGGATGGCGGATTACCTGGATGCCCTTATGGCAGCCGCCGCAATCTGCGTGGTGGGCAGTGATGCCAAAATCCGGGAGAACGCGGAGCTCTTCGGAGAGATTCGAAAGCTTGTGTGACCAGAGGCAACCGCTGCCTGAGAACGGTGGATGAAAGACACATTTTTACGGATTGAAGCCTTACTCAGAATATCACAAACAGAGAGGAAAAGAATGTCAGAAAATATGTCAGATAATATAGAAACCGGACTCAAAAAAGCCGGATTTGCCACCATTATAGGACGGCCGAACGTGGGGAAATCGACTCTGATGAACCGCATGATCGGACAGAAGATCGCGATCACCTCCTATAAACCGCAGACGACCCGCACCAAGATCCGGACGATCTACACAGGAGATGAGGGTCAGATCGTCTTTCTGGATACCCCCGGCATCCACCAGAGCCGCACAAAGCTTGGGGCCTATATGGTCAAAGCCGCCAAGGGCACCCTCAGGGAAGTGGATGTGATCCTCTGGCTGGTCGAACCCCGCCAGAAGCTTTCCGATGAGGACAAAGCCATTATCGAACTCCTGAAAGAGGTGAAAACACCGGTCATTGTCGTGATCAACAAGATCGACAAGGTCAAAAAAGCCGAGCTGCTTCCCGTGATCGATGAATATGCCCATCTCGGTGTCTTCCATGAGATCATTCCGGTGAGCGCCCGCACAGGCGACGGCGTGGACCAGCTGATGAAGGACATCTTTGATCTGATGCCTGTGGGAGAACCTTTTTACGATGAAGATATGGTCACGACCCAGACAGAGCGCGAGATTGCCGGTGAGATCATCCGTGAAAAGGCCCTGCGCCTGCTGCAGGAGGAAGTCCCCCACGGGATCGCCGTGACCATCGAAACCATGAAGATGCGTTCCCGCAAGGGCAGGGATGACATCTGTGATATAGACGCATCCATCATCTGCGAGAGAGAGGGACATAAGCGCATCGTGATCGGCAAGGGCGGTGAGATGCTGCGCAGGATCGGCACAGATGCCCGCAGGGACATCGAGAACATGCTTCAGTGCCAGGTCAACCTCAAACTCTGGGTCAAGGTCCGCCGGGACTGGAAGGACGACGACACCCAGATGAGGTCCTTTGGTTATGACGACAGGAAACTCTGAGTTTAAGAGGCAGTGTACAGGTTATGAATGACGATCTGACAGTTCTCACAGCGCTTGTCCTGGCCAGTACGCCGGTAGGGGAATATGACCGCAGGGTCGTCCTGCTGACCCGGGAGAGAGGGAAGATCGCCTGCTTCGCCCGCGGCGCCCGCCGCTCTGGAAGCTCCTTGATGGCTGTGTCCCTTCCTTTCTGTTTCGGCACCTACCGGATCCGGGAGGGCAGGAATTCCAACGTGCTGGTCGAGGCTAAGCTGCAGACTTTTTTTGAAAAACTGAGAAACGATATGGAGGCGACCTGTTTCGCCTCCTATTTTGCCGAGGTACTTCAATATATCACCCGGGAAAACAATGACGAGTCAGCCCTTCTCCTTCTGACCTTCCAGTCCTTTCGAGCCTTGGAATCAGACCGCATCCCGCGGCGCCTGGTTCGGGCAGTCTTCGAGATCCGCACAACGGTGATCGAAGGAGAGTTTCTGCCGCCCCTGCAGGCGGACGGCTTTTCCGCGCCTGCCCTGCAGGCAGTGGACCACATCGTATCATCCCCGATCAGGACACTCTATACCTTTGCGGTGAAGGATTCTGTCCTGCTGGAGCTGGAGCACATCGCACAGGTCTCTATGAAGAGAAGCCTCAACCACGATTTCGAGAGTCTGGAAATCCTCAGGGTCCTGACCAGCTAGTTTTCGCGCGCTGTTTATTTCCGGGAAGCTTTCTGCAGCGTTCAGGATTGCGCTAAAAATATTTTTATCCAGTGTTTTAGGAGTCGCTGTGCTCTGATTCGGCGTGGGCAGGGCTTGAAGTTTTAGCGGATTATTGTTGAAAAACACACTTTCCTGCTCTATAATGATAGTTCGGTGGTTTTTCTTTTTTGATATCAGAGTCAAAAAGCCGGACGGGTTTGACATTCCCGTCTTCTGACCGGAAATCTTTTGATCACCAAAATGGATATTTGCCATATAATCCGGCGCCTCAACTTCCCGCAGGGAGGGTCCGCGCGGCGGATTTTTGAGAAAAAAAGCAAAGGAGTTACTGCGAGTATGGAAAAGACAATGGAAAAGATCGTTGCCCTGTGCAATAACAGAGGATTCATTTATCCCGGTTCCCAGATTTACGGCGGCCTGGCCAACACATGGGATTACGGCAATCTGGGCGTTGAGCTCAAGAACAACGTCAAAAAGGCCTGGTGGCAGAAGTTTGTCACCGAGACCCCTGAAAACGTGGGCGTGGACTGCGCCATCCTCATGAATCCCAAGACCTGGATCGCCAGCGGACATCTGGCAAGCTTTTCCGACCCGCTCATGGACTGCAAGGCCTGCGGCTCCCGTTATCGTGCGGACCAGCTGATCGAGAGCTATGCAGCAGAGAAGGAGATGACTCTGGACGGCAGCGTCGACGGCTGGACAGCAGACGAAATGATGAGCTTCATCAACAAGTTCGCAGTTCCCTGCCCTTCCTGCGGCAAGTTCCACTGGACCGATATCCGTCAGTTCAACCTCATGTTCAAGACCTTCCAGGGCGTTACCGAGGATTCCTCCGCTACCGTATATCTGCGCCCCGAGACCGCACAGGGTATTTTCGTCAACTTCAAGAATGTCCAGAGAACTTCCAGAAAGAAGATTCCCTTCGGCATCTGCCAGGTCGGTAAGTCCTTCCGAAACGAGATCACACCCGGAAACTTCACCTTCCGTACCCGCGAGTTCGAGCAGATGGAGCTCGAGTTCTTCTGCGAACCCGACACCGACCTCGAGTGGTTCAAATACTGGAAGGATTTCTGCTGGAACTGGCTCATGACCCTGGGACTCAAGCCCGAAGAGACCCGCATGCGCGATCACGATCCCGAGGAGCTTTCCTTCTATTCCAAGGCCACCACGGACATCGAGTTCCTCTTCCCCTTCGGCTGGGGCGAGCTGTGGGGCATCGCGGACAGAACCGATTACGACCTGACCCAGCATCAGAACACCTCCGGTGAGGACCTGACCTATTTCGACGATCAGAAGAAGATCCGCTACATCCCTTATGTCGTCGAGCCTTCACTGGGCGCGGACCGCGTCACTCTGGCATTCCTGTGCGCAGCGTACGATGAAGAAGAACTCGAGGGCGGCGACAAGCGAACCGTCATGCGTTTCCATCCCGCGCTGGCTCCTGTCAAGATCGGTGTCCTTCCCCTTTCCAAGAAACTCTCGGACGATGCTTTCGAAATCTACAAGAAGCTCAGCAGACGTTACAACTGCGAGTTCGACGACCGCGGCAACATCGGCAAGCGCTACCGCAGACAGGACGAGATCGGCACACCTTTCTGCCTGACCTACGATTTCGAGTCCGCGGAAGACAAGGCAGTCACCATCCGCATGCGCGACAGCATGGAACAGGTCCGCGTTCCGATCGACCAGCTTGACGCCTGGTTCCTTGATAAGTTTGATTTCTGAAAAACAAGCTGTCAAGCGGCATCACAGTGTCCGGGCTTGCCCGGGACACTGCGATGACATTTGACAGCCAAACACGGACGAAGCAAAAAAGCAGCTGCCAGGCGAAGCTGGCAGCGCGATTTGCGAGTCGTGTTTGGTGCGATTGCGTGAGCGGCCGCGTGAGGCCGGCGGAGCAATCGCAACTTGTTTTTATTCATATTACAAGCTGTCAAGCGGCATCACAGTGTCCGGGCTTGCCCGGGACACTGCGATGAC
>JAUNEM010000332.1 GCA_030525515.1 Eubacteriales bacterium
TTGCAACTCTGAGCACTCTGTACCTCATTGCACAGCACAAGAAGGTATTCGGAGAAAGCCCGCTGTAAAACATTGATTCAATTTATATAATAGGGATTCAATATAGGACGGACGCGGAACGAAGTCTCACTTCGTTCCGCGTCCTGAATTTATCTGTACATCAAGTACAGGCGGAAATAGGGTAGAGGCGGCCGCGCCGCCCTCTGCCCCCCGACCGGCCCGTGTCCTCCGTAAGGCAGAATAATTTATTACACGGGGCCGTATACACGGGGCCATGTCATAAAGAAAAAATCCGGCCGGGGAAACCCGGCCGGATTTTTTATGGAAGTATAGTGATGGTATAGCTCACAGAAGGCGCCTTTTTTCAATCAGACCAGAGAAGCGACAGCGGGCATCACGACACTGGCCCAGAACAGGCTGACAGGCATTACCAGGACCATGGCGGGCAGCATATCTGCTGTGGGAAACATCTTGACCTTGATCATGCGAAAACCGGTGGCCAGCATCAAAAATCCTCCGCACGCTTTGAAATCATTGATCATGGCGGGCGTTGTATGGGGAATGATCACACCCCCAAGTGAGAACAGAATGAAAAAGATGATGAACTGCGGAACTGCGATCGCACTGACAACAGCGCCAAGAGTGCAGGCAAAGATCAGTGCTGTAAAGAGATCCAGGATCGACTTTGCGAAAAGAATGCTGTGATCTCCGCTCATACCCGCTGCCAGGGATCCGTAGATTCCGGTTCCGCTGGCGCAGAAGAGGACAATTACGGTCAGCAGCGTTGCGTTGAATTCTTCTTCGGAGATCCCGGACCCGCCTGACAGGAATCTGCTGACTGCCTTCCGCATCAGACCGCCGGCCTTGTTGATCAGTTCGCCGAGATGGATACACAGTCCGATGATCGTTCCTATGATGACGGAGAAGACAACCGCCGGCATGTTTTCCATCAGAACGATGGAACTGATTCCCATGGCCATGGAGCAGCAGCCGAAGATCATATTGATTTTTTCCTTAAAATCGTCTGTCAGCTTATTTCCGGCAAAGGCACCTATGATTCCGCCGACGGCGATAGATAGTGAGTTGACGATGACACCCAGGGGCATATTGGTTTCCTCCCAAAAGAAAACCGGATGAATGACAGGCATTCATCCGGTAGTTCTTTTTATGTACGAAGCAATAAACTGCAGTTATTTGAAAGAGCAGGAGATGCGGGACCTTTCTGAACTCATTCAAATGATATCACTGAACGTACTGTAAAGTCATTCGGATCAGTCGATGAAGCCCATTCTTTCGAGGGTTGCAAGAACCTGGTGTCTTCCTGCCCATGTTCCGTCGATGATCCTTCTCGCGCGTACGGAGTCGCCGATGTTGATCAGCTCGGTGTTGGGGAGACTGTCTGCCAAAGCAGTCATCTCTGCAAGGACGGGAGCGTTTGCTCTCATGCCGAGGCAGATAAAGCCGTAGTCGAAAGGCATCTCGACGATCTCACCCTGAGGTGTCTTGACGACGAAGGAGTGAGGACGGACTTCCTGCA
>JAUNEM010000158.1 GCA_030525515.1 Eubacteriales bacterium
ATTATTGTTCTTAACTGAAATCCGACTGAATTATTTCGGGGCTTCTGACCGGATTTCAACGATTATTTCTTTTTTGCCGGCGAACGGGTCCGGGAGGCCTTTGCGGTCGAGCCGTCAGAGCCGGAAGCGGAACGTCTGCCGCTCCCTGAGGAGGCTTTTGCGGATGAGCCGGAAGCGGAACGTCTGCCGCCTCCTGAGGAAGCCTTTTCCGGATACAGGGAGGCATCGTGCGCGTACTGCTGCGCCAGGATTCCGTGGAAATCCGTCTCCTTGATATAGTTGGTCCTGCGGGTGATGAAGCTGTTGAGCTTCTGCGTGTACTCCTCGCTGGTGACCGTGCCGCCGGCGACCTGGGTCAGTCCCAGTTCCCAGCTGGCTGTCAGACGGGGATCCAGCAGGGGCTTCAGTGCGCAGCTGCAGGTATCAAAGATCATCTCTCCCGTCTGCGAGGGGGTAATGACCTGTGTCTTGCTGTTGAGCCGCAGATAATCGTTGTTGAACAGTTTTTTCAGGATCTCCGCCCTCGTCGCGCTGGTTCCGATTCCGCTGCCGCGGATCTGTTCGCGCAGTTCTTCCTCTTCGATCAGCTGGCCGGCATTTTCCATAGCCAGGATCATGCTTCCGGAGGTATAGCGCTTGGGAGGCGCAGTCTCTCCTTCCCTGATGGAAAAAGGACCCGCCAGGACTTTTGTCCCCTTTCGGGCGGTCTTGAGAAATTCAGGGATCCTGACGTCTTCACTGTTATCATCCGCGACGGCTTTTTGGGTCTTTTCCGCCCCTGTGTTTCCTGATCCCTGAGCCATGTTCCCCGGATCACCGGAGCCTCCGTTATCATTGGGGCTGCCGGAACCGCCGGAGCTGCCGGAAACGGCTTCGTTCTCTGAAGGGTCCGGCTCCTTCCCGTCAGAAATTCTGCCCGGGCTGTCTTTTTTGCGGAAAAAAGAATACTCCAGAGCGTCCAGATATCCTCTCTCGACACAGGTTCGCAGAGAAGCCGTGAACAGCTCAGTGCGCACACGAATAGAGACAGTGATCCTGTCGTAGACCGCGGGAGGATAAAAAATCGATATAAAACGCCTGACGATCAGCTCATAGACATTCTGGGAACGTTTAGAGAGCGAAGGCAGGGCCTTGAGTCCCTGACCGGTGGGAATGATGGCGTAGTGGTCCGTCACAGCCTTGTCATTCGTGTACCTGGTCTTTCCGATTTTCTTCCAGGAACCGCTCTCCAGCACAGGCAGGAGCAGGTCCCGGTAGACAGGAATCGTCGAAATACCCCGCAGATTATTGCCGATTTCCTTGGCGACCGCAGTTGTGAGAACACGGGCATCCGTACGGGGATAGGTTGTGAGCTTCTTCTCATAGAGTTCCTGGGCAACAGCCAGGGTCTGGTCCGGACTGATCTTGAAAAAGCGTGAGCAGTCATTCTGAAGCTCTGCCAGGTTGTAGAGAAGGGGTGGGTTCTTCTTTTCCTTTTTGCGCTGGATCTTTTCAATCACGGCGGGGGCCCGGCTTGCGGCAGCTTCCCTGAAGAGACCGGCGGGAACCGGGGACTTCCCTCCTGGCCCGGCAGGGAGAGACGTCTCAGTCTGATCCTCTGATCCGGATCCCGGGGTGACAGAAGCGGTGCCGGCTGTCCCTGAAGCCTCTGCCTGACTGCCCGATAAGGATTCAGGGGATGAGAGCTCAGAGAATGAAGATTCAGGGGAAACAGAAACAGTGCCGGCGGCGCCTGCTTCCCCGGGCAGTTCTCTTCCTGCCAGATACAGAATCAGGCGCTCGGCGTCCTCCTTTTTCAAGAAGCCGGTATCTTTGTACAGGCGGGGGGAAGCATAATAAATGCTTTTTTCATCGACCTGCCACTGGGCAGTAAAGGATGCCTGCGGATCCTGCTGGGAGATCACCGCCTGCACGCGGAAAAAAGGTGTTTTCACAAAGGAGCGGATCTCCCGCTCTCTCCGGACCACCATTCCCAGCACACAGGTCATGACGCGTCCCACCGCGATAACGGTGTGGTCTGTCCCGAGTGCCCGGCTCATCGCGTCACTGTAGCGAAGGGTGAGCGCGCGGGAAAAGTTGATGCCCATGAGATAATCCTCCTGGGCCCGCAGATAGGCGGCAGCACCGAGATTGTCGTAGGCTGAGGACGGTTTGGCTTCGCGGATCCCTCTCAGGATCTCCTCCTGAGTCTGGGAGTCGATCCAGACCCGCAGTTCTTTCTTGCCCCTGACGCCGGCCTGCGATGCGACCAGACGGTATATGTACTCTCCCTCGCGCCCCGAGTCCGTGCAGATATAGATTGTATCCACCTCGGGGTCGGTCAGGATCCGTTTGACAATACCGAACTGCTTTTTCACGCTGTCGATAACCTGATATTTGTATTTGTCAGGAATGAAGGGAATCGTCTCCATGGACCACTTCCTGAGGGAGGCGTCATAGGCATCAGGATAAGACATTGACACCAGGTGCCCGACGCACCAGGTGACAATGGTATCCCCGCTTTCCATATATCCGTCCGCGCTGCGGAAGTTTTTGCCCAGTGCGGACGCGAAGGAACGCGCCACGCTGGGCTTTTCCGCAATAAATACTGTTTTCGTGCTGTTGACCTCCTGCTTTCTGCAGTCAATACCGGAAATTATTTCTTGTTGATATAGCCCATTGCCTTGAGCAGCTCGGCACACAGGACGCCGCCGCCCGCCGCGCCGCGGATGGTGTTGTGGGACAGACCCACGAACTTGTAATCAAAGAGGGCATCGTCTCTGAGTCTGCCGATCGAGACGCCGAAGCCGCGCTCGTAATTCACATCGAGCTGAACCTGAGGGCGGTTGTCATCCTCAAGATACTGGATGAAGTTGGCGGGAGCACTGGGAAGACCCAGCTCCTGGGGAAGCCCCTTAAACTCGCGGAGCTTCTCAATGAGATCTTCCTTATAGGCTTTCTTGCGGAAATTCACGAACACAGTCGCTGTGTGGCCGTAGAGAACGGGAACACGGATGCACTGGCTGGTGATGACCAGACCCTTGGCGGGAACGATCACGCCGTCTTCAACATGACCGAAGACACGGAGGGGCTCGCGCTCACTCTTCTCTTCCTCGCCGCCGATATAGGGAATAATATTGCCGTTCATCTCGGGCCAGTCGCGGAAAGTCTTGCCTGCGCCGGAGATTGCCTGATAGGTGGACACGAGAGCCTGCCAGGGATCATAGTCCTTCCAGGCTGCGAGCGCGGGAGTGTAGCTCTGGATAGAGCAGTTGGGCTTGACAGCGATAAAGCCGCGGGTCGTGCCCAGGCGCTGCTTCTGGAATTTGATGACATCCGTGTGTTCAGGGTTGATCTCCGGGATGATCATGGGGACGTCGGGAGTCCAGCGGTGAGCGCTGTTGTTGGAAACGATGGGAGTCTCAGTCTTTGCGTACTCCTCTTCGATCGCCTTGATCTCATCCTTGGACATATCGACAGCGCTGAAACAGAAATCCACTTCGGAAGCGACAGCCTCGACATCCTTTACATTTTTGACAACAATATTTCTGACAGATTCAGGCATGGGAACTTCCAGTTTCCAACGGCCTTCCACGCACTCTCCATAGGTCTTGCCCGCGCTGCGGGGGCTTGCCGCGATTGTTGTGACTTCAAACCAGGGGTGATTATCCAGAAGGGAGATAAATCTCTGTCCGACCATACCTGTTCCGCCGAGGATACCTACGCGTAATTTTTCACTCATTTCAAACGTCTCCTTTAGAAATAAAAAATTATTAAAACAATTTGGGTAAAAACTATTTTTGAAAATATTATCTTAAATGCTTCTGTTAAAAATAATATCTTAAATCAGCCTGTCTGAAAAAGCCGGAAACTCCTGCATGCTCAGGCCTGTGCCCCGGGCCGGCTGCGGGAAGCCGCGATTTCCTTCTCCATGGCCTTTACGCCGGGAGCTTCCTGCATGCTCAGGCCTGTGCCCCGGGCCGGCTGCGGGAAGCCGCGATTTCCTTCTCCATGGCCTTTACGCCGGGAGCTTCCTGCATGCTCAGGCCTGTGCCTCGAGCCAGCTGCGGGAAGCCGCGATCTCCTTCTCCATGGCCTTTTCGCCGGGAGCCCCGGCAGTGAGCCTGCGGTTTACACACGTGCGAAGGGAGATGGCCTCAAACACATCCTCGTCGAACCGATCGGAAAATGTCCTGAGTTCGTCCAGAGAGAGCTCCTCGATGGCTTTCCCCTGGTCGATGCAGTGCAGGACCAGACGTCCGATGATGCCGTGGGCATCACGGAAGGGAACGCCCCTGCCGACCAGGTAGTCAGCCGCGTCGGTCGCGTTGGTGAAGCCGCGCATGGCGCTTATCTCCATGGCCTTTTTATTGAAGCGGATGGTGCGCAGCATCTCCGCAAAGAGGGGAATACAGGCAGAGGCTGTATCGATCGCGTCAAAAGCGGGTTCCTTGTCCTCCTGCATATCCTTGTTGTATGCCAGGGGAAGCCCCTTCATGGCGGTCAGCAGGGACATCAGATCACCGTAGACCCTTCCGACCTTGCCCCGGACGAGTTCACAGATATCCGGATTCTTTTTCTGAGGCATGATGCTGGAGCCGGTGGAGAAGGCATCGTCCATCTCCACAAAGCGGTACTCGTTGGAGTTCCAGATGATCAGTTCTTCGGAAAAGCGGGACAGGTGCATCATCAGGATCGACAGATCCGACAGAAACTCCAGCAGATAATCGCGGTCCGAAACACTGTCCATGGAATTGCGGGTCGCGCAGTCAAAGCCCAGCTCTTTGGCGACATATTCCCGGTCCAGGGGATAGGTGGTCCCCGCCAGCGCGCCGGCGCCCAGAGGACACTCGTTCATGCGGACACGGCAGTCGGAAATTCTGGTATAATCCCTGCGAAGCATTTCGAAATAGGCTCCCAGGTGGTGGGCAAGCGTGGTGGGCTGTGCTTTCTGCAGATGGGTGAAGCCCGGCATGAAAGTTTCTGTGTTGGCCTCCATGATCTCCAGGATCGTTTCCAAAAGATGCAGGATCTGCCGGCGGATCCCGTCCGCGGCATCTCTGGTGTACAGCCGCATATCCAGAGCGACCTGGTCGTTGCGGCTGCGCCCTGTGTGAAGACGCTTGCCTGCGTCACCGATCCTGTCGATCAGATTCGCCTCTACAAAACTGTGGATATCTTCATATTCAGAGGTGATCTCGAGTTTTCCGCTCTCAATATCGGACAGAATGCCTGTGAGCCCCTCTTCGATCGCGCGGCAGTCCTCCTCTGAGAGGATTCCCTGCCTGCCAAGCATCCGGGCATGTATCATACTGCCCCGGATGTCCTGCCGGTACAGGCGCTTGTCAAACCCGATCGAGTCGTTGAATGCCTTGACGGCTGCGTCGGTCTGTTTCGTAAACCTTCCGCCCCATAACTGTGCCATAATGTTTCTCCTTAAGTGGTCTGCTGCTGTTAAAAAAATATGCGCGGACATGCTCCCCCCATTCCGGTCATGCATATCCGCGCACCAAAGAGCTGGAAAAGGGACTCGAACCCTCGACCTACTGATTACGAATCAGTTGCGCTACCGACTGCGCTATTCCAGCATAACAAAACTGCGCCGCCGTTTCGGCAGGCGACTTTTTTATTATATAGACTCGAAATGATTTTGGCAAGAACCTTTTTAAAAAAACATATGCCGATTGCCGCGCGGATTGCCGGATCCGGATTACCTTTCCCTCTGATTGCTTTCCTCCAGATTGCCTTTCAAATTGCTATTCTGCCCGATTGCCATTCCGCCTTTCTACCGGGGGGCGGCACGGCCCCGGACCTCGGGCAAAAAATAACTTAATCAAAAATTATCGAAATGTTAAATATAGGTAAACCGCCACATAAAACAACTCAATTCATTTATAATAGATCATAGAGTGGTTCGATCGCCATCATTCTTATAGTTTGTGCCTGCGGCGGGACAACTTCAATGAAAAGCTTTATCAAAACAGATATTTATGATTCCGCGTCTGAATATCTGGGACAACCAGCAAAGGAGGTAATTCAATGGCTGTCAATCGTTTTGTCCTCAACGGCATGTCTTATCACGGACATGGCTTATTCCAATGTCGGACTGGGCATCGCCCACTCCATGGCCCACACTCTC
>JAUNEM010000159.1 GCA_030525515.1 Eubacteriales bacterium
ATTATGAATTATAAGATTCGTCGGATGCGGGAGGAAGACATCCCGCAGGTGGTTGAAATAGAAAAGATCGCTTTTTCACGTCCCTGGTCCAGGAGTATTTTTAAAGCGACGCTGCTGCTTCCCTACGCGGCCTATTATGTGGCTGTGCAGGAGGAAAATGAAATTCCGGAAGCTCAAAGGATTCTCGGCATGTGCGGCGTGAAAAAGATTTTTGAAGAGGGCGAAATCAGCAATGTGGCTGTCCATCCGGATTTCCGCGGCAACGGCATTTCAAGGAAAATGCTGGAAATGCTGATGCGCGAGGCCCGGGAAGACGGGGTCCGGGCTTTTACCCTGGAGGTGAGGGCCGGCAACAGCATCGCAATCCGGCTCTACGAGAGCCTGGGATTCCGGACGGAGGGCGTGCGGCGCGGCTATTATGATCATCCTGTAGAAGACGGGCTGATCATGTGGCAGAGGCCCTGAAAGCCGTCAGGAAAGCCGGCAGGAAAATAAGTGTAGGTGTGGATAATGAACCGCCCCGCGGGGCAGCGGGAAAACAAGTGTAGATAGTGTAGATAATGAACCGCCCGGCTGGGCGGCAGGAGAAAGGGATATATGATTGATGTCTGTCTGCTTGGCACAGGAGGAATGATGCCGCTTCCTTATCGGTATCTGACTTCCCTGATGCTCCGTTACAACGGAAAAGGAATCATGGTGGACTGCGGTGAAGGCACCCAGGTCGCTCTTCGCAAAAAGGGCTGGAGCCCCAAACCGATCGACCTCATGCTTTTTACACATTACCACGCCGATCACATTTCCGGACTTCCGGGGATGCTGCTCACGATGGGAAATGCCGAGCGCACCGAGCCCCTGCTGATGATCGGGCCCAAAGGGCTGTCGCGAGTCGTGAACAGCCTGCGTGTGATCGCTCCGGAGATTCCTTTTGAAATACAGTTTCTGGAACTGACCGAGCGCGAGCAGGAGATCACTCTGCCCGGGGACAAGGACTTTCATATCCACGCCTTTCGTGTGAATCACAACGTCACCTGCTACGGCTACGCGTTTTCCCTGGACCGTACAGGCCGATTTGACGCCGCGCGCGCCAGGGAACAGAACATTCCCGTCAGGCTCTGGAGCCGGCTGCAGAAAGGGGAGACCATAGAGACCGAAGAGGGCGTGCTCACCCCCGACATGGTTCTGGGTCCGCCCAGAAAAGGTCTGAAGCTGGTCTACACGACCGACACCCGTCCCTGCGACAGTATCGTGAAATACGCGTCGGGCGCGGATCTTTTGATCTGCGAGGGAATGTACGGCGAGCCCGACAAGGCCGCCAAGGCACGCGAGCACAAGCACATGACCTTTATGGAGGCTGCTGCGATCGCAAAAAAGGCGGCGCCCGCCCGGATGTGGCTGACCCATTACAGCCCGTCGCTGACCCGCCCCGAAGAATTCATGGCGGATGTCAGAAAAGTCTTCCCGGAGAGCTACCCCGGAAAGGACGGAAAGACAATGACTCTCGCTTTTGACAATGAGAATAGTGTATAATGGAAAAAACGCACAATCGGTGCGGCTTTTTTACAGGGATCCACGGGAGTTTTCTTTTGGGGAAAACTTCAGGCAGAGGGAAATCCGATGGATGGTGCCCCCCTGCTTTTAAGGGCAGAGAGGCAGACCGAAGCTTGTCCTGAAAAAGAAGAATCCCTGGATGATATGATGATATAAGGAAAAAATGACTGAAATAAAAAAAGAAGTTACCATACTTGCAATTGAATCCAGCTGTGACGAGACCGCGGCCTCCGTCGTGGTCGACGGCAGGAAGGTTCTCTCCAACGTGATCTCTTCCCAGATCGATATCCATACTCTGTACGGGGGTGTGGTGCCTGAGATCGCTTCCCGCAAGCACACTGAGCGTATCACCCAGGTGATCCGGGAGGGACTGGAAGAGGCGGGTAAGACCCTGGAGGACCTGGACGCCATCGCGGTCACCTACGGACCCGGACTGGTCGGCCCCCTGCTGATCGGCGTATCTGCCGCCAAGGGGCTCAGCTTTGCCACCGGAATTCCGCTGATCGGCGTTCATCATATCGAGGGCCATATCAGCGCCAATTATATCGCGGAGCCTACGCTGGAGCCGCCCTTTGCCTGCCTGGTCGTCTCCGGCGGCCACACACATCTCGTCCTGGTCCGCGACTACGGCGAGTACGAGATTCTTGGCAGGACTCAGGACGACGCGGCAGGAGAGGCCTTTGACAAGGTGGCGCGCGAAATCGGCCTGGGTTATCCGGGCGGGCCGAAAATTGACAAGGCTGCCCGCGAGGGAGACCCCCATGCGATTAATTTCCCCCGGGGAAAGGTGGCGGGATCCCGCTACGACTTTAGCTTCAGCGGCATGAAATCCGCCGTTCTCAACTACCTCAACACCAGCCGCATGAAGGGAATCACGATCAACGTGCCCGATGTGGCGGCCTCTTTCCAGCAGGCGGTCGTGGATGTCCTCGTCTCGCACGCCGGCGAGGCGATCGGGCAGTACGGCCTGCGCAAGTTCGCGCTTGCGGGAGGAGTTGCAGCCAACAGCGCTCTGCGCGCCGGCATGAAGCAGATGTGCGCGGAAAAGGGAGCGGAATTTTTCTGCCCTCCGCCCATTCTCTGCACCGACAATGCCGCCATGATCGGCAGCGCCGCCTATTTTGAGTATATCAAGGGCAATTTCTCGGGACTAGACCTCAACGCAGTGCCGGGCCTGCGCCTCGGCCAGAGATAAGCAAATGCAGTCCGGAAGGGGATCATTTTTATGGACAATCATAATATCAGATGCACTGCGGTAATGCTGGCGGCAGGCATGGGCCTGCGCATGGGCGGAGATATCAGGAAACAGTATCTGATGCTGGGCGGTATGCCCATGTTTTTACATTCGATCAAAACAATGCAGGAGAGCCCCATCATCACGGATGTCGTCGTCATGGTTCACAAGGACGACGTGGAGGTCGTGAGAGGGCTTCTGGATGAATACGGCTGCGCGGAAAAACTCCGCAGGATCGTTGTCGGAGGAAAGGAGAGGGTTCACTCGGTCGCCAGAGGACTGGAATCGATTGACTGGCCGTGCGACTATGTTTTCATACACGACTGCGCGAGACCCTTCCTGGATCAGCCCACGCTGGAACGCCTTTTTGAGACGGTGCAGAGAACGAAAGCCTGCGTCGCCGGCGTGCCCGCCAAGGATACTGTCAAGATCGTGGACGAAGACTGCGACGTAAAAACAACGCCCAACAGAGCCAGCGTCTGGATCGTTCAGACACCTCAGGTGTTTGAGCTGGATCTGATCCGCAACGCCCATCGCAAGGCACTGGCACAGGAGGATTACCTTGCGTCCAGGGGAATCATCCTGACAGACGACGCGATGGTGGCGGAGCTCGCGGGAGAGTGCCGCGTCCGTATGGTCATGGCGACCTACCGCAACATCAAGATCACAACCCCCGAGGACCTGGTCATCGGAGACGCTTTCCTGGAAAACTGAGATGGATTAAAAAACACGCGGGACAGACAGGGTATTGAGGCATTTCCACATTCAGCTGCGGAAGTGCCTTTTTTCAATAAATAAGATTCACTAAAGTAAAGGAGAAAGCATGTCCTTTGCGCATCTGCACGTCCACACGGAGTATTCGCTCCTGGACGGATCCAACAAGATCACCGAGTATGTCAGCCGTGTCAAAGAACTCGGCATGACAGCCGCGGCCATTACCGACCACGGCGTGATGTACGGCGTGATTGACTTTTATAAGGCCGCGAAAGCGGCGGGCATCAAGCCGATCATCGGCTGCGAGGTCTATGTCGCGCCCGGTTCGCGCTTTGACCGTGAGCAGAGCCACGGGGAGGACCGGTATTACCACCTCATTCTGCTGGCGGAGAACAATACCGGATACGCGAATCTGATGAAAATCGTCAGCAGGTCCTTCACAGAGGGATTTTATTACAAACCGCGAGTGGACCTGGATCTTCTTCGCGAGTTCCACGAAGGAATTATCGCCACGTCTGCCTGCCTTGCCGGAGAGGTCGCGCGCGAGATCGTCCGCGGGAGCCCTGCGGGTGCCCGGGAGGCGGCAAAGCGCTACGAAGAGATATTCGGGAAGGGATACTACTTTCTGGAACTCCAGGACCACGGCTACGCCGACCAGCAGACCGTGAACGCCGAGCTGCTCCGCATGAGCCGCGAGATGGGAATCCCCCTGATCGCGACCAATGACTGCCATTATACTTACGCGGACGACGCCGAGGCGCACGACATCCTGCTGTGTGTCCAGACCGGCAAAAAACTGGCCGACGAGAACCGCATGCGCTATCCGGGAGGACAGTTTTATGTCAAGAGCGAGGAGGAGATGCGAACCCTCTTTCCCTACGCGCCGGAGGCTCTTGAAAATACGCAGCGCATCGCCGACCGATGCAATGTTGAGATTGAGTTCGGGGTCATGAAACTCCCCCATTTTGACGTGCCGGATGGGTTCGATTCCTGGACCTATCTGAACAAACTGTGCCGGGACGGCATGGAAAGGCGATACCCGGGAATCTTCGAGGAAGAACAATCCGGGATCCTGACGAATATGGAAGATAATGCGGGGATTCTGCCGTATCCGGAAAACAGTCCTCCCGGCAAAGCTGATACTGAGAGCGCACCGGGAAAGAAAGAAAAAACGTATTCCGGCCTGTCGGCAAAAGAACTGCGTACCCGTCTCGACTATGAGCTGAACACGATCCGACAGATGGGATATGTGGATTATTTCCTGATCGTGTGGGACTACATCAATTTTTCACGCGAGAACGGAATCATGGTCGGACCCGGACGAGGCAGCGCAGCGGGCTCCATCGTCTCCTACTCCCTGGGAATTACGGACATCGATCCCATCCGCTACAACCTGCTCTTTGAGCGCTTCCTCAACCCGGAACGGGTTTCCATGCCGGATATTGACGTGGACTTCGGTTTCGAACGCAGAGGAGAGGTCATCGATTACGTCACCAGAAAATACGGAAAAGACCGGGTGATGCAGATCATCACGTTCGGAACGATGGCTGCCCGCGGAGTCATACGCGACGTCGGCAGGGTCATGGATCTGCCTTACGGATTTGTGGATTCCATTTCCAAAATGGTACCCCAGGAGCTGGGGATCACCCTTGAAAAGGCACTGAAAATGAGCCCTGACCTGCGCGGAACCTACGAAAAAGATGACCGGGTCCACAAGCTGATCGACATGAGCCTGCGGCTGGAGGGCCTGCCGAGACATGCTTCCGTCCATGCGGCCGGTGTCGTCATCTGTTCCGAACCCGCGGAGGACCTCGTGCCCCTCGCGCGTGCCCAGGACGGGTCTACTACGACCCAGTTCCCCATGACCACCATAGAAGAGCTGGGACTGCTGAAAATGGATTTCCTGGGTCTTCGAACATTGACTGTAATTCAGAACGCTGTGGAGATGGCAAACCGGTCGATAGAAGAAGCCGGCGGAGCCTACCCGCCCTTTGAACCGGCAGTCGGATCGGCCAGGCCGACCGAAAACCCTCTGGGGCCGGTGGTCTCCATGGATGCCCTCGACTACTCTGACCCCGGTATTTACCGCTATATTTCAACCGGTAAAACGGACGGAATATTCCAGCTCGAATCGGGAGGCATGCAGAACTTCATGAAGGAACTGCGCCCTGAGAATTTCGAGGACATCATAGCGGGAATCTCCCTGTACAGGCCGGGTCCCATGGATTTTATCCCCCAGTACATCAAGGGAAAAAATAACCGGGGCGAAGTGCATTACGCATGCCCGGAACTTGAGCCCATCCTGCAGCCCACATATGGGTGTATCGTTTACCAGGAGCAGGTGATGCAGATCGTCCGCGATCTGGGCGGCTACACCCTCGGCAGAAGCGACCTGGTGCGCCGCGCAATGAGCAAAAAGAAGCAGAAGGTCATGGAACAGGAACGCCGCAACTTCGTATACGGAAACCCGGAAGAAAATGTCCCCGGATGTGTCTCCCGCGGAATAGATGCGAGTGTGGCTTCCGGTATCTATGACACAATGATGGATTTTGCAAAATATGCCTT
>JAUNEM010000160.1 GCA_030525515.1 Eubacteriales bacterium
AAAAGAGACAGAAAAAGTATCGAAAAAGCATTGTAATAGTATCGAAAAACATCAATAAAGCATCGGAACAGTATCGGAAGAGGAAAATGGCTGCATGATTCAAATTTACAGTGCTCCCCTGGAGGGAATCACCGGATTTGCCTATCGAAACGCGCACCGCGCGCATTTTACAGGAATTGAAAAATATTACACCCCCTTTCTGGCGCCCAATTACACTCATCATCTGAAGACACGAGAGAGGGAAGATATCGCTCCTGCGAACAATATCGGAATTCCCCTTGTTCCCCAGATTCTGACAAACAGACCGGGGGACTTTTTGTGGGCGGCAGGTCAGATCTACGATCTGGGATACCGGGAGATCAATCTTAATCTCGGCTGTCCGATGCCGACAGTCGTAAAAAAGCACCGGGGCTCAGGACAGCTCGGCAATCTCGATGAACTCGATCGTTTTTTGAATGAAATCTGCGAGGGCATGGATCGTCAGTTCGGCCTTGAGACCGGCGGCAGTGACTGCTCCCGCTTACAAAATCCGGATAAACCCGGCCAGGAAAATGGAGATCAGGGAAAGCTCCGCTTTTCCGTCAAGACCCGGATCGGCCTCGATGACGCGGATGACGCCGCGGCCCTGCTGGAACTATACAACCGCTATCCGCTCTCTGAGCTGATCGTTCATCCCCGCACACAAAAGGACCTGTACGGAGGAAAGCCGGATCTGGAGACTTTTGCCATGTTTCTGGAGGAATGCAGGCACCCGGTCGTTTACAACGGGGATATTTTCAGCGTGCAGGACTTCGTCCGGATCAGGGACCGTTTTCCGGACTGTGAAAGGGTCATGCTGGGCAGAGGGCTGATCGCGAATCCGGCCCTGGCGCGGGAAACGGGCGGAGGAGCCCGTCTTGAAAAGGAGGAACTCAGAAAGTTTCATGACGCTGTTTTCGAGGCGCTCCGGGAGACTCTGCCGGGTCAGGCTCCCCTGATCGGGAAAATGAAGGAGCTCTGGTTTTATATGGGCAGAAACTTTGAGGGCGCGGACAGGTATCTCAAGGACATACGGAAGGCAAAAGACCTTGTCAGATACAGGGCAGCGGTTCGAACCCTGTTCTCCCAGTGTGTATTTAAGGATTGACAAGCGGAGTTTGTTATATTAAACTGATTGTGCCGCGGTTAGGCGGCACTATTTTTTGACAGTAAGTTAGTAATTACTAATCCTAAAGACGGTAATCGTATTCAGAAGCGTGCCCGCAGAGAATGACCTTTCAGAGCTGTGATGACCGGGCTCATTTTGAAGGAGGAAAAGATCAATGTCTGAAGAGCGCAGGACGGAATCCGCCGGAAGCTGCAGCGAGGCTCAGAGAGAGATAGCTGAGAAAGCACGCCGGATGATCATGGACAACCTGGAAAAGCACTTGAAAATCGAGGAACTGGCTCATGAGCTGCATGTTTCCCAGACACAGATCAAAGTCTGTTTCCGGAATTATTACGGAATGCCGATCTATTCTTATTCCCGCAGGAAGAGAATGGAGGAAGCAGCCAGGCTTCTGGAGGAGACGGACGAGACCATACTTGAGATTGCCGGCAAGGCCGGGTACGAGAACGGGAGCAAATTCGCCAAAGCTTTTCGGGATGAGATGGGAACGGCCCCGGGCGAATACAGGCGCAGGGTTCTTTGGGAGAAAACAGATCAGGAAGCCGGATTCTGACCGGCCGGGGGAAGAGGGCGTTGACGACACCTCTTCCTTTTTTTTGAACGGATCAAGCCCGCCGGACATCCGCGAAAGGCAATTCTGACTGTCTTCTGACTTTTTGGAGCCGAAAGAATCCTGCACAACTGTTCACATTTGTCCTTTTGGAGCCAAAAGAGTCGTGTCTAACCGGTTTCATATGTCTTTTTGGAGTCGAACGAGCCAAAACTAACTCCTTATCATATTTTTTAAAGCATGGCCGTGTGCCGCAAACCAGGCATGATTACAGTGATTAAAGCAGCGCGCTGTCCGGCGCGTACCGCTCTCCCATAAACCACGCAATGGTTTGTCATGGTTTGTGAACTCAGGTCATAGCGGCAAAAATGATTTTTCCGGTGATACCGGAGCACTGAAATAAAAGGAGGTTAGTTATGGATTGGCATTGGAAAAATTTCAGATGGCTCGGCGCAGGAGTTCTCCTCGGTTCTTATGGTCTGAAGATTCTCACCGGCAGGGATATGAAGAAGGTTTATACACATGGCACAGCAGCTGTTCTCCGGATGAAGGACGAGGTGCTCAAGGACATCTCTCTGCTCCGCGAAAACTGCGATGATATCGCCGCGGACGCGAAAGAGATCAATGAGAAGAGACAGGCCGAGTATGACGCACAGCAGATTGAGGACGCAAAGGCACTTCTCGCGGCCAGGGAAGGTGACGCGGTTCCGGAGGCGGAGGGCTGATGCTGCCTGCCGGCGCGATTTCCGCGCCTGTATGCCGGCAGGAAATTTCAGCTTTTCATGTCGATGACAGCCCCGGGCCTGCAGACCGTACAGGTGCCTGAACCGGGAGATATCCTGAGAAATCCTGACCGGGATGCCGGAAGAGAGTGGACATATTATGAAATGCAGAATATTACACGAGTCCCGTGGGCGGATGAGAGTGCGCATGATTCAGCGCCGTATGACTGACGCCCAGGCAGATCAGCTGAATTACTATCTGCTTTCTCTGGACGGGATCACAAAAGTGAAGGTGTCGGAACGCACTTGCGATGCCACAATTGTATATAAGGAAGAAAACGGCGGAAGAGAATGCCTTTTGCGGGCGCTTTCGGAATTCGGCTATGACCGCTCTGAGGTGGAGGTTCCCGAGCATACGGGGCGGGAACTCAACCGCGTCTATGAGGAAAAACTGTTCTTCATGGTGGCGGGAAGGGCTCTCAGAATCCTCCTGTTCCCGGATCCTGTGCGCAGGGTCCTCTGTATCGGCAGGGCTGTCAGGTTTATGGGAGCCGGTCTGCGATGCCTCAGGCAGGGAAGGCTGGAGGTGCCGGTACTGGACGCCACGACGATCGCGGTTTCTCTGATCCGCGGAGATTTCAAAACTGCGGGTTCCGTTATGTTCCTTCTCCAGGCCGGAGGACTTCTGGAGGAGTGGACCCACAAGAAATCTGTGGATGACCTCGCCCGCCGCATGTATCTCAATATCGACAAGGCCTGGGTCAGGACGGACGAGGGAGATGTGCTCATTCCCGTCCGGGACGTTCAGCCGGGAGACTGTGTGGTCGCCAGGACCGGAAATGTCATTCCTCTCGACGGGATTGTCCTGGCGGGGGGAGGCAGTGTAAATCAGGCTTCCATGACAGGTGAACCGCTTCCGGTACGAAAAGAGGCGGGAGCATATGTTTATGGAGGAACTGTCCTTGAGGAGGGCGAGCTGGAGATCAGGGTCCAAAAGGCTCTGGGCAGCGGCCGCTACGACAAGATCGTGCATATGATCGAAGACTCCGAAAAGCTGAAGTCGGCGACCGAGAGCAGGGCTGCGCATCTGGCTGATTCCCTCGTGCCGTGGTCGCTCGGAGGAACTTTGCTGACCTGGCTTCTGACACGCAACGCGACGAGAGCGCTGTCCTTCCTCATGGTCGATTTTTCATGCGCACTGAAACTGGCCATGCCGATCTCGGTTCTGTCCGCTATGCGCGAATGCAGTGATCACCATATTAACGTAAAGGGAGGCAAGTTCCTTGAGGCCGTTTCACAGGCGGACACGATCGTATTTGACAAGACAGGCACCCTGACCAACGCCACTCCGAGTGTGCGGGAAGTGATCCCGTTCGGAGGTGAGGACGCTGATGAAATGCTGCGTCTGGCTGCCTGCCTGGAAGAGCACTTCCCTCATTCGATCGCCAACGCTGTCGTGAAAGAAGCGGAGAGAAAGAGGCTGATCCACGAGGAGAAGCACACGAAGGTGGAATATGTCGTCGCCCACGGTATCGCCAGCACCATTGACGGTAAGCGCGCGCTGATCGGAAGCTATCATTTTATTTTTGAAGATGAAAAATGCACAATTCCCGAGGGAGCGCAGGATCAGTTTGACGCTCTTCCCGAGGACTGCTCTCTGCTCTACCTGGCTGTTGACAGCCGGCTGGCAGCGGTGATCTGCATCGAGGATCCGATCCGCGAAGAGGCGGTGAATGTCGTGAGCGCGCTTCACGATGCGGGTTTCTCCAGGGTCGTCATGATGACCGGAGACAGCCGGAAAACTGCTGCCGCAGTGGCGGACCGGCTGGGAATGGACGAATTTTACGCGGAGGTCCTTCCGGAGGACAAAGCGGCTTTTATCAGACGGGAGCATGAGGCGGGACGCAAGGTTGTGATGATCGGAGACGGCATCAACGATTCGCCTGCATTGTCAGAAGCGGACGCCGGCATAGCCATTGCGGCGGGCGCGGCGATTGCCAGAGAGATCGCGGATATCACGATTTCCGCCGATGACCTGAGAGAACTGGTGGTGCTGCGCAGGCTCAGCAACGGCCTGACCAGCCGGATCGACAGCAACTACCGCAGGATCATGACTTTTAACGGAGCGCTCATTGTGATGGGCCTGTTCGGCTGTATGCCTTCGGCGCGCGCGGCCCTGCTCCACAATGTCTCTACCATTTATTTCAGCCTGGACAGCATGAAAAATCTGCTGTAGGGGCTGTAGAGGCTGCAAAGCTCACAGACAGATCAGATGATATGATGGCCGGGGGGAAAGCGGTACACGCTTTTCCCCCGGCTGTTATATGACTCGGCCCTTGTAATTAATGTATTTTTCCGCCTTGCGGCGGACACAGGCCGGCCGGGGGCAGAGGGCGGCGCGGCCGCCTCTGCCCTATTTGTGTCTCTTTGGAGTCGTTAGCCGGCTCATGGTTAGATATAATTAACCGCATAAAGGAGTTAGAACAAAATAACTGACGATATACTTTTGACTGCGCCGCCAGGGCGTTTTCTCTTTCCCTGGATGTTAGTTTTTACTAACTAAACGGTGATGAGGAGTGCGGGGATAAACGTTTCCGGAAGCGCGGCGGGCAGTGAGCAGAAAAAACAAAGCGTTACAGCCGCGGGCCGGTTCCGCGGCAGAAGAGGACAGTTATGAGTGTGATTATATTGGGCGGAAACGAGTGTATGGAGCGCCAGTATAAAGACCTCTGTAAGGAGTACAAATGCCGGGCAAAGGTATTTATCAAACCATCAGGGAGTCTGAAGAACAAACTGGGGAAACCGGATCTGATGATCTGCTTTACAGGAGCGCTCTCCCACAAGGTCCTGAAATGCGCGCAGAACGAGATCAAAGGCCTGGACACAAAGGTGGAGCATTCCAGAACTGCTTCCATGGCTGCGCTGCGGAGCATACTTGAGAAACACATCATGGAAGAGAGTGCCTGACGCACTGATTCCCGGGAAAGGAGTAAAGCCGGGGAATGTGAGAGGAGCACCTATGTCTGAGGAAATCATCGTACAATACGGGGCTCCGACCCTGGCCGGGATCAAGACCGGAAATCTGTTTACCTGCCCCTTTGCGGACCGCGGGCAGACGATGAAGGAATTTCGCAGGCTGAACAGGGAACTGGGGCCCAAGGGGCTGAGGGTACTGCCTATGCGCTATTCCGACAAGAGGGTCCTGGTCTATCTGTTCAGACCGGAGCGGCTGGAGAAGGATCTCTCTGCCGCCGGGGCTGCCGAGCTCCTTGAACGCGCGGGGTACAGACACGAGAACGCGACACAGTGCGTGGCTGAACTGATCCGCAGACTCAACTCTCTCGGCGGGGAGTTCCCCCACGAGATCGGACTGTTCCTGAGCTATCCTCCGGAAGATGTAAGAGGCTTTATCGAGCATCGCGAAGCGGGCTGCAAGCTCGTGGGCACCTGGCGGGTCTACGGCGACGAGGACAGCGCGCGGGAGACCTTCGACAGGTACCGCAGGTGCACAGAGTCCTATTGCAGACAATGGTCGACGGGAGTCCCGCTGATCCGTCTCGCTGTGGCGGTATAAGAGCCGGCAGACAATTTCCCGAAGTTCCGGAT
>JAUNEM010000161.1 GCA_030525515.1 Eubacteriales bacterium
GATCCGGCTGCATGTTTGATCCGGCTGCCGGTTTAAACGATGGATCGGTTTATCGGTAGATTGATCTTATTTCCCGTCAGATGGATACTTGATTTGATTGCCTCTCAGATCGATGGATTGATTTGACTGCCCCTCAGATGGATTGACAAAGCCGCAGTCTTTGCGTATGATAAGGTTTCAATCAAGGACTTCATGGTCTGTTTCTTTTTTGTGCTCTGATTTCTGCCGGCTTATTTCCGGCAGTTTGTTGTGCGCATATTGTTCATACGCTCCCTTTTCCGGGTGATCCCCGGTTTTTAGCGCGCCTGATTTCTGTGCCGTGACGTCCCGGTTGAGAGTAGACCGTGTTTGAAAGTAGGCGGTGATCCTGTCACTGTTTACCATAGACACACACGAACCTTTTCTATTTTTTATTTTTCACAGGGAGGAAAAAATGAAAAAAACACTGAGTGTACTGCTCGCGATGATTCTTGTCATCGGTGTCCTTGCCGGCTGTGCTTCTTCCGGCGGCGCTGCAGGCGCAAACGGCGCTGCGGACAGCGGAGATACCGCGTCTGCTGCAGCTCCCGCGGCTGCTGCCGACAGCTTCAAGGTCGGTTTCATCATGCTGCATGATGAGAACTCCACCTATGACCTGAACTTCATCAACGCCGCAAAGGCTGCTTGTGAGCAGCTGGGCGTGGAAGCCGTCATCCGCACCAATATCCCTGAGGGACAGGAGTGCTACGACGCCGCTGCCGATCTGGTCGACCAGGGCTGCGGAATCGTCTTCGCTGACTCTTTCGGACATGAAGATTTCATGATCCAGGCCGCCAAGGAATTCCCGGAAGTCCAGTTCTGCCATTCCACAGGAACCAAGGCTCACACCGAGAATCTTGACAACTACCACAACGCTTTCGCGTCCATCTATGAGGGACGCTACCTGGCAGGTGTCGCCGCAGGCCTCAAGCTCAACGAGATGATCGAAGCCGGCGATATCAAGGCTGAGGAAGCCAAGATCGGTTACATCGGCGCTTTCACCTATGCCGAGGTTATTTCCGGATATACTTCCTTCTTCCTGGGCGCCCGCTCCATCTGCCCTTCCGCTACAATGGAAGTCACCTTCACCGGTTCCTGGTATGACGAGACCGCTGAAAAAGAAGGCGCAAACACTCTGATCAATGACAAGTGCGTCCTGATCAGCCAGCACGCTGATTCCATGGGTGCTCCCACAGCCTGCGAGAATGCCGGTATTCCCAACGTTTCCTACAATGGTTCCACCGTCTCCGCATGCCCCAACACCTTCATCGTCTCTTCCAGAATCGACTGGACACCTTACTATGTCTATGCGATCACCGCAGCCATGAACGGCGAAGCGATCGACGCTGACTGGACCGGTACTCTCGATACCGAGTCTGTCCTGCTCACGGAAGTCAACGAGCAGGCCGCAGCAGCAGGCACCGCTGACAAGATCGCTGAAATCAGGGAGAAACTCATCTCCGGCGAGATCCACGTATTCGATACCTCCGCTTTCACAGTGGATGGCAAGAACCTGGATTCCTACAAGGCGGATGTTGACACCGATGCCGAGTACACACCCGACACCGAGGTCATTTCCGACGGTTATTTCCATGAGTCCGAGTATCGCTCGGCTCCTTACTTCGATCTTCGTATCGATGGCATCACGCTTCTCGACGAGAAGTTCTAATCACAGGAAAGCGGATCACAGACCGGTCTGAAGGCCGGATCCGTTCTGCACTTGAGAGGACAATCGCGGCGTATGAATGATCATGGATACGGGAAAAACGTGTCCGCCGGGAAGCATATTGCCTGACGGCGTATTGCCGATGCTTGTCACCGGGCTGCCGCATGAGAACCGCATGTGACAGCCCGTTTCTCTTATGACACAGCCCGTGTGATGAATTTTCCGCCTTACGGCGGACACGGGCCGGTCGGGGGCAGAGGGCGGCCAGGCCGCCTCTAGCCTGTTTACTGTACATTTATCTGAAAAAACTCAAAACCGGCGTAGACCGCGCTCCGATGGAGGAACTGTATTGGACAAGAAAACACCTGCTGTCGCCCTTCGCGATATTACCAAGACGTTCGGGTCCATCGTGGCCAATGACCACGTGAACCTGGACATCAACAGAGGAGAGATCCTGGCGCTTCTGGGGGAGAACGGCAGCGGAAAGACTACTCTTATGAACATGCTCTCCGGAATTTATTATCCCGATGAGGGCCGGATCTATATTGACGGGAAGGAAGTATCCATCCAGTCTCCTAAGGACGCGTTCCGCTATGGAATCGGCATGATTCATCAGCATTTCAAGCTTGTGGATGTTTTCACTGCCACAGAAAATATCATTCTGGGTCTTGAGGAAGAGGGACGTCTGAACAGGGCAAAGTCATCCGCCCGCATCCGTGAGATCTGTGACACCTATGGTTTCGCGATCGACCCTGACCGCAAGATCTACCAGATGTCTGTCTCTCAGAAGCAGACGGTCGAGATCGTCAAAGCTCTCTACCGTGGTGCCGATATTCTGATCCTGGACGAACCGACGGCTGTCCTGACCCCTCAGGAGACGGAAAAACTGTTCGATGTTCTGCGGAATATGAGGGCCCACGGCAAGTCCATTGTCATCATCACCCACAAGCTGCACGAAGTGCAGGCCCTCTCGGACCGCGTCGCAGTCCTGCGCAAGGGAGCCTATATCGGGGAAATGATGACTAAGGACACCAATCCCCAGGAGATGACCAATATGATGGTCGGCCGGGCGGTTTCACTCAACATCGAGAGACCGGAACCCGTGAATCCCAAAACCAGGATCGAAGTCAAGGGACTTACAGTGACCTCTCCCGAGGGAATCCTCAGACTGGACCATGTCTACTTTGACATCAAGGCAGGAGAGATCCTTGGTATTGCCGGAATCTCGGGCAGCGGACAGAAAGAGCTGCTGGAATCGATCGCCGGACTGCAGAAGGTGGAATCCGGGCAGATCCTCTATGTCGGGGATGACGGCAAAAAACAGGATCTGGTCGACAGGGATCCTCTGGAGATCCAGAAACTGGGCGTCGCTCTTTCCTTTGTTCCCGAGGACCGCCTGGGTATGGGACTGGTCGGCAACATGGACCTGTCGGACAACATGATGCTGCGTTCCTTCCGCTCGGGTCATTCTTTTTTCACCAACAGAAAAAATCCGCATGATCTCGCTGAAAGAGTCGTGGAAGAACTCGAAGTCAACACGCCGGGAGTATCCACCCCGGTCAGACGTCTTTCCGGCGGCAACGTCCAGAAGGTCCTGGTCGGCCGTGAGATCGCCAACGCCCCCAAAGTTCTGCTGACTGCCTACGCTGTGCGCGGCCTGGACATCAATTCGTCCTACACCATCTATGACCTGCTGAACCGGCAGAAAAAAGAAGGGGTCGCCGTCGTATACGTCGGCGAGGATCTGGATGTCCTGCTGGAACTCGCGGATCGTATTCTCGTCCTCTGCGGAGGCCGCGTGAGCGGTATCCTGGACGGAAGGACCGCGGATAAGAACGAAGTGGGCCTGATGATGACCAGACTGGGCGGATCATCGAGGCCGGATCCTGAGACGCAGGAAGGAGACTGACTTGGAGAACAAACCGAAAGAACCACTTATTCATATCACTAAGCGCAAAGCTCTCCGATGGACAGCGGCCTGGCGGATCAGGCTCTTCGCCATTGTGATCTCATTGCTTTTGTGCGCGCTGATCACGATGATCACCACCGGTCTCAATCCTGTCCAGGTCTATGTCACCATGTTCCAGGGCGCCTTCGGCTCTGCCCGCCGCATGTGGATCCTGGGCAAGGATATCGCCATCCTGCTCTGCATTTCGCTGGCTCTGACCCCCGCCTTCCGCATGCGGTTCTGGAATCTGGGAGGAGAGGGACAGATCCTGATCGGAGCGCTTGCCACGGCCTCCTGCATGATCCTCCTGGGCGATAAGGTTCCCGGCTGGTTTCTGATTCTCCTGAGCGTGATCGCCGCGCTGGCGGCAGGTGCCTTCTGGGCTATGGTCCCGGCGGCCTGCAAAGCTCTCTGGAATACGAACGAGACCCTGTTCACCCTGATGATGAACTATGTAGCCACTCAGCTGGTCGCCTATTTTGTCATTGTCTGGGAAGTGCCAAAGGGGTCCGGCAAAATCGGTATCATCAACCAGAACACAGAGGCCGGATGGCTCCCCGTGATCGCCGGAAACAAGTACCTGCTGAACATTCTCTGCGTCGCCATCCTGACGATCGGCATGTACATTTACCTGAATTATTCCAAGCACGGATATGAGATCTCCGTCGTGGGAGAGAGTGTCGCCACCGCCCGCTATGTCGGTATTAACGTGAGCTGGACCATCATCCGTACCCTTCTCATCTCGGGCGCGATCTGCGGTCTGACCGGATTTCTCCTCGTCGCAGGCACCGATCACACGCTGACGACGACTCTGGCCGGAGGTCAGGGCTTCACCGCCGTCATGGTGGCCTGGCTGGCCAAATTCAATCCGCTTGGAATGGTCCTCTCTTCCTTCCTCCTGGTCTTCCTGGGAAAGGGCGCCGGAGAGATCGCGACCATTTACGGGCTGAACCAGTCCTATGGAGATATCCTGACCGGTATTATCCTGTTCTTCATCATCGGCAGTGAATTTTTCATCAATTACCGGATTCATTTCCGCGGAGAACACAAGGAGGACAAACCTGCCGCAGCGCAGCCTGCCGCTCCTGCGTCAGTGACCCATGCCTCCGAAAGCGGCGCTTCAGCGGCCCATGCATCAGAGAACGAAACGACAGCCACAGAGAAGAGGGAGGATACTGCAGATGTTTGATGTAGTTGCTTTTATACCGCGTGTAGTCGCGCAGAGCATCCC
This sequence comes from Eubacteriales bacterium, assembly GCA_030525515.1. Taxonomy (GTDB): domain Bacteria; phylum Bacillota; class Clostridia; order Lachnospirales; family Lachnospiraceae; genus CAG-791. The sequence goes on from JAUNEM010000161.1 coordinate 4,864, forward strand.
TCTTATGTACGGCAGCACAGGAGAGACGATTACCCAGAAATCCGGAAACCTGAACCTCGGAATTCCCGGCGTCATGTATGTCGGCGCGATCTCAGGCGTCATCGGTTCTTTTCTGTATGAGAGGGCCTGCGGCACGGCGGAAAATATGAATCCCCTGCTCACGGTCCTGATCCCTCTTCTGGCCTGCCTGATCGGCTCCCTCATCATGGGGTTGATCTATTGTTTCCTGACAGTCACCCTGCGGGCCAACCAGAACGTCACAGGACTGGCAATGACCACCTTCGGTATCGGAGTCGGCAACTTTTTCGGAGGTTCCCTGATCAGCCTGACAGGGGCGGACGTGCCTTCCATAGCTCTCTCCGCGACTTCAAACACCTTCAGGACGGCCCTGCCGGGAGCCGGTTCGACAGGCTGGTTCGGCAAAGTATTCCTTTCCTATGGATTCCTTGCCTACATCGCGATCATTGTGTCCCTTCTGGCAGCTTATGTCCTGCGCAGTACCCGGATCGGACTGCACCTGCGGGCAGTGGGAGAGAGTCCCGCCACAGCTGATGCCGCCGGCATAGATATCACCAAATATAAATACGGCGCCACCTGCCTGGGCTGTATGATCGCCGGACTGGGCGGCCTCTACTATGTCATGGACTACGCCAACGGCGTCTGGTCCAACGACGCCTTCGGCGACCGCGGCTGGCTGGCCATCGCCCTAGTCATCTTCACGATCTGGCGTCCCGATGTGGGTGTCCTGTCCTCCTTCCTTTTCGGCGGACTCTACATCCTGTATCTCTACATTCCGACAGGCACCAATCTGGCTGTCAAAGAGCTCTACAAGATGCTTCCCTACATCGTCACCATTGTCGTCCTGATTTTCACCAGCATGCGCAACAAGCGCGAGAACCAGCCTCCTGCAAGTCTGGGTCTTTCCTACTTCCGTGAGGACAGGTAGTCCCGCCTGCACCGGTATGATGGAAAAGCTTCCATACCCGTCCGGGATACACTTCCGCAGCGGCAGCCGCTTTCCGCTTCATAGAATAGAAGCAGAGTCTTTGGCTCCGGGCAGAGTTCTCCGCAGGACAGGCATCGGACAGAAATACAAGAAACAGGAATAAAAGAAGCAG
>JAUNEM010000162.1 GCA_030525515.1 Eubacteriales bacterium
AAGCCAGCTAACTCATGACTGAAGTCACAAGAATGCGCTGGCTAGTCTTTCAAAAAATTATTTTTTTCCGTTAAGTATTTAATCGGGAGTCTGTTCCACAGTCAGGTCCGTTCTGACAAATCCTGAAGAATCAGCTGAATACAATAATCAAGTACAGTTCTGACAAGAAGATACTGTACATGACATGGTTTAAATGAAACTTAGAAACGATCAGGGAGAAAGAAATTAACAAGTCAATTATTTCCGGGCACAAAAAAAGAGCTGGCACACCCTCCAATGAATATGTGGATGAACTGCCCTTCGCGCCGGATAATGTCCCTTCAACGGCAAAATCTTCACATGCCAATATCGCATCCGGCACACCTTCAGTGTGACGGAATTCTTTTCTCACAGGACATCACAATTATCTTACGTATCAAAAAAATATAATGGGTTAGAGGCGGCCGCGCCGTCCTCTAACCTCCGACCGTCCCGTGTCCGCCGCAAGGCGGAAAACGCATTCCACGGGACGTGTCATCAAAAAACCCCGTCTTTGCGCTGCCTGCGCAAAAACGGGGTTTTGTGTGATTTTTCATTTCGGCAGATCGGAATCAGGACAGGCGCTGCACAAGCACACGGCGGACGCGGCGCTCTGAAATCTCAGTGATCCGCACTCTGATATTGTCATACTCAAAAGTGCTGTTGACGTTGGGGAAGCCGTTGTTGATCTCTATGCACCAGCCTCCAACAGTCTCGGAATCAAAGTCAAAGTCACTTTTCCTCCAGTGCAGAAGCTCCAGAAACTCGGAGATGGTCATATCTCCGTCGAGTTCATAGAGACCGTCTCCCTGGTCCACAACGTCGCGCTCAACCGTATCTGTCTCGTCCCAGATCTCACCGACCAGCTGCTCCAGGACATCCTCCATGGAGACGACTCCCAGAGTGCCGCCGTATTCATCCGTGACAACAGCGAGGTGCTGCTGGGAGTTCCGCAGGGATGAGAGCACAGCGGGCAGTTTCATTGTTTTGTAGACATAGCAGGTGGGCATCAGCATCTTTCTGATCTCCACCTTGTCGCGGTCGATCATAGCCTTGAGGATCCTGTTCAGGGACAGAATGCCGATCACATGATCAATGCTGTCCTCGTAGACCGGAATCCGGGAAAAGGGAGATGTCTCAATCATTTGAAGAATCTCTTCCCAGGGGTCATCAATGTCAATGGCAGCAATATCCACGCGGGCAGTCATCACCTCCGAGGCGGAAATCTCGGAAAAGTCGATCGCGGCGCTCACCAGCTCCGAGGCATCCTCATCCAGAACATCCTCATTCTCTGCCATATCGACCATGGTGTGCAGTTCCTTCAGAGCTTCATCGCTGTCATCGATTGAAAGGTCCGGCAGAAGCCGCGTGATCAGATTCACAAGCCCGACAACGATGAAAGTCACCGGTTTTAAAATGATCATCAGCACCCGCACAGGACGGGCAAAGACCCTGGCATAACGTGTAGCATTCTTCTTGGCAGTGATCTTGGGAATCGTCTCGCCGAAAATGATGACCACGACTGTGATCACAAGAGTCGAAACCCAGGTGTATTGGTCGCTGAGGACTGCCATCACAGCCAGGGATCCCATCGAAGAAGCCGCGATATTGACCAGGTTGTTGCCGACCAGGATCGTTGAGAGAGCGTCGTCAAAGTTGTCCCGGATTTTCACAGCGATACCGGCGCTCTTGTCCCCGTTGTCCCTGCGGTGTTCCAGACGCATCTTGCTGCAGGACGAAAAGGACATTTCGGATGCCGAGAAAAAGGCGGAACAGGCAACGCATAAGATAATACCAGCTATATAAACATAAAATAGTGTCATCTTCCGTCACCTCCTCTCCCGTGCGCTGTTTTGGGATACGGATCGCGCGTTCTGGGCTGCAGACCGCGTGTTCTGGGATACGGATCGTGAATAATGCTTTCCCTGCACCTGATGGATCTGGTAGGCTCTTCCCTCCGCAAAGGCGCGGGCGTCCTCCTCCGAAAATTCCGACCTGCCGTCTCCGGAATCCATAGTTTCAATCGAAGAGTGCTCTTTCTCCTCTCCGTTTTTCGCCCCGCTGCGGTCCTCGCTGATAAAGCGCCCGGTCTCGGGATCGATTCCCGCCAGGGCAGCTGCATCCCGGTCATTCTGCAGTTCTTCCTCTGTAAGGCTCCTCACCTTCAGACGCATAATGCGGTTGTGGCGCATGACAAGAACGGAGATTTCGATCCCCAGATATTTGAAACTGTCTCCCGCGACCGGAATCTGGGGAAACACCTCATAAGCCAGCTCATTCATCAGCTTACGGCCGATCTCTTCTTCTTCATCCTCAGTATAGGGGATCCCCAGCTCGTCCAGGACATCCAGCACATGCTCCTCCGGATTGACACTGTAGGAGCCGTCCGTCATCGGGACCACATTTCGCACCGCGCGGTCGTCCTCATCCCAGATCTCGCCCACAAGTTCCTCCAGAATGTCTTCATCCGTGACAATGCCCAGAGTCCCGCCGTAATTATCTGTGACCACCGCGATATTGATCTTCTTGCGCGACATGATCTGGAGCAGATCATCGATTTTGGTAGACTGGTGGATAAAATAAGGATCATACAAAAGGGGGCGTACATCCAGGGCTTCTCCCTTTCGGATATAATGACGGATATAGCGGCGGATATGGAGAATTCCGATGATATTGTCGATCGTCCCCTCATACACCGGCAGACGGCTGTGGTTCTGCTCCTTGATGAAAGCCAGGATTTCTTCCTGAGGCATATCGATATCGATCGCCGCCACGTCGACCCGGCTCGTCAGAATGCTCTCCACAGTGACATCACCGAACTGCAGCGCGGAAGAAATAAGATTTCCCTGTTCCTCGTCGATTTTGCCCTCTTCCGCCATATCCTCAATGATATCGTAGAGATCATCCTCAGTGACAGATGTTAATTCGTCCCCCTTTGCCGACTTCGCAAATGCATTGCCGATCCAGGACAATAATGCAGACAGAGGACGGAGAACCGCCATAAGCACGCAAAGAGCCCCTGCCGTCGAAAGACTCAGGGGTTCACTGTACTTTCTCGCAATGCTTTTAGGCAGCATTTCTCCGAAGAAAAACACTACCAGCGTGGTAACCAGGGTTGAGATAGAGACTGCCGAGACACCCCATCGTCTGGTCACATAGACCGTCACGATCGAGGCGGTGGCAAGATGTACTATATTTGTACAGATCAGGAGCGTTGTGATCGCCCTTTCAAAATTTTCTGTCACATAGAGAGCCTTAACTGCCCTTTTATCCCCGTTCTCCGCGCCTGTTTTCAGTCGCACGCGGGAGACCGACGCAAATGCTGTCTCCATTACAGCGAACAGCATGGCGGCAAAAAGCAGTAAAATAACAATCAGCCATGTAGATCGACTGCCATCGTCCATAAAAGATAACCACTCTCTTTCTCAATTTATAGCAGGAAACTTGTTAATGTTTTCTAAAGCAGCCTGCAATTATATATTCAGGAAACCTTCAATTTTTTAAACTTTTATACTCAGAAAAAATGTAGATTCGAAACCGGTAAATAAGTGGTTTCTGATTTCGAAGTATACCATACAACATAGTTCTTATCAAACTCTATAGGACCTATCCGCTAAAAATCCGGTAAAAATCTTTCTATCGGACCTATCCGCTAAAAACTCCCTACCGGGTCTATCCGGTAAAGAACCGGGAATAATCCGGCAATAATCCGGCAAAAGGCTTGTAAAAATCCTGTAAAAAGCAGTAAGCAGCAAAAAAGACCGGGCAAGTCCCGTCAAATGTGACAGACTTTTTTCAGTCATAATTTGGTCATTTGACCAAATAAAGACCATTGATTTGCACCACTCATCCATTGATAATTTTCTTAGTGACTAAACGGAGAACAGGGATCCGGCCCCGCAAGGACAAAAAAGGCGCAGACCGGAAAATACACCGCGTGCCGGCCGCCTGTTTTTTGTCTCAGCTCACTTGCATATGGTCCCCTTCCGGACTGAAATCTTTCGCTTTTCTGCCCGGCATCCGGTGCAGATCTGCAGCATCAATCTGAAAAGGAGTCTTAAGAAATGAAGATCGGTTGTGTAAGAGAAATCAAAAACAATGAATTCAGAGTGGGCCTCACCCCTGACAACGTCCACGCCTACATCGAAGCAGGCCATGAAGTCCTCATCGGAAAAGGAGCCGGCACAGGTTCGGGCTTCACGGATGAAGAATATGTCGCTGCCGGAGCTTCCATGATCGACGATCCCGCGGATGTCTGGAAAAACGTCGAGATGATGGTCAAGGTCAAAGAGCCCCTTGAGGAGGAATATCCTCTCTTCCATGACGGACTGATTCTCTACACATACCTTCATCTGGCTGCCGACAGGCCCCAGGCGGATGCCCTTCTGGCGGGTAAGGTCAAAGCTGTTGCCTATGAAACCATGCAGGAAAAAGACCGCTCACTCCCCTGCCTGGCTCCCATGAGCCAGATTGCGGGTCGTCTCTCCATCCAGGAGGGCGCCAAATATCTGGAGAAACGCTTCGGCGGCGAGGGAATCCTTCTCGCGGGCGTCCCCGGCACTCCCAAGGCCAACGTGGTCATCCTGGGCGGCGGTACAGTCGGCACCAACGCATGCAGACTCGCTGTTGGAATGGGTGCAAACGTGACGATCGTGGACATCAGCCTCAAGCGCCTCGAGGAGCTTGACAACCTGTTCGGTTCCCGCATCCAGACCCTGGTCTCCACCGACAAAAACATTGAGCGCGTCGTAAAAGACGCGGATCTCGTGATCGGATCCGTACTGATCCCCGGCGGCTCCACTCCCAAGCTCTTCAAAAAGAAATATCTGCCCGAGATGAAAAACGGCGCGGTCTTTGTGGACGTCGCCATCGATCAGGGCGGCTGCGGCGAGAGCAGCAAAGTGACGACCCACGACGACCCCATCTTCATCGAAGAAGGCATCGTGCACTACTGCGTCGGCAATATGCCCGGAGCTGTGCCCCGCACCAGCACCATAGCCCTGACCAACGCCACACTCAGTTACGGCCTGCAGATCGCCAACTCCGGCCTGGAAGAGGCCTGCAAAAACAATCAGGCAATCCTTCTGGGCGTCAACTGCTACGACGGAAAGGTCACAAACAAAAACGTCGCCGACGCGCTCGAGTATGACTACGTGGATCTGATGACCCTGATCTAAAAAGGGGTCTGATACACCAATTTCTGCTATAAAAACAATACAGCGGATCCGGTCCCTGAGCATTTGAAATAGCCAGGGTTTCCCAGGCGAAATGCCTGAGGCCGGATCCGCTGTTTTTAATTTTTCTATTCTTCCGGTACATCCGGGGCTCATCCGGAGTTCTTTCGAGACTCATCCGGGGCTCATCCGGAGCTCTTACGTGTGTGGACTTTCGGCCGGATCCGATCTATTTACACAAAATCAGACGATCACTCACCCATTTCACGAATCAGATTGACCATCTCAATAGCGCCGAGGGCACAGTCATAGCCCTTGTTGCCCGCCTTGGTGCCGGCACGCTCAATTGCCTGTTCAATGTTCTCGGTCGTGACTACGCCGAACATGACGGGCACACCGCTGTCGAGGGAGGCGGCAGCTACGCCCTTGGAGACCTCGTTGCAGACATAATCATAGTGGCTGGTAGATCCCCGGATCACCGCGCCCAGCGCGATCACGGCATCATATTTGCCGCTCTTTGCCATTTTCTTTGCAATCAGAGGAATCTCAAAGGCGCCGGGAACCCATGCGACATCGACATCATCCTCGTTGATGTCGTGTCTGACCAGTGCATCCATGGCTCCTCCCAGAAGCTTGGATGTGATGAATTCGTTGAAACGTGCGACGACGATGCCGACGCGGATTCCCTTTGCAACCATTTTTCCTTCAAATGTCTTCATAGTATCAATTCCTCCATTCTTTATTCAAATACACTATTAATCTGCTATTGATTTAATCTGCT
>JAUNEM010000026.1:0-2910 GCA_030525515.1 Eubacteriales bacterium
GTTTTGCGGTCCGTGAATCGATTGGTCCGGGGATTGATTGTTGCCAATCGTGAAAATGTCTAATAAAATGAAATAGATATTGGCCGGATAGATTTATAATTAGGACATCATATTTATTACCAAGCATTAACAAACTACGCATTTTCAGACAGCATGAATGACAGCCTGGTCTGAGTGCAGGGAGAAGATATATATGGGTGAAACTACAAACAGCATCAATGAAGTGATGGCTGACGGTACCCCGGCAGCTGCGGCACAAGCAATTAATGGAGGTACGGATCCGACAGTTGCTGCGGCAGATACGATTAACGGAACTGCAAGCCCGGCAGCTGCGGCAGAAGCGGTTAACGTAGGTACTACCCCGGCAGCTGCGGTGCAAGTGATCACCGCAGGAAACGACAGGGGGAACGCAGGGAATGTCAGCGGCGAAAATACTCAGCCTGCGGAATCCGCCAAAGAGAATGTCAAACAGAATGTCAGAGAAAATATCAGAGAAAATGTCAAAGAGGAGCCGGAGGCCGGTAAAGCTGGAAAGAGGGGCTGGTTTACGCGCTTTCTTATGTGCTGCCTTTCTTTTGCGGCCGTCACCGGGTTGGTAAATCTGGTCTATTTTGTGTTGAAGCTGGAGCCCTTCGGGATCGGCGCGGTATCCATCGATGACGCCAAGATTCAGTACATCGACTTTTTTACCTACTATGTAGATGTTCTGCGCGGAACGAGGAGTCTGACCTACGATTTCGGAAATATGCTCGGTGGAAGCTCTCTGGGCCTTTTCAGCTATTATCTTGCGTCACCTTTCAACCTTCTTCTCTATTTTTTCGGAAAAAAGGGAGTCTACCGCTTTTTCGATATTGCAGTCGCGCTCAAGCTGGGCACCGCCGGGGCGACCTTTTGCTGGTATCTGCAGAGGAGGTTCGAGGACCGGATCCGTCCCGCGCTGCTTCTGGCTCTTTCAATGGGCTATGGTCTCATGCAGTATTCTGTCGCCCAGAGCAGCAATATCATGTGGCTGGACGGAGTCTATATGCTGCCCCTGATGCTCCTTGGAGTTTATGAGGTCATACACCGCAAGAGTGTCTGGAGGCTGGTGCTCGCCACTGCTTTCTGTATTCTCTGCAACTGGTACATCGGCGGCCTGAACTGTCTTTTTACCGGTTTCTGGTTCCTGTTCGAGTTCTTTTTCTGCGAACGGGCAGAAGAGAGAAGGCAGGTGATCACGGAGCACAATTACCCGGCCAGAGGGGGGTATTCCAGGGAAGAGGCCTCCGGATTCATGGTTGGGATCACTGACCTCATCCTTTCCGCCTGCCGCTATTTCTGGGCGATGGGCCTTGGGGTCGCGGCCAGCGCGGTCCTCTTTCTGCCCGCTGTCAGCGCAATGCGCCAGGGAAAGGGCCAATACGAAGAGATCAAGATTCTGGCGGAATTTACCGGAGATCTTCTGTCCGCTGTCCGCGGATATTTTATCGGTTCTGTGAGTGAAAAGGGACACGCAGCCCTCTTCTGCGGCGGAATTGCTGTTTTCGCGGCGGCTGCCCTTCTTTTTTCAGGGGCCTTTAAGGTAAGGCAGAAGATTGCCTATCTATATATGATGGCGGTCTGTTTCCTTATGCTTCAGTGGGAACCTGCCATGATGACCTTTTCGCTGTTCAAAAGGGCGGACAGCTATTGGTACAGGTACAGTTACCTGGTGTGCTTTGTCCTGCTCTTCGGGGCGGGAGCCTATGTGAGCCGGGCAGAGAAGGACCGCTGGTCAAAGATCTTCGTGATCCTCTCCTCCCTGCTTTACGCGGCGGCGCTTTTGAAGCTGAACGGCATTCATCTGGCGGATTTCAGGGCTCAGGGACCGGGGATCATCTTCATGAATCCGGCAGTGATCGTGACTGCTGTCTGCTCTGTGGCTTTGTCAGTCCTGACGCTGATTCTTCTGTCGGTCAAAAAAAGTATTCCGGTCCGTCTGATCGCCGGACTGCTCATGATACTGATCACGGGGACCGAGCTGGGAACAAACGCCTGGATGTTCTGGAAACACCATAAAGATGATTCCCAGATTCTCTATATGGAGTACTCGGACGGACTGCAGGCACAGCTGAACCGGCTCAAAAAGCTGGACGGAGGATCCTACAGGATCGCCCAGGACAGAACGAGATGGCACTACGAGGATGATGACCTGACCGCCTATTTCAATGAATCTCTGGCTCAGAATTACTGGTCGAACGCGGCCTATACTTCCAGTCCCGAGAACTCTCAGCTGTCTCTGATGTGGCGCCTGGGATATCGCGATGAGGCGGGCTGCATGCTGATTGTCAGGGACCCGGTACTTGCCTCGGATTCTTTCCTGGGAGTGAAATACTACCTGGAGAGCACTCCCGTAAAGGGACTGAAAAGGATCAAAAACGTGGAGCCTTTTAACGGGCGCTCCGTGTATCTGAATCCCTACGCGCTCCCCATGGCCTTCGTCTATGACGGATCCAAGCTGCCTGCGCGCAGATATGAAAATACATACGTTTACCAGAACGAGCTTTTCTCTGTCCTGAGCGGTAAAAAAACCGAGCTGTACACACAGCTCAGCTGGACCCGCCGCAATGAGGGAGACAAGGCTTATTTCCGGATTTATGTCCCGGCGGGGAATTATATAGCATATGGAAATCTTCTCTGGCCCGAAAAAATGGGCGGTCTGATGTCGATCAACGGAGCTGATCCTGTCGGCTACTGCCGCTGGGAGTCGCCGGCGTCCTTCATGATCCGCAGCCGTAAGGAACAGGCTGCGTCCGGAGCGGAGGAGAGTCTGCAGGCAATCGCCCGAAAAGAGAAGGAAGAAAAGGAAAAAGCAGAAGCGGCCGCGGCAGAATCCGCGGCGGAAAACACTTTTGGTATTTCCGATGCTGCCGGCACTCCCGGTGCTCTCGA
>JAUNEM010000026.1:2920-22047 GCA_030525515.1 Eubacteriales bacterium
CGTGGAGAAGACAGGTTTCTTGGGACGTCTGAAAGCTGTCCTGGCTGGCGATGCCGGCACTTTGGCGGGAGAAGAGGAAGAGCCGGAAGTGGATGAGGCTCAGCTGCGCAAGGAAGATCTGGCTGCGGCGGCTGCTGCCTTTGACAGGAAAACCCTGGCCGAAACGAAGAAAAACAAGGATTTCACCGGAGATGTCCGCACGATCGTCTTCAGTACGGAAACCGGCCTCACGTTCAAGGATTATCAGTTTTACGGGCTTAATCTGGACGCCCTTGAGGAAGCTGCCGGCAGGATCCGGGCAGGCGAAGTCAGTGATGTGAAAATTGAGAACGGACACGTCACCTGCAGCGTCCAGGGAACCCAGGGCAGAAGTCTGTGCCTGCTCGTGCCCTGGTCAAAGGGCTGGAAGGCTTTGCGCAACAAGGAGATCGTCCAGCCGGACACAGTCGCCGGGACGATGATCACTATTCCTTTGGTGGACGGAAGCAACGAAATTGAACTCACTTATGAGATACCCTATCTGCGGGAGGGACTGTATATTTCCGCAGCGGCACTGGCTGTGATGCTGATCGACGCGCTCTGCAGATGGGTCAGCACCCGGAAAAAGAAAAAAGCGGCGCGCTGACGGCTGATCTGAAAAAGCTGACAGTGCCCGGCCAGCGGGAATTTCAATTTTTTTCAGGGGAAGAAAACGGCTGCGGGGTGTGCGCTTCGCGCCTGTAAAAAAGAGGCTACTGAATGAAAAAGGGCAGAAGTGCCCACAAGCAGGAAAGCAACAGGAAGTAATTTGTTATGCAGGAAAGACCTACAGAAGAGAATGTGAATGCGGCAGGTCAGGGCAGTCAGAGCCAGGCTGGAGCTGGCGGTCAGGAGGCTGAAGCCCGGGCGGACAAGGACGGAACTTCTTCAGGCCGCAGCAGACTGATCAGCCTGCTGACTTCGGAGGGGATGCGCTATCTCTTTATCGGCGGATGCACGACTCTGGTAAACCTGGTGGTGTACGCAGTGCTGTGCAAAGTGGTGCGCCTCAATGTCAACGTCAGCAATATTATTTCAGTGTCGGTATCGATTCTGTTTGCTTATGTGACAAACAAGCTGGTCGTTTTCCGATCGCACTGCAGCAGCCCTGGAGAGCTCGCGGCGGAGTGCGCGCGTTTTATCGGTGCCAGACTGGCTACGATGGTGATCGAGGTCGGCGGCGTGTTTGTGCTCTATAATATCCTTCACCAGAATGAGATGGTCGCCAAACTCGCGACACAGGTGCTGGTCGTGATCGGAAATTATTTTATCAGCCGCTTTATTGTGTTCAGAGACAGAACCTGAAAAGCGGGGAAGGTTGGAAAAACTGCTCTGCCCCATGCAGATTGTCAGCCGGGAGGAAACAAAAGATGCTTCTGTCAGTGATTGTTCCGTGTTTTAACGAAGAAGGGAATATAGATCTGTTTTACGAGGAGACCGTGAAGGCCCTCGGGGATCTGATGCCTCAGACAGAACTGATTTTTGTCAATGACGGCAGCAGGGACGCAACTCTGGAGAAGCTGAGAGCTCTCTGCGCCCGCGCCCGCTACCGCGTCAAGGTGGTCAGCTTCTCGAGAAATTTCGGAAAAGAGGCGGCGCTCCTGGCGGGTCTGCGAAACTCGGAGGGGGATTTCTCTGTGATCATCGACGCGGATCTGCAGCAGAACCCCGCCTATATTGTGGACATGATGAAAATCCTGAATGAGCATCCGGAATATGACGCTGTTGCGGCTTATCAGGAGGAGCGCAGGGAAGGCTTTGTGATTTCTGCTTTTAAAAAGACTTTTTATAAGGTTATTGACAGTATGACGGACGTGAAGATCATGCAGGCTGCCAGTGACTTCCGCCTTCTGCGGCGTCCGGTCGTTGACGCGATCCTCTCGCTGCCTGAAAAATGCCGCTTTTCAAAGGGAATCTTCGCCTGGGTGGGATTTGAGACCTACTACATGCCCTACAAGGTGGAGGACAGAGCCAGCGGGACCTCCAAGTGGAATTTCTGGAAGCTTATGATGTATGCCTTTGACGGGATCATCGCTTTTTCCAACAAACCCCTGATCATGTCCTCTGTGGTCGGCTTCTTTATCGTCATGCTGTCCATTCTGTACCTGGTGGTCATCGTGGTTAAGACCATCCTGTGGGGGGATCCCGTCGCCGGGTTCCCGACACTGGCCTGCCTGATCCTGATGCTGTCAGGGATCCAGCTTCTGGGAATCGGAATCCTGGGGCAGTATCTGGCTAAGAATTATACGGAGTCCAAAGGAAGACCGGTCTATGTTGTAAAAGAAAAGATAGAGAGCACTGGTATGGGATCAGAGCAGGCATAACAGGAAAAAGAAGGAAGGATAACAAAACAGGATACCGCGGAGAAATGCCTGCGAAAAGGCGTTTCACTGCGGTATCCTGTTTTATTGCTTTTCAGTGATTGTTTTTGGTTATTGCTTTTCCGTTATAGTCCGGAAGTGATCTTCGCGACCATGTAGGCGACTACCTTTGCGCAGTTTTCCGCGGCCTGGTGTTCAAAAGTCTCATAGGATACATCCGCCTCTTCGTCTGCCTTGTCGGAGATGGCGCGCAGAACGATGAAGGGGATTTCATTGACGCAGGCGGCGTGAGCGATTGCGGCACCCTCCATTTCTGTGCAGATGGCATGGAAGGTGCTGACCAGCCGGGTCCTCTGCGCTGAGGAGCTTATAAACTGATCGCCGCTTACGATGCGCCCCTCATGGATTCCGATGCCGGGCGCCACGGCCCGGCAGGCCTCTGCGGCGAGACTGCGCAGATATGGATCTGCGGGGAAGATGTTCAGATCGCGTCCGGCCCCGAGGGCGGGGATAAAGCCCGGCGCAAAACCCAGAGGGGTGAGATCCATGTCGTGCTGCATGGCATCCGTACAGATCACGATGTCGCCTATGTTGATGTTGTGATCTAGGGAGCCGGCGATGCCTGTATTCAGCAGATGTGTGACCTGAAAGCAGTCGACCAGAATCTGGGCACAGAGGGCGGCATTTACCTTTCCGACACCGCTTTTGACGATGACAACGTCTGTATCCCCTATTTTCCCGACATGAAAGAGAAGCCCTGCTTTTGAGACCGTACTCTCGGACTTCATCTCTTCTTTGGTGAGTTTCTCGATTTCGTGTTCCATTGCTCCGATAATACCGATTTTGGTGTTCATGTTATGAATCGCCTTTCTTTGTTTTCAGGAAATGATTCCGGGAATGAACCTTGTATATTTCGTTTTATAGATTATCACAGTTTCCAGGAATCGGCGAGCAGGGCCTTTATTAGTCGGACTCTGATCGGGCCCTGGTCGGGAATTACTGATCGGGAATTTATCGGGCTTTCATCATTGTTGTTTCCATTTCGGGCTGAATATGTGGTAAACTACTTTTATCTATGTGCCTTTCAGGAATCCCGTGATTGCATGGGAGAATCGGTGTTCGTGCAGTTTTCCCTGCGACGCCTGTGCGCTGACATGCTTCGGCATGTCCGGAAGTCTCAGTTCATTCCGTCAAAGGGATTTCGGGCAGAATATCGTTTTTTGCTTGATGATTGAACAGCGTCCGGCGGGGTGCCGGCGGTGTGATGGAAATGATTGAACAGCGTCCGGCGGAATGCCGGACGTATGATGGAGAAAAGAAAAATGCAGACAGAAATGCAGGCGGTAAATGAAGACAGGACGGCAGCAAAAGGGTCCTTGCGGGTCAGGGACTATATCATCTATTTTCTGTGCTATTCGGCCTTGTTTGCCGTCGTTGCGGCAGCGGTTTTTGTGTGGTTCTGGCTGAGAAAAAAGCGTTTCGTCTGGCAGACGGACGGGGTGAACCAGCATTATTACGGGCTGCTCTATTTTTCGCGCTGGGGAAGGGAAGTGATCCGTCAGTTTCGGGAGACGCATGTCCTGCGGTTCCCGACTTTCAGCCTGCGCATGGGATACGGCGAGGATCTCTTTACGACCCTGACCTATTATGTGATCGGGGATCCTTTCAGCCTGCCCGCCGTCTTTATACCGGAGCGGTATCTGCTGGCCTTTCATGATCTGATGCTCATGGCCCGCTTCTGGCTGGCCGGCATTACCTTCAGCGCTTATGCCTTCTACATGGGGAAGCGTTCCCGCATTGGCGTTCTTGCCGGCGCGCTGATCTATGTTTTCAACGGGTTTACCATGTCGGGAATGCGCCATCATTATTTCCTGAACCCCTTTGTGTTTTTTCCGCTGATCCTGATCGGATGCGAGAGATATTTCCGCAAAAAAAAGCCGGGTCTTTTCATCTTCATGGTGTTTGTGTCGGCGGTGAGTAATTTTTACTTTTTCTATATGCTGGTCATCATGACAGTGCTGTATGCTGTCTGGAGGTCTGTGAGGCTGCGCGGTTTCCGCCGCTTCGGGCGGGTGATCCTGGACGGGATCGCTTTCGTCTTCTACGGACTGCTGGGGACTCTGCTGGCGTCGTTTGTCTTCCTGCCGGTCGTTCTGCGCTTCCTGCAGGATCCGAGGGCGGCCGACACCAAGTCGATCCCTCTTTTTTGGGCGGAGAGCTACTACAGGAATTTCCTGGACTGCTTCCTGACCAACGGCACGTCGGCCCTGTCCGAGTCGTGGACCTACATGGGATTCGGCGCGGTCGCGGCGCTCTGTGTCCTTTTTATCTTCGCAGGACGGAAAAAACACTTTGATCTGAAGGCCTCTTTTATCGGTCTGACCTGCCTGTTGATGACACCCCTGGCGGGCTATGTGCTGAACGGTTTTTCGTATCCGGCCAACCGCTGGATGTGGGCTTACGCCCTTCTGATCGGATATATGGCGGCGACTGCTTTTCCGGAGCTCATGGAGGCGGGACGGAAGCAGCTGACAGCCTCGTTTGTTCTCATGTTTATTCTGGCGGCCGTCTGCGCCGCCTGGAGCTACACTTTTTCCAGGGCGAGCGGACAGGCATTTATCCTGGGACTCTTTGGCCTGGGGGCGGTTCTGCTGGGACGTGTGACTTTGCTGGAGAAGAAGGCGGAGGGAACATCCGGGCCGCAGGACCGCAGGGTTTCTGTGCGCGTACAGGCAATGCTGCTGGTCTGCGTTGTTCTCACGATCGCTTCGGCGGGATATTTTGACTACTCGCCTTATCGCTCCGCCAAGGTGTTCGAGTATCTGTCCAGGGCCCAGATTGAGACCCAGACAGCCAAGGATGCCGCAGCCGCTGCGGAACTGATCGACGGACAACTGCTGAAAGGACGCAAGGACGAGGTTCCTTTTTACAGGTATACCTCCAATGACCCGGAAAACAACACTTCTATGCTCTATGGAGTGTCCAATACGCAGTATTACTGGAGCCTGTCGAATTCAAACACTGCCAGATTCCTGGCGGAGACGGGACAGCTCAACAGAATGATTCACCTGTATGACACGCTGGACGGCCGGACGTCTCTGAATGAGATCGCAGGGGTCCGCTACTTCCTGGGCAGCGACAAGGGCCGGACGCCTTACGGATATACAAAGGTGGAAGGACTGGCTTACGACAACTTTGATCTCTGGCCGGAGCTGGACGGACTGGACCGCTATTCATGTGTGGTTTATGAGAACCAGTATGCGCTTCCTTTGGGATTCACCTCCGACAAGTGGATCAGCAGGGAGGATTATGATGCCCTGGATATTCCCCGCAGACAGCAGGCCCTGATGCAGGGTATCCTCCTGGAGAGAGAGCCTGCGGACAATTTCACAAAGATCAGCCCTGACCCGGGCGCGGCAGCCGGAACCGGAACAGGAAATGCCGGAGCCGGCGCGGCGCAGGCCCAAAACCAGGCAGCAGGGAATACGATCACATTTACAGACCAGCGGCAGCCGGTGCGGTTTTTGTTTGACGAGAACCAGGCGACAGCTTCCGGACTGAAGACGGCGGAAGCGGAGCTGACAGGCGTGCCGGCACAGGCAGACGCAGCAGCCGCAGCCGGTCCGGCACAGACAACAGCAGCGGGCGCGGCTGCTGCAGAATCAGCACAGCCGGAGGCCCGGGGAACAGGCACAGCCGCAGCCGGTCCGGCACAGACAACAGCAGCGGGCGCGGCTCAGGCACAGTCCGCAGTGCAGGGAACCGAAGCGGCGGCGGCCAGCGCGGACAGGACGGATGCGGCCGGCACAGCCACAGGCGCGGCGGATGCCCCGCAGGGGACCGTCATGACTGCCTCCGGAAACGGAGAGAGAATTTCCTTTGATATTCATCAGACAGACGCGGTGGTAAGCGTTCTGTTTGACGGGATGACAAACTGTGAGACAGGATTATATCTGCGGGGTATGCAGTATCAGCCTCCTGCAGGAGCGAGGGGGTCCACCAAGTTCCTGCTTTCCGTGAGGGGCTATTCCGGAGGAGAGCTTGTCATGGACAAGCAGCTGGGTTACACGACGCCTCTTGATCCGTGGACGACCGGACAGACGGATTTTCTGGTCAACGCTTTCTATCATGAGGAAAAAGTGGATCGGATCGACATCACATTCCCGGAGGCCGGCACATACTCTTTTGATTCGATCGAGGCTGTCTTCCAGCCTATGGATGATTTCGCGGCTCAGGCTCAGGCCTTCCGTGAAACCACTCTCCAAAACCTCGACATCCATGAGATGGGAGAGAGCTATGCGACAGACAGGATCACGGGTCACATCGATCTGGACGCTCCCCGGATCCTGTGCCTGCAGATTCCGTGCACTCCCGGCTGGACCGCTTATGTGGACGGTGCCCGCGCGGAGCTGCTGGAAGCTGACACTATGTTCAGCGCACTGCTTCTGCCTGCCGGAAGCCACGATATAGAACTCCGCTATCAGACGCCGGGACTCCGTCTCGGGGCAGTCATTTCAGCAGGTACATTCCTGATCCTTCTTTTATTCGGCCTGATCTATACGATCGTTTCGCTGATCCTCCGTCTTGGAGAGAAACGCACAGAGGCCATTCCCGAGGGAAGCTACCAGCCTGTACAGGGTTCCGGATCTGCCGGGCCGTCAGAAGGAATGCCGGCGCAGGGATCAGCGCCTGCCGGCCCGACAGAAGAAATGCCGGCGCAGGGGGCAGCTCCTGCCGTTCCGTCAGAAGGAAATCCGTCACAGGAATCAGAGAAGAACTAAACGAACCGGATGCCGGAGCCGCGGAGGCTGTCCGCGGTCTCCGGGACAGACGAATACCGGGCAGTTACAAGAATTTTTATGAAAAAAAGCAGACGAATACAGCAGTATAAAAAGTTCCTGCTGGCTTATTCTATATTGTTTATCCTGTCAGGAGTCCTGGTCTTCCGGTATTTCCCGATGTCAGGAAAGAAAATGGTCTGGAAAGGGGACGGGCTCTCCCAGCACTACGTTGCCCTCTGCTATTACGCCAGATGGGGAAGAGCAGTTCTGAAGAGTCTTTTTTCAGGACATCCCGCTTTTCCCACCTTCAACCTGCACATGGGCTACGGGTCGGACCTGTTCACGACCCTGCAGTATTATGTGATCGGAGACCCCTTCAGCCTGCCTGCGGTCCTGGTACCCCAGAGGCACATGCTGTTTTTTCACGACGCCATGATCCTCGTCAGGATCTACCTGGCAGGGCTCTGCTTTGACGGATATTGCCGTTACATGGGGCACAGGAATCTGACCGGGAACCTCTGCGGTACCCTGGTCTACACTTTCTGCAGCTTTGCCCTGTTCGGCATGCGCCATCCTTATTTTCTGAACGCCATGATCTGGTTCCCCCTCCTGCTTCTGGGGGCGGAGCACATTTTCCGCGGAAGACGAGGAAGGCTTTTTACACTTGCGGTCTTTTTGTCCTGCATGAGCAATTTCTATTTTTTCTATATGCTGGTCCTGATGGTCATCGCCTACGCGGTCTGGCGGGCGCTGAGCATCTGCCTGTTTCCAGCGCTGCGGGCAGGCGGAGCTGACAGCACAGAAGGAAAAAGCAGCGGGGGAGCCGGTGTCGGCGCAGCCCTGCTCAAAATAGCGGGATATGCTCTGAAATTCATGTGGCGGGCAGTTTTCGGAGTCGCCATGGGAGCCTGCTTCCTGCTGCCGATCCTGCTCCGCTTCACGGGGGATCCCCGCGCGTCAGAGGGGACAGCCCGCGGGATTTTTTACGCGCTTTCATATTACAAAAGTATCCCGGAATCCTTTATCGCTTTCGGAACGGATGCCATGCTCGACAACTGGACCTGCATGGGCTTCGGCGCGGTCGGCCTGATCTGTGTCCTTCTGCTGTTCCTGAACAGGAAGGGAGAAGGCTGTCACAAGACCGAAAAAGACTTTGGCAAAAGCGAAAAAGGCTCTGATAAGACCGAAAAAGACTCTGATAAGACCGGAAAAAAAGACTTTGGCAAGGGCGGAAAAGGCTCTGATAAGACTGGAAAAAGCTTGACCGGAACTGAAACAGACCTCAGCAAGGCCGGCGAGGCCTTTCACCTGAAACTCGCTTTTGCGGGACTGATGCTGCTGGTGCTTTTCCCTCTGGCGGGCACAGCCCTGAACGGATTTTCCTATCCGGCAAACCGCTGGATCTGGGCTCTGGCTATGCTGACCGGGTATATCACGGCAGTTATGGTTCCTGAGTTCGTGCGGATCTCTTTTAAAAAAGGAGCGGTCCTTGTCGTCTGTCTTGCTGTCTACGGAGCAGTCTGCTTTGTGCTGGGAGCACATAAGAGCACGCTGGCAGAGGTGGTTCTGGGAATGGCTGTGGTCATTGCGGTCACAGCGCTCGGCGCGGCTGCGGCCGGGGCAGAAGGCACAGGACGGAGATCTGAAAAGAGAAAAAACAGACGGGAATCCGGGGGCAGCTATGGCCTCCCCCGCCTGATGCAGACCTGCGTCCTGATCGCCGCGATCCTTGTGACAGAAGCTATTCACGCATACATAGAGTTTATTCCGGGCCGGATGCACAGCGGCCTGGAGGAATATCACTCCGCCCAGTACATCGAGGCCATGAAGGCCTCTGATTCCGCCGGGATCCGCGACCTGATCGGTAACGAGACCTTTTACCGCTATTCGGGCAGAGATCTGGCAAACAATTTTTCCATTCTCCACGATGTTTCCAATACCCAGTATTACTGGAGTCTGTCGGACGGGGGAATTGAGCAGTTCTTCACGGAAACGGGCCAGGGGAACGGAATGGTCCATCTCTATGACAATTTAGACAACCGGACCTTCCCTGACGAGATTGCGGGCGTCCGCTATTATATCAGGAGCGACGGATCTCTGCTGCCTTTCGGCTATGAAAAATGCGCAGGGCTTCACTATGACAACCGGGAGCTCTTCGCGGAAAAAGAAGGAGATCCGCTGCCGGTATTCAGTTTTTCTGTCTATGAAAATAAGTATGCCCTGCCCCTTGGATTTACGACCCGGAATTATATCTCCCGGGAGACCTATGAGGGATTGCCAATCCCGCAGAAGCAGGAGGCCCTGATGCAGGGCGTTGTGCTGGAGACCGGGGAGATGCAGGCGCAGAGCGCTGCAGACTTGAAAGAACAGGGTACCGCAGCCCTGAAAGAGCAGGAGACGGGACCGGCGGGACTTCAGCAGCTGAGACTGCAGGGCAAAGATGAAGATACAGAGGCAGACGGCCGGCTGGTTTTCGCATCGGAGGAGCTCCCCTTCGAATTCGATGCCGAAGAGGGAATCGAAGTCCGTCCGGGAGAGGACGGCAGCCTGCAGCTCGCGGTCAGGAGTACGGATGCCGCGCTGAGGCTCAGGACCGGCGACACATCCCGAAGAGAGGTCAGCCTTCTTTTTACAGGAATGGAATATCAGGCGCCGGAGGATGGATTCAGAGAGGACGAAATCTATTCCAATACCGAGCCTGTCACCATCCATGTGAGGGCGGAAAGGGACGACGAGACCGTCTCTGTCAAGAAGGTGGAATATACTCTGGCGGACAATCCCTGGAAGACGGGAAGGTCGGATTTCCTGAGCTGCTGCGGCTATTCGGAGAAATCCCTGACAGGACTAAGGCTTGATTTTTCCCGGAGAGGGATCTATACCTTTAAAGAACTGAAGGTGATCGGCCAGCCCATGGAGAATTATCCCTCACAGGCGGAAGCCCTGCGGGAGCATGTTCTGGAAGAAACAGATTTGCACGAGCTTCCCGGAAGCGGTGCGACGAGCAGGATCACGGGCAGGGTCACCCTGCCGGAGAGCAGGATCCTCTGCATTCAGATTCCCTGCTGCAGAGGCCTGAGGGCCTTTGTGGACGGAGAGAAACAACAGCTTCTGAAGGCGGACACAATGTTCTGTGCCCTGGCACTGGAACCCGGGACCCATGAGATCGAACTTCGATATACTACGCCCGGCCTGATCCCCGGGGCGGCGGTCTCCGCCATTGCTATACTGCTGTTTCTGGCGGAGTCGGCAGCGGCCGCCCGCAGGAAAGCACAGGTGTAAGCGCAGGTGTAAGCACAGACTGCCGGCCGCACGACGTCCGGCGAGTGACACAGGCTGCCGGCCGCAGGAAAGCGCAGGTGTAAGCACAGACTGTCGGCTGCACGACGTCCGGCGAGTGACAGGACATTCAAGACTCGCTCGTGAGTCTTGCGCGATAAAGAATAACCATATTTTTTATGGGAGAGAGGCAAAATGAGCGATTTGATCAGCATTATCGTCCCCTGCTACAACGAAGAGGAATCGCTGAGGCTGTTCCATGAAGCAGTCAAAAAGATGGAAGCCGGCATGCCGGACTGCAGGTTTGAGATTCTGCTTGTCAACGATGGCTCCAAAGACCGGACCCTGGAGGTCATGCGGGAGCTGGCGGCAAAGGATCCTTCGGTCAGCTATTTCAGTTTTTCCAGAAATTTCGGAAAAGAGGCTGCCATGTACGCCGGGTTCTGCCATGTGCGCGGGGACTACGCGGCAGTCATGGACGCCGATCTGCAGGATCCGCCGGACCTGCTGCCCGAGATGTACAGGATCCTCAAGACGGAGGAGTACGACAGCGTGGCGGCAAGGAGGGTGAGCCGCGACGGAGAGCCCCCGATCCGGAGCTGGTTCGCCAGAAGGTTCTACAGACTGATCAACCGCATCTCGGAGGCGGACATCGTGGACGGTGCCCGGGACTTCCGCCTGATGAAGCGGGAGATGGTGGAGGCGATCCTTGCCATGGGCGAGTCCAACCGCTTTTCCAAGGGTATTTTCGGCTGGATCGGCTTCAGGACCTACTGGCTGCCCTACAAGAACGTGGAGAGAGTGGCGGGAGAGACCAAGTGGAATTTCTGGAGTCTGCTGGCCTACGCTCTGGACGGAATCGTCAACTTTTCCCAGGTGCCGCTCGATATTGCCTCCTGGTTCGGCATTCTGATGACAGCGGTTTCCTTCCTCGCGATCCTCTTCATTGTGGTGCGCAAGCTCCTGTTCGGAGATCCGGTGGCGGGCTGGGCGTCAACCGCCTGTATTATCACCTTCATCGGCGGAATTCAGCTGCTGTGCCTGGGGATCATCGGAAAATATCTCGCGACCGTCTATCTGGAGGTCAAAAAGCGCCCCCACTACATCATCAGCGAGAGCAACAGCGAGGATGTGAAAAGAATCGGATGATGGTCAGTACAGAAATATACCGCGGCCCCTCCCGTTTTCGGCCGCACTGAAAAGATCTGAGCCGGGCAAGTCCCCGGAACGGAGTGATTGGATATGACATTTCGAAAAAGACTTCTGGTAGCGTTTTCCACCGTCATCGTGGTCCCGCTCCTTCTTTTCACGATCGCTTTTATCGCGCTGGGCAACTACCTGATCGGCGAAAAGGGTGAACTGCAGGGATATACATCGATCGTCGGCGGCTATGACGAATACGATACAGAGGCGGAGACACTTTTTGCACAGGCAGTGGACAACGCGGATAAGCTGCAGGACGTCATGGTCCTGGACCGTCTTGCCATGCAGATCAAGAGCAGGAACCTGTATCTGGTGGTCCGCAGAGATTCGGACATCTATTACGCCAGCAACGAGGCGATGGCCGCTGCGGATTTTGAAAGACTTCCTGCCTTTGATAAGAAAACAGTGGGCGAGACCGGAGGGAGCATTTTTGTTCACAATGGACGGCGAAGCCTGATGGTACGGCGGATCGACTTTTATTTTCCCGACGGGGCAGAGGGGAGCTTCTTCCTGGTCAGCAGGATCATGGGACTGATCTCCGGCAGATTCATGAGCGGTCTGTTCGTATCTATGCTCACGATCCTTATTTTTACTGCTTTTCTGCTCACCAGGTGGCTGGAGAGAAGTGTTTTTACACCGATCAGCGCGATCAATATCGCGATGAACAATATCAGGGACGGCAATTTCACCTATACGCTTTCGACCGGCGAAGAGGGTGAGATCGGCGACCTGTACCGCAACTACGAGGACATGCGCCTGCGCCTGAAGGAATCCGCGGACGAAAAGCTCGAGCACGAGCGCCAGAACCGCGAGCTGATCAGCAATATTTCCCACGACCTCAAGACTCCCATCACATCCATCAAAGGATATGTGGAGGGCCTGATCGACGGTGTGGCCAACACCCCTGAAAAACAGGACAAATACATCCGCACCATCTACAACAAAGCCAATGACATGGACCGTCTGATCGACGAGCTGACCCTGTATTCCCGCTTTGAGAGCGACCGCATCCCTTATAATTTCCACAGGCTCAATGTCGGCGACTATTTCGGCGACTGTGTGGAGGAGATCGGCATGGACATGGAGTCCAGGGGGATTGAGCTCAATTACACCAACCTGGTCTCCCCGCAGACCAGAATTATCGCGGATCCGGAACAGATGAAGCGTGTAATTAACAATATTGTGGGAAATAGTGTAAAATATATGGATAAGGAGAAGGGGCGTATCAGCATCCGCATCCTCGACGAGCACGACAGTGTGCGCATTGAGATCGAGGACAACGGAAAAGGGATCGCCGCCAAAGATCTCCCCAATATTTTCGACAGGTTCTATCGGACGGACTCCTCACGAAATTCCTCCCAGGGAGGAAGCGGAATCGGCCTCTCGATCGTACGCAAAATCGTGGAGGATCACGGCGGCTACATCTGGGCAACCAGCCGTGAAGGCGAGGGAACCTGTATGCATATGATCATACGCAAATACCTGGAACAGGATACGGATTCCGTGGATACCATGAGCTCGGTGGACCCTGAGGATTCGATCGACCCCATGGATTACGTGGATGAGGACACAATCTGAAACAGGACAGTATCCGCGGGCGGATCCTGAATCCTGTGTTTTGAAGACAGGAGGTCATTACCACAAAGATGAGTAAAATACTGATTATCGAAGATGAAGAAGCAATCGCGGATCTGGAAAAGGACTATCTGGAACTGAGCGGTTTTGAAGTGGAAATTGAGACGCGCGGAGACCGCGGACTGAACGCCGCCATGCAGAAGGACTTTGACCTGATCGTGCTGGATCTCATGCTTCCCGGCATTGACGGATTTGACGTGTGCCGCAAGATCCGTGAAAAAAAGGATGTTCCGATCCTTATGGTGTCAGCCAAAAAAGATGATATCGACAAGATCCGCGGCCTGGGACTGGGAGCGGATGACTATATGACAAAGCCCTTCAGCCCCAGCGAGCTGGTCGCCAGGGTAAAAGCCCATATGGCCCGCTATCAGAGGCTGGTCGGTGCGGGACAGAAGACCAATGATGTGGTCGAGATCCGGGGCCTGAAGATCGACAAGACGGCCCGTCGTGTGTTTGTGGACGGTACGGAGAAAAACTTCACCACCAAGGAGTTTGACCTGCTCACTTTCCTGGCGGAGAACCCCAATCACGTCTTCAGCAAGGATGAACTCTTCCGCAGGATCTGGAACATGGACAGCGTCGGCGATATCGCGACAGTGACCGTCCACATCAAAAAGATCCGCGAGAAGATTGAATTCGACACATCCCACCCTCAGTATATCGAGACAATCTGGGGCGTCGGCTACAGGTTCCGGGCATGAAAAAAACTTCGAAGAAAGGCTCCGGGAAAAAGATGTCCGCCGTCGCGGCCTCTGCGGCATTCGATGCTGCTTCCGAGTCTTCTGCTGCTTCCGCAGGCTCAGCCGCATCCCCTGCTGATTCCGCGGCGTCTGCAGGTACTGCTGCTTCTACAGGCTCTGCGGCATCCGATGCTGCCTCCGCAGTTTCTGAGGTTTCCGCTGTTGCCCCGGCAGGCCCGCAGCGTCTGGATAAACTACTGGGACAGGAGGGACTGGGCACGCGCAGCGAACTCAAAAAGGCGGTCCGGAAAGGCAGGGTAACTGTCAACGGCGCTGTGGAGAAGGATCCCGGCAGGCAGATCACGGCAGAGGACCGAGTCTGTTTTGACGGAAAAGAAGTCAGGCGGGACCAGTATGTCTATTATATGCTCAATAAGCCTGCCGGCGTGATCACCGCGACAGAGGACGGGCGGATGAGGACTGTCCTGGATCTTCTGAGAGAGCCTGTCCAGGTTCCCGAAGAAGCAGAACCCGGACCAGCAGCCGCAGATTTCCCGTAAGAGACGGAGACTTCTGTCCCGGACGGGAGCACTCTGAAAAAAACTGCTGCAGCAGAGCCCGGACCGGTGCCAGCACCAGCTTCTGCCTGTACACAGCCTGTCCTGCGCAGGAGTCTGTTTCCGGTCGGGAGACTGGACCGGGACACAGAGGGGCTTTTGCTGATCACGGATGACGGACAACTCGCCCACAGACTGCTGTCCCCTGTCAGACATGTGGATAAAACCTACTACGCGGTAGTAACAGGGAGAGTGACGGAAAACGACATAGGCCTTTTCGCACAGGGGTTCCGGGTAGACGATGAGCTCACGGCAATGCCTGCCGTTCTCCGGATCATAGAGGACGGATCTTTCGGGGAAGTTCCCTTACCGGATGCTGTAGATGGACAGGAATGCACACAGGTGTCCGTAACGATACGAGAGGGAAAGTTCCATCAGATCAAGCGCATGTTTGCCGCGGTGGGAAAGGAAGTTTTGTATTTAAAAAGACTCTCCATGGGACCGCTGCAGCTGGATACCGCCCTGAAACCGGGACAGTTCCGTGAACTTACAAAAGAGGAGATCGCTGCCCTGAGGGAACACTGATCAATTCCGCAATCGGAGGAAATCTGAATGAATGACATTTTCTCTCAAATTGTGATTCATATAAAAAGAAAAATATGCCTGACGCTCGCCGTGATGATGGCGGTCTGCTGCGTCCTGAGCGGGTGCGGACCGGAACCCGGCGAGTCGGAAGAGGCGGCTTCTCTTTTCGGAGGAGGGGGAGGACCGGGGGCAGGAATGACCGCCGGGATGACGCCCGGCGGCAATCAGGGAGACGTCCGGCCGCCCGGGGAAGGCAGAGAAGATGCCGCTTCCGGATCCGCCACGCTTTCCGCCCCTGTGAGTGCCGAAAACCCGGCAGGAACCTCTGAGCAGGCGGCAGCGGCCCCGGAACCCGGCCGGCCCGGAAAATATCCCGCGGATCTGGAGGCCATGAGCGCGGAAAACCTGAACGCTCTCCAGAACGATCTCAATGAAAAGAGCAGCTACGGCTTTCTTCTTTCCACGTATGAGACACCTGCTGACATAAATCTCAGCCAGGTATTTTACTGCGGCGCCGGCTTTAAGCAGGAGGAGCTGGAGAAAAAAGAGAGAAAACTCCTCTTTGATAGGATTGATGAAAAAAACACTTCGACGCCTGTATTCAAGGTGACAGATGAACAGATCGATGATCTCCTGGCCCGCAAGGCAGGAATCACTTATGAGGAGTCCAGCCGGAAACTTGACGGTGAGGAGTCCTGGGCCCATATAGGCAGATATGGCGCATGGTATTCCGTGCACAGGGACTCGAATCAGAAGTATATCCAATGTTCTGACGCGTGGACAGGCGGGGACATCTGTGTTGTCCATTATGTGCTGACAGACGACTTCCCCGCTGATATAACCTCCGCACAGGAAAAAGGATCGTCAGAAGAAAAGACAGAGACTGCGGGTACCGCGTCCTCTTCCGCAACGGCCGATGAAGAAGGAACATCTGCCGCTGAAGGAGATACTTCCGGGAAAGCCGCCGGACAGGAGACTGCGTCCGCGGACAAGAAAGCAGCCGGACAGGAGACTGCCGCCGCAGAGCAAAAATCTGCCGGATACAAACCGGTCTATGAAGCAATTCTCCGAAAGAAAGGAGACGGCTGGCAATTTTGTTCCAATATACTATGGGTACAGAAAGGCCTGATCGAGGCACAATCCTACAGGGCTGAACTGAATCCGGTCGGAGAAATATTCTTTGCGCCGGTTTATCCTGACACAGGGACTGACCCTATGGCCGATGTCAGCTTCGCCCTGATCCGGGACAAAGGACTGGCGGCAGTGCTGGACGGCATGGAGAAAGACAATATCCGGACTGACCGCATTTTTAAAAATGTGGACAGTGTCGACTTCACAGACTACAACAATGACGGATGTACGGATATTCTCACAGTCTGTACCTATACCAAAGTCGGGAAGGACGGAAAAAAGAGCGGAGAACTGACGGAGGCAAGGGTCTATACCGGACAGCTGGAGGGGACTCCCTTTCTCGATGAAAAAAAGACAAAGGCTGTGAACCGGGATGTGGAGACGATCAACATCTCCAACATTACCAGCTATCTGACCGGGAAAACAGACGGAAAGGACAAGAAATATTCGTCGTGGAAAGAAGCCTACGCAGATCATATCCGGAATCTGGACGAGAAAGAATATGACGGATTTGCCCTGATCTACCTGAACGACGACCGCGTGCCGGAACTGGTCCAGGTGGGCGCCACCTCTGCAAAGGGCGCGACTGTGGTGATCTACAGGAGCGGTATTCTGAACGAGACCTGGCTCAACCGCAGGGACTTCCGCTATCTGGAATATGAAAATCTCCTGCTCAGCGCCTCCGGCGTGGAGAATCTTCACTTCGACACGATTTACAGTATTTCGGGCGGAAAACTCAGCGTTTCCGTGCAGGGATATTACGGAAACGATTCCTTCGCCCAGGTACAGTATGACGACAGGGGAAGAGAATCCTACGATTACACATGGGATGGAGGAAGAGTCTCCAGGAGCGGATACCTGGACGGTATTTCATTTGTGTTTGACATGTCCAGAGCCAAAAGCTCCGAGGAGGAACAGCTCCTGTCCGCGGAAGAAATTCTTGAAAAGCTGAAATAAAGACCTGAAGCACAACTCTTCAGCAGGCACAGTTCTTCAGCAGGCACAGCTTTTTTCCAGAGTCACAGTTTTTCAGAAGGCACAAATTCTTTAGTAAATATAGTTCCTTGTAAATATAGATTTTTGTAAGCGCAGTTCTGTAGTATCGGTAATAGAGCTGCAGTACATAGTAACTGAAGGGAGACGCCGCTTGTTATGAAAATTATTGATATCTTGAACCAGAAGGAAGTCACATTATCGTTTGAGGTCTTTCCTCCCAAGACGGAGGCGGGTTTCTTGACGGTTGAACAGGCAACCGAACAGATTGCGGCATTGAAGCCTGATTTTATGAGTGTCACCTACGGCGCAGGCGGCGGGACCAGCAAGCATACTACCCGGATCGCGGCGGGACTGCAGCAGAAATACGGCACGAATGTGCTGGCTCATCTCACCTGTGTGTCCTCGACCAAAGAGACGGTCCGGGGAATGGTTGAAACTTATAAAGAACACGGTATTGAAAACATCATGGCCCTTCGCGGCGACATTCCCGCAGAGGGACGCACGGTCTTCGACTATGACCATGCCTCTCAGCTGATCTATGACATCAAGTCCATTGACGACAGCTTCTGCATCGGCGGCGCATGCTATCCCGAGGGACACGTGGAGTGCGAGCGCCAGTCCGAAGATATTATCCACCTGAAAGAAAAGGTGGATGCGGGCTGCGACTTCCTGACGACCCAGATGTTTTTTGACAACTCTACTATGTACAGCTTCCTCTACAGGATCCGCGAAGTCGGAATCGAAGTTCCGGTTGTGGCGGGTATCATGCCGATCACAAACCCCAAACAGGTCAAAAGAAGTGTCGCCCTCTCCGGAGCGACGATCCCTCAGCGCTTCCGCACCATGGTGGACCGCTTCGGAGACGACCCCTTGGGCATGAAGCAGGCGGGTGTAGTCTATGCGGCGGAGCAGATTGTCGACCTGATCGCGAACGGCGTGGGACACATCCATGTATATACCATGAACAAACCGGAGATCGCTGCCGGCATTCAGAGCAGCCTTTCGGCAATCTGGGGAGTATGACAGGAATCCAGGCTCAGGAGGCAGTGAATCAGGTTTTAAAGAGAAGCTGTAATCCTGCTTCAGGGAACAGCGGACCGGGTTTAAAGAGAAGCAGCAATCCAGCTTCGGAGGACAGCGGACCGGGCTCAGGGCCGGCATAAAGATATGCGGGATGTAAACAGAAAGGAAATATACCGGTATCTGGGATATCGGGGAGCTGATCCCGATGCCATGGTCAAAGAGGCCGTGGAAAGCTGCCTGGAAGAGCTTGAGAGGGCAGTGACCCCCAGATATATTTTTCGGCGGTATGAAATAGAGTGGATAGAGGACTTCGCATTCGAAAAAGAGTCCTGCCCGGGGGAAAGCCCCCCGGAGGCGCCTCTTCTTCAGATTGCAGGCATGGAGATCCGGAGCCGGAGCCTCTCCCGGAATCTGCGGGGATGCCGGGGCGCATACCTGATGGCGGCGACTCTGGGAATCGGGCCCGACCGCCTGATCGCGCGCGCCAGTGTCAGTCAGATGAGCCGCGCCGTCATCTTCCAGGCCGCAGCAGCAGCGATGATAGAGAACTGGTGTGACGAAGTCAATAAAAAGATCATTCAGGAAGCGGCAGAGCAGGGGCTGTACTGCAGACCCCGCTTCTCCCCCGGATATGGGGACTTCTCCCTGGATTTTCAGACCGGCTTCGCCCGGATTCTGCGCATCCAGAAGGAGATAGGCGTGTCTCTCACAGAGAGCAGACTTATGATGCCCTCAAAATCCGTGACCGCCGTCATAGGATTGTCGGATGAAAACAGACAGTGTGTGCTCCACGGCTGCGAGGACTGCTCCAAATCCGGGGAGTGCGCTTTTTCCAGACTAAATCAATGAAAAAATGTGTGCTCCATGGCTGCGAGGACTGCTCCAAATCCGGGGAGTGCGCTTTTTCCAGACTAAATCAAT
>JAUNEM010000163.1 GCA_030525515.1 Eubacteriales bacterium
CCCCCTGGACATCCTCCCGGACGACGGCCTCCGCTACAAGCTCCACATGGCGAAGATCAGGCTCCTCTGGCGTACCATCGAATACGGCGGCTACGTTGCCGACGCCCCCCACGAACTCAAGGGAAAGATCTTTCTCCAGGGGACAAAAGCCCTCTACAAATTCACCGACTACAAAAAGCTCTTCCGCAGATACGAAAAGCTCTGCGCCAAATACAACAAGAGCAAAAAATACGACCGCATCAGCTACGTCGCCTTCTCCCGCGGAAAAGAGAAGAACATGTTCCGCAGAGAATGGTGGGACCAGACCGTCATGCTGCCCTTCGAATTCACCACCATCCCCTGCCCGGCCGGCTACGACGGCCGCCTCACGCAGGAGTACAAGGACTACATGACCATCAAAAACGTCCCCTCCACCCACATAAACGCCTTCGGCGGCACCATCCAGAGCGCCGAGAAACCCTACACCGAATACATCAGGGAAAAGCACCAGGTACAGGACACACCCGCAGAGGAGGAGGTAAATAAATGAAAGACAACTTCGTCATCGGCGTCCTCGGCGGCATGGGCACCTATGCCACCATCCAGCTCTTTAAACAATACGCCCAGGTCTTCCCGGCGGAGAAGGAGTGGGACCGCCCCCGCATCGTCATCGACAACCGGTGCACCATGCCCAGCCGCGTCCTGGCCTATCTCCACCATGAAAAAGAAGAAGAACTGATCGAGCAGATGAGCGACTCCATGCAGCACCTCGTGGATGCCGGCGCCAGCCGCATCATCCTGGCCTGCAACACCTCCCACCTCTTCCTGCCCCGGATCTACGAACGCGTACCGGAACTCGAGAGCAGAGTCATCCATATCATCCGGACCTGCGTCGACCACATCAAAAAAGACGGCCAAAAGCAGGTCTACCTCCTGGGATCCGAGGGAACCATCGATTCCCGCATCTACCAGGACGCCCTCGCAGCGGAAGGCATCGAATGCCTCGTCCCCGCACCCGGGGAATACGCCGACCTGCGCACCTGCATCGAGGCTGTCAAACAGGACAAATACACGGACGAAGCAAAACGCCTCTTCCTGGAGCTCGTAAACCGCTACGACGCCTGCATCCTCGGCTGCACCGAGCTTCCCATCCTCTATGAAAAATACGCGGGAGAGATCACCTGCGCCCGTATCTACGACCCGCTCTTTATCGCCCTGGGCGAACTCAAGGCGGAGTACGATGCAATGTGACAAAAGGGACGGTTCTTTTCGTCACCTTCTCCCTGTATGTCCCATACAGATTCGATGCATGTCGGAACCCGGCAAAAAGATATACGAAGAACAAATTCCCGCGTGAAAACTGTACAGAAATGTATAAAACCTGTAAAAAGGAGCAAGAAAATGGCAAAGATCCTCACATTCGGCGTATATGATTATTTCCACATTGGCCACCTGCGCCTCTTCAAACAGTGCAAGGAGCACGCTGACTACCTCGTTGTAGCCGTCCAGGACGGCGACTACATTCTGAAATTCAAGCCGGACGCCCACGTCCTTTACTCCACTGCAGAGCGCGTGGAGATCCTCGAAGCTCTCCGGATCGTGGACAAGGTCGTCGTCTACCAGACCGTGAGCCCCGCCGCCCTCGAGCAGATAGACTTCGACATCCTGGCCCTGGGCGAAGACCACCGCGGCGGCCGCTTCGACGAATGCGTCGCCTGGTGTGAAGCCCACGGCAAATCCGTTGTCCGTCTGAAGAGGACCCCCAACATCTGCTCCTCCGACATCAAGAAGGAACTTTCCAGAAGTTGAACGGCATCCCTTAAATCAGGGCCTCTTTTTGATAATTTTTGATAAAATGAGACAAAGTATAGAGTCTGCAAGGCACCAGTAAGTCAGGCATCTGCAGCATAAAACGTCTCCAGGGATGCCTGTAAAAGGGTGACAAAGGGGTGACAAAAAGAACCGTCCCTTTTGTCATCCGGAAGATGAAAAAAATATCCGGTGGATGAAAAAAATCACTTGCGATGAAAAAATAAGTATGCTATGATAGTCATCCGTGGGATTATTCCCGGATAATTTTTTCCTTGCTCCTGTGATGCGAAAACCGGATCACTGTTTCTGAAGCGCAGAACAGGGGCCAGAGACCAAAAGGAGGTAAGAGAATGGGTAAATACGAGTTAGCCGTTGTTGTGAATGCGCAGATCGACGATGAAGCGAGGACAGCGGTTGTCGACAGATGCAAAGAGCTGATCGCCCGCTTTGGCGGCACCGTCGGCGAAGTCGACGACTGGGGCAAGAAGAAGCTTGCCTATGAGATCCAGAAGATGAACGAAGGTTACTACTACTTCATCAAGTTCGAAGCTGATGGCTCCGCGATCGCCGAGATCGAGAGCTTCATGCGCATCATGGATAACGTCCTCAGATATCTGTGCGTAAAACAGGAAGCGGCCTGAACAGACAGAAAGAAGAGGTCATTTAATGAATAAAGTCATTCTTATGGGGCGCCTTACAAGGGATCCCGAAGTCAGATACACGCAGGGAGAAAACTCCCTCTGCATCGCCAATTTCACTGTTGCTGTCGACAGACGCATGAGCCGCAACAATCAGGACGGCGGCCCTACCGCGGACTTCATCCCCTGCGTGGTTTTCGGCAAACTGGCCGAGCACGTGGAGAAATACTACCGCAAGGGGCTCAAGACCTGCCTGACCGGCCGCATCCAGACCCGCAACTATACGAACCGCGAAGGCGTCAAGGTCTATGTGACCGAGGTCGTCGTCGAGGAGCTGGAGTTTGCCGAGAGCAAAAACGCCTCTGCCGGCGGTAATTACGGCGGCGGAAACGGCGGCTATGGAAACGGTGGAAATTACGGCAATGCCGGCGGTTACGGCGCAGGCGCAAACAGCGGTGCCGGCAGCTACGGCGGCGGCTACAATGCCCCCGCGCAGAATGCGGCCCCCGCAGGCGGTGCCGACGCACTGGACGGCTTCATGAACATCCCGGACGGCATCGACGAGGAGCTTCCCTTCACCTGAAGACCTGAAGCCCTGCTGCGATGCACACCCATAGGGAACATACAGGAGGTTAGAAATGGCTTTTAACAGAGAAAATCGTTCGGATGCTCCTTTCCGCAAGAGAGGCGGTTTCCACAGAAAGAGAAAAGTGTGCGTGTTCTGCGGCAAGGACAACGCAATCGATTATAAGGATGTCGCAAAGCTCCGCAAGTATGTCTCCGAGAGCGGCAAGATCCTGCCCCGCAGGATCACAGGCACCTGCGCGACACACCAGCGCGCCCTGACCAGCGCCATCAAGAGAGCCCGCCACCTGGCCCTCATGCCTTACACCGAGCGCTGATCACGCTTTCCGGCGATTAACAGCTTATAAGGCATTCAGACTATAAGACAGTCTGATTTTTAAAAACACATTCCTGCCGGCGGGCCCTGGAGACCTGCCGGCAGGATTCAATGATGCCGGCGTGTCGGAATGGCAGACGAGGCAGACTCAAAATCTGCTGTCCGAGAGGGCGTGTGGGTTCGAGTCCCACCGCCGGCAGTAATCATAAGACCCGCATAGATACTGGAGTATAGCTGAGAGCCAGTATTTATGCGGGTCTTTTGTGTGCGTGGATGATTCTTAGATGTGCGGATATGCTCTAAAAAGTGCAGTTCGTGTCATACAGTATGACACGAAATATGTCATGATGCGCCGTATTTGCGGGTAAAATGCTCGTTCAGACGGTCCTGTTCGGTGCGCCTGCGGTCCGCGAGGGTGGCACGGTAGACGCGCTTCATGGTGTAGTCCGTCTTCCAGCCGCCCATCTCCATCACGTAGGCGTCCGGGATCCCCAGGGCGTGCGCGATGGAGACGTAGTAGTGCCGGAGGTCATGGAACCGGAACGGGATGTCGACACCGCAGGATCTGATGGCCCTGCGGAACCGGTTCGTGATCTGTTCGGGGTGGGCCTTGATGACCCTGCCGCGGTCCGGCAGCGGGATCTGGTCGATGATCGCCTGCGGGAGCTCCACGACCCTGTTCGATGCGCTGGTCTTCGGCGTAGGCTTTGTGACCCAGGCATAGTGCTTGTCCTTCACCATGTCCTTTGTCACGGATACATGGCAGCCGTGGAAGTCGGCCACGGTCAGCGCGCAGATCTCGCCCCGCCGCATCGACCCGAATGCCGCCAGCATGATCGCTGTCAGGAGCTCCTGCCTGCAGACCTGGTCGCGCTTGTCCCTTGCGGGCTCTTTGAGATACGCGATCAGGGCCTGCACTTCGTCGTCGCACGGGACGTGCGCCTGGAAGGGCTTCTTTGCGGGGAGCGTGATCCGGAAGGGGAGATCCATCCCGGAAAATTCCACGGCCGCCGTGAACAGACCGTAGACGTTGCGGACATATTTGGGGGAGTATGTCGCGGAGAGCACGTTGATCCAGCCCTGCACCTCCTGCGCGGTCAGGCCGCCCAGCGTGTAAAGACGGACGTCGTCCATCCGTGACTTCAGGTAGGTCTCATAGCTCCGGATCGTGGCCGGGGACAGGACATTCTCTTTGAGGTCGATGTACTTCCGTACCGCTTCCTGCACCGTGGTCTCTGATGCCTGCCGCACCCGCCTCGATGATGCCCATTCCGACGCCATGCGCTCGCATTCCCGCTTTCCTGCCCGTGACGGGTCCTTGCATGTGAAGGATTCGTACACGGGCTTTTTCTTTCCCTCCTGGGTGGTCTCATAGTGCGAGAACACCCTGCACCTCCAGGATCCGGAGGGCAGTTTTTTAGCTGTTGCCATAATTTGTTCCTCCTTGGTGGTAAAAAATTCCCCGGAGGAGTAAAATAGACTCGTGCCGCCATTTGGCTCCTTCGGGGGCTGTTGGTGTTACCGCCCCTCGCGCTGCTGCAACAGCGTGAGGGGATTTTTTTTGCTTCTGCGCAGAATGGATTCTGCGCGGCTTTGAGTGACAGGGGCTATTCTCTACCGCGCCATCCCCTTGGAAAGCGCCAGCGGGGAAAAGTGACCGGTAACGCTGGCCTGATATGGGCTCCGTATCATGCCATGCTGACTTCGATCACGCCTGAAGGGTCGAACCGGACCAGAAAAGGCCCTTCTTTCACCGCCCGGGAGCCGTATTTCCCGCGGTAGTAATCCACGGCGTCCTGCAGGACATCCTCCGGGACGTCGAGCAGTTCCGCGGCCTCATACCGGGACGTGCATCCGGCCTGCGCTGCCTTCACGATGCCCGAAAGCCCGATCAGCAGGTCATAGGACCATGCCCGGCCCCGCTGTTCCAGCTTCCGGCTCCATGGATCCTTTTCATCCAGTATGTTCCCGACTGCTGTCTGGTGGTGCCCGATCTCCTCGCACAGGACAGCCGCCTTCTGCCGGTTCGTGGGGATCGTGGACCGGATCAGCACCCTGCTTCCCCGGATCCGCCCGTCATTGTACTGCAGTGGCTTTTCATCGACATGGAGCCCCATCTTCTGAGCCATGTCTTCAAGTTCTTCGTACCTATCCAGCATCTTTCTCTGTGTCACCTCCGTAGCCAAAGGATAAGCCTGCAACACTATCATGCCAGATAAGGTGTCCGCGTAAACGGACACCTGGAAAATTAATCAAAATATTCATCGTCTGACGTATCAACTCCCTCCGGGATCTCAATGTCAGTCCTCTTGTGTGCCGCCTGCAGCAG
The DNA here is from genome assembly GCA_030525515.1 of Eubacteriales bacterium. Classification (GTDB taxonomy): domain Bacteria; phylum Bacillota; class Clostridia; order Lachnospirales; family Lachnospiraceae; genus CAG-791. The sequence goes on from JAUNEM010000163.1 coordinate 5,660, forward strand.
CAGGCCGCTGTCTTCCTGTTCCTTCTCCCGCTCTTCCGCTGATTTTCTTTTCAGCCTGTCCACAAGCTCGTCGATGATCTCCCAGTCCTTCTCATCCAGCGCGGCCAGCGCTTTCGCAAAACGTGATTTGAATTCATCGTTCAGGTCCTTCAGCGGTTCAAAGTAGCTGAGGATCTGGTCTTCTCTGGACTTCTCTACGAACGGGTCTCCCC
>JAUNEM010000027.1:0-2986 GCA_030525515.1 Eubacteriales bacterium
TACAGAGTAATTAACAGAGTTTTTACAGAGAAGAGAGCTCCTCGAGCTCGCGGATGACACCTGCCATCTGCTGTTCGTACTTCTGCTGCTTCTCCTTTTCCGCGGCGATCTTTTCCGCGGGCGCCTTGGAGAGGAACTTCTCGTTGCGGAGCATGCCTGCGCTGCGCTTGAGTTCGCCCTCGAGACGCTTTTTCTCCTTGTTCAGTCTCGCAATCTCAGCCTGGATGTCGAGCAGGTCCGCCAGCGGGATAAAAGCTGTCGCGAAAGGAAGGACGATGGAAACCGTTCCCTCGCCGATCCCCTCCTTGCCGGCCTGAAGCACGAGTTCAGAAGCGGAGGCCAGGCGCTCGAAGAAGAGCCTGTCTTCCTCGAAGATCCGGCGGATCTTCTCGTCTTCCGACACGATGATAACCTTGGCCTTGCGGGAAGGCGCTACGCCGCGCTCATTGCGGGCGGTACGGATGGCGCGCACTGCCTCCTTGATCGTCTCGATGGCCTGCTCCTCTTCAGGGAAGTTGAACTCCTCTTTCCAGACGGGCCAGTCAGAGATCATGATGGAGGGCTCCTTGTCCTGGATCGTGCAGAAGATCTCCTCTGTCACGAAAGGCATGTAGGGATGCAGGAGCTTGAGGCTGCCCTGCAGGACAGTCTGCAGAGTCCACAGAGCCGCAGTGTGGCTGGCGGCGTCCTCGGTCTCATACAGACGGGGCTTGACCATCTCGATATACCAGTCACAGAACTCGTCCCAGATGAAGTCATGGACCTTCTGCACGGCGATGCCGAGTTCGAACTTGTCCATATTTTCGGTAGCTTCACGGACAACATTGTTGAAGCCGGACAGGATCCACTTGTCCTCGGGAAGAAGACCTTCGGGCATCTGCTCGGGAAGATCACCCTCTTCGGGCATGTTCATCATAATGAAACGGCTGGCGTTCCATACCTTGTTGGCGAAGTTTCTGCTGGCCTCGACACGGCTGTTGGAGAAGCGCATGTCATTGCCGGGCGCGTTGCCGGTGACCAGGGTCAGACGCAGGGCGTCTGCGCCGTAGTTCCTGATGACTTCCAGGGGATCGATGCCGTTGCCCAGGGACTTGGACATCTTTCTGCCCAGCTCGTCGCGGACCAGACCGTGGAAGAGCACGGTCTTGAAGGGCTTCTCTCCCATCTGCTCGAAACCGGAGAAGATCATGCGGATGACCCAGAAGAAAATAATATCATAGCCGGTGACCAGAACGTCTGTGGGATAGAAATACTTCAGATCCTCTGTCATCTCGGGCCAGCCCAGTGTGGAGAAAGGCCAGAGGGCGGAGGAGAACCAGGTATCCAGTGTGTCGGGATCCTGAGTAAAGTGTGTCCCGCCGCAGACAGGGCATTTTGCGGGCATCGCAGGCGCAACGACGACTTCGCCGCACTTGTCGCAGTAATAGGCGGGAATCCGGTGTCCCCACCAGAGCTGACGGCTGATGCACCAGTCACGGATGTTATCGGTCCAGTTGTAATAGATCTTCTCCATCCTCTTGGGAATCAGCTGGATGTCGCCCTCTTTGACAGCCTTGACAGCGGGCTTGATCAGCTCGTCCATCTTGACGAACCACTGCTTTTTGATCAGGGGCTCGACAGTCGTGCCGCAGCGGTCATGCGTTCCGACGTTATGAGTATAATCTTCAATGCGGACCAAAAGTCCCATCTCTTCGAGTTCTTTGACGATCTGCTTTCTCGCTTCATAGCGGTCCATACCCACGAACTTGCCGCCGTTGGCGTTGATGGTGGCATCGTCGTTCATGATATTGATTTCGGGCAGTCCGTGGCGCTGTCCGACCTCGAAATCGTTGGGGTCGTGGGCGGGAGTGATCTTGACCACGCCGGTACCGAATTCACGGTCAACATAAGTGTCGGCCACGATCGGAATCTGCCTGTCGACGAAGGGAAGCCAGACCTTTTTGCCGATCAGGTCAGCATAGCGGTCATCCTCGGGATGCACCGCGACCGCCGTATCTCCCAGCATAGTCTCGGGACGGGTTGTCGCGAACTCCAGGAAACGGGTCTTGGAAATGGTCCCGTCATCCTCGATCAGAGGGTATTTAATGTGCCAGAAATGGCCGTTCTGCTCCTCGTACTGGACCTCTGCGTCGGAGATAGATGTTTTGCAGACAGGACACCAGTTGATGATGCGGCTGCCCTTGTAGATCCAGCCCTTCTTGTACATCTTGCAGAAGACTTCGGTGACGGCCTTGTTACAGCCCTCATCCATCGTGAAGCGCTCACGGTCCCAATCGCAGCTGGAGCCCAGCTTCTTGAGCTGGTTTACGATACGGCCGCCGTACTCTTTTCTCCAGTCCCAGCACTTCTCCAGGAAGCCTTCACGGCCCAGATCAGCCTTCAAAATGCCCTGCTCGCGCAGAGAATCGATGACCTTGACCTCGGTCGCGATACTCGCATGGTCTGTTCCCGGCTGCCACAGGGCATTATATCCCTGCATCCTCTTGTAGCGGATCAGAATATCCTGCAGCGTGTTGTCCAGCGCATGTCCCATATGAAGCTGACCGGTAATATTGGGCGGCGGAATCACGATCGTGAAAGGCGTCTTTGAGTGGTCAACCTCCGCATGAAAGTACTTCTTTTCCTCCCAGTTTTTATAAATCCGATCCTCAATTCCCTGGGGATCGTAAGTCTTTGCAAGTTCTCTTCGCATGTGTCAAATCTCCTTACTATATATATTGAGACGAAACCATTGTTTACACAAACTGGTTGCGCTCGGGATCGTAGGAATATTCCTCGGCCTCCAGCTTTTTCAGGATTTCCTCCTTGTCTACGCCCAGATCATCGCAGAGCGCATCAAGCGACGGATAAAAATCACGAAGCTTCAGATTCAGAAAGCTCGCCAGCATATGAGGATCTTTCGGCAACATTTCTTTCCCCCCTTTTGAATCGTTGTGTTATAATTTATAAGTTCGAAAAGCTCCGGCGATGCGACTATGCATTTTGC
>JAUNEM010000027.1:3086-21700 GCA_030525515.1 Eubacteriales bacterium
TTGTGTTATAATTTATAAGTTCGAAAAGCTCCGGCGATGCGACTATGCATTTTGCATGCTCGCATGCATAAATGCATAGGCATTTCGCCGGGCCACAGCGTAATGCCGGGCCACAACGCTATTTAAACACTGCGGCAAAAAATACACTTATTTGTATTCATACAGTCACGAACAGTTAATTATTGTATCATAAAAACAGGAAAATAGATACCGAACTTATGGAAAAGAATTCTTTAATTGACCAGAATAATGCTAATTCAGAAAAAAATACGCTGAATAAGGAAAAAAAGACCCCGGAACACACTTATCCCGCCACCCGCAAAGGCTGGATCCTCAGAGGTCTGCGGGACGGTTTTCCCATCTGTATGGGATATTTTGCCGTTGCCTTTGCCCTCGGGATTGAGGCCAAAAGAGTCGGTCTGACCGCTTTTCAGTCCTTCCTCATGTCGACCGGAATGGTCGCCTCCGCCGGAGAGTTCGCCGCTCTCCTGCTCATCGCCTCTCAGGCCGGGGCGATCGAGATGATCACAACCTGTATCATCGTCAACCTGAGATATTTTCTGATGAGCTGCTCGCTGTCTCAGAAGCTCAGGTCTACTATTCCCACTGTCCACCGCTTCGGAGTGGCCTACTGCATCACGGATGAAATCTTCGGCCTTTCCAGCGCCGTACCGGGCTATCTGGAACCTTTTTATTCCTATGCGATCACCCTGATCTCGGTGGCAGGCTGGTCCGGCGGAACCGTGATGGGCGTACTGGTGGGCAGCATCCTGCCCGCGACCGCAGTGAACGCGCTCAGTGTCTCTCTCTACGGAATGTTTCTGGCCATCATTATCCCGCCCGCCAGGGACAATCACTTCATCGGCGGCCTGGTCGCCGTGTCCATGGCTGTCAGCTGGGTCTTCGGCCTGCTTCCGCTGACCGCGGGCATTTCCTCAGGCTTCAAGGTCATCATACTGACCATTCTGCTCGCCGGTGCAGCCGCCGTACTCAAACCGATTGACATGCCGGATGAAGAATCCGCGGAGAACTTGTGACCTGTATAATTACAAAACAGAATCTGTTCACAATCTATATAAAAGCTATATAAAAAGGATAAAACATCTGCCATGAACAACAATATCTATATTTCACTCTTGATTATGTGCGGCACGGTCTATCTGATCCGTCTGCTGCCGCTTCTTTTCCTGAGAAAGCCCATCACAAACCGCTTTGTACGGTCTTTCCTTTTCTATGTTCCCTATGTCACACTCGCTGTCATGACCTTCCCGGCAATTGTCACAGCGACAGACAACATCTGGTCCGGAGCGGCTGCCCTGGCAGTCGGCCTGATCATGGCCTGGATCAACGGCGACCTCTTTGTCGTCGCCATCAGCTGCTGTGTCACAGTGTTCCTGACCGGACTGATTTTGTAAAAAACGATTTTGCCGCCGCTGTTTATTTATTCTTTTTTAATTATTTTTTGTCCTGAATTCATTGCATTCCCTCTTGTTTACCTTACAATATTTGACTGTGAGCTTTTTTTAATCGGGTCATCACAGAAATAATAAAAATAATAAAGAGGGAATCATCTTTTATGTTCAAAAATCTTCGCTATCGGTTTGCTCTTTTTATGCAGGGAAGATACGGCACAGATCAGCTGTCGCGCTTTATGTCAATCGTGGTGCTGATCCTCATTGCCGCCAACTGGATCGCGGGTAATTTCCTGGCCTTTCCGGGAAGCCTTCAGTTTATTAAAATATCCGGTATTGTCTATGCCGTATTGCTCTTTCTGATCTATTTCAGAACATTTTCCCGTAATATTCCCGCAAGATACGCGGAAAATCAGAAATACCTGTCTATCAAGAGCAAAATCGGATCTTTCTTCGGCGGAAAGGGACGCAGTGCCTCCCAGCACATTGAGTACCACATTTACAAGTGCCCTCAGTGCAATCAGAAGATCCGCATCCCCCGCGGAAAAGGCAGGATCATGGTGCGCTGCCCCAAATGCGGGACAGAATTTATGAAGCAGAGCTGATTGATGTGGATAGGGCTGCTTCGGATTCCGTATGGGTCGCATTCCTCTTTACAGAGATTGCAGGCAGATCTTTCAGCAATACATGATCAGGTTTTGAACGGAAGATCTTTTCCAGGAGGTCTTTTTTACAAACATGTTTGGATATATAGTGATCAACGAACCGGAGCTGCGGATACGGGAACTCGACCTGTACCGCAGCTATTATTGCGGGCTCTGCGAAGACCTCCACGACTATTACGGCAGGTCGGGCCAGCTCGTGCTCAGCTACGACACGACTTTTCTGGGTTTTCTGCTCTCAAGTCTCTATGAGCCGCAGGATGAAAAAAAGACAGAGTCCAACTGCATCGCGCATCCTTTCAAAAAGCACACTTCCAGACGCAGCCAATACACTCGCTACGCGGCGGATATGACCGTCCTTCTGGCCTATTATTCAGGCAGGGACGACTGGGAGGACGAGCAAAAACTCAGGGGACTGGCAGTCTCCGGCCTTTTAAAAGGAGGGTTTCGGGACGTTTCCGCCAGATATCCCGAAAAAGCGGAAGTAATCTCACAATGTCTGAGTGAGCTGCACGAAATAGAAAAGAAAAATGAGGAGGGTTCCGCCGACCGGGCAGCTGCCTGTTTCGGAAACCTGCTCGCCGAAATCTTCGCCTTCACCAATGATGAATGGGAAATCCCCCTGAGGAAAACAGGCTTTTATCTGGGTAAATACATCTACCTGCTCGATGCCTATGACGATCTGGAGGATGACGAGACAAACGGCAGTTTCAATCCTCTCCTGCCCATCCGCGCCAGAATGTCGGAGACGGACGGCGATTTCAACGGATATGTGCGCACCCTGCTGACCATGCAGATGGCATCCTGCTGCCGCGCATTTGAGGCATTGCCCATTGTTGAAAATATTGATATACTTCGGAATATACTTTACGCGGGTGTGTGGACCAAATTCGAGGAAATCTTCGCCAAAAGGACAAGCCCCGCTGAAACTGCCGAAGCATCCGCTGATTCATAAACAAAGATGAATAATCCTGCTGAAACTTCCGGTGCTTCCGCTGATTCATAAATAAAGATAAATATTATAAATAATAATAAGGTAAAGCAATATGTCAGATCCCTACAAGATCCTTGGAATATCCCGGGATGCCACAGACGACGAAGTCAAAAAAGCTTATCGTCAGCTCAGCCGCAAATACCATCCCGACGCCAACGTCAACAATCCCAACAAGGACAAGGCGGAGGAGATGTTCAAACTCGTTCAGCAGGCCTATCAGCAGGTCATGTACGAGAGACAGCATCCCTACTCTTCCGCAGGTCAGGGCTCCTGGTCCCGCCCCGGAAGCCAGAGCGCAGGGCGTCCGTCCGGTTCTTCCGGCACTTCCTCAGGCCAGACCTGGCAGGATGAAAACGGAACGACCTACACCTATTATGGGAACTTCGAAGATTTCTCCGATTTCTGGAACGAATTTTTCAGTTCCTACGGCTTCGGTACTCAGGGAGCGTCCCAGGACAACAGCGAGGAGGCCATTCATCTGCGAGCCGCCGCCAGCTACATCAATCACGGCATGTTCCAGGAAGCCCTCAATGTACTCAGTGCCATGGAGGAACGCAGCGCCCAGTGGTATTATTACAGCGCCGCCGCCAACAGCGGAATCGGCAACGATGCCGTCGCGCTCGAGCATGCCCAGAGGGCAGCTTCTATGGATCCCAGCAATCCCAATTATCAGAGCATGCTCCAGCAGCTTCAGTCCGGAAACAGATGGTACACTTCCCGGAGTCAGACCTACGGAGGTCCCGTCTCCGCGGGCGGTCAATGTATGCGGGTCTGCGCCGCCTATCTGTGCATAAACGCCCTGTGTAATATCTGCTGCTGCGGAGGAGGAAGCCGGGGATGCTGATCCCCCCGCCCATGGTCACAGATCTGAAAACAAAAAACCGGCCTCGTGAAAGTTCATTCTTCCACGAAGCCGGTTCTGTTTTTTCGATCAGGCTTCAAAGCGGTTGGCGCCGTTTCTTCCATGACATTTCTTGTACTTCTTGCCGGAGCCGCAGGGGCAGGGATCGTTGGGATAGATCTTGCGGCCTTTCTTGACAGTACCGGACTGCTTCTGCTCCTGATACAGGCGCTTGCGGGTCTCCTCGTCAAAAATAGGCTCCCACTCCTCAAGGCCGTACAGCCACTCGGCACCTGCTGCCACCATGTTCTTGAACAGCTTCTCTTTGTCAAAGCCGAGAGAAACCTCTGTGTCCTCTTCCATTTCTTCGATGGGGTTGGGGGTCTTGAGGCTGTCGTTGATGCCGTCCAGGAAACCGACCATGGTCATCAGATCGATCCCGTATTTTTCCGCAAGTCCCTTCACTGTACCCCTGACTTCCTCATCGGGGGTCTTCAGAAGCTCTTTATAGATATTTTTTTCTTTTTCAAAATAATCAGCCCAAAGTCTCTGCAGGTCACCCCTGTTGGCAGACTCGTCATACGCTTTGTCACGCCACTGTTTCAGTAAACTCATATTGTCATTCCACCTTTCCGGTCAGGGCTTCCATACGAAATGTCCGCCCGCATATTAACTCAAATATTAATGGGAAACGTATTTACATTATCATTTTGTTCCTGCTTTGTCTATTTATTTTTGATTCCTATTTCTCTTTATTTATATGCCTTTTCATTTTTTGCTTTCCTTTTCCACCCGGCTTCATATCCGGATTCTCTGAAATTGTTTCCGGGAATCTCTGCGCCGCAATCTTTTTCATTAGGATTATATTGCTTTTAAACACTCAAGTCCCTATAATAAAAGATGTTTTTGCGTAATTTTGTATTTTTATTAATAATGGGGGTATATTTATGAATACCTGGTGGGAATCTGTCGTCTCTAAATTTCAGATGTGTTTCATCACCGACGACAGATACATGCTCCTTGTAAAGGGTTTTGGCGTGACGATCGAGACGTCCCTGCTCGCGGTGATCATCGGCGTCATTATCGGTATGATCATTGCTCTGTTCGCGCTGTCCAACAACAAGGCCCTGCGCCTGATCGCGAAAGTCTATACAGATGTGATCCGCGGAACACCTTCCGTTACTCAGCTGATGATCATTTATTTCGTCATCTTCGCCACTGTGCCGCTGCCCAAGTGGATCATTGCCGCTATTGCCTTCGGCATCAATTCGGGCGCCTACGTCTCAGAGATCATCCGCGGCGGCATCCTTTCCGTGGATAAGGGACAGACAGAGGCCGGACGCTCCCTGGGGCTGAGTGCCTCGCAGACGATGACTGACATCGTCATTCCGCAGGCTGTCAAGAACATTTTTCCTTCTCTCTGCAACGAATTCATCGTCCTGATCAAAGAGACCGCTATTGTAGGTTACGTGGGACTCATGGATCTGCAGAAGGCAGGCGACTTTATCAAGAGCGCAACTTTTGAGGCATTCATGCCTCTGATCGCGACCGCAGTGATCTATTTTACGCTTATTAAGCTGCTTACCATTCTGTTCGCAAGAGTGGAAACCAATTTGAGAAAATCCGATATCAGATAAAAGAATGAAAAATATTGCCGATGCAATATTTTTCATTCCGGATGTTTGTGCCGTGGGGCGGCCCAAACATCCTGTGATTCTTCACCGTTTTCGCCTGCGCGAAAACGCTTCAGAGTGCCGCTCTTACTAGCGGCATAGTTGGAAAGAATGAAAAATATTGCCGATGCATTATTTTTCATTCCGGATGTTTGTGCCGTGGGGCGGCCCAAACATCCTGTGATTCTTCACCGTTTTCGCCTGCGCGAAAACGCTTCAGAGTGCCGCTCTTACTAGCGGCATAGTTGGAAAGAATGAAAAATATTGCCGATGCATTATTTTTCACTCCGGATGTTTGCGTCGAAGCGCCACAAACATCTTGTGATCCCATCGAAGAAATCGTCATCACGCATTTCTCCTCGGGTGTCTCAGCGCAGAGCGCTTCGACATTTATGGAAGAAGGGAAAATCCTATGATCAGCGTAAGAAACCTGCACAAATGTTTCGGAGACCTGGAAGTCCTCAAGGGGATCGATCTTGAGGTCGAACAGGGGGAAGTCGTTGTCGTCATCGGTCCGTCCGGCTCGGGAAAGAGTACCCTGATCCGCTGCCTCAATATGCTTGAGACCCCGACCAAGGGCGAGGTATATATTGACGGGGAAATGATCAATGCTCCGAAAGCCAATATCGACCTGATGCGTCAGAAGATGGGAATGGTTTTCCAGCACTTTAACCTGTTCCCTCATAAGACCGTCATGGAAAACATCACACTGGCCCCTGTCCGGCTGGGCAAAGCCAGCAAAGCCGAAGCCGAGGAGACAGCCCGCAAGCTTCTCACAAGGATCGGACTTCTGGATAAAGCCGACAATTATCCTGTTCAGCTCTCCGGCGGCCAGAAGCAGCGTATAGCCATTGCAAGAGCTCTTGCCATGCAGCCCGAGATCATGCTCTTTGACGAGCCCACTTCCGCCCTGGACCCCGAGATGGTCGGTGAAGTTCTGGATCTTATGAAGGATTTGGCCAAGTCCGGCATGACAATGGTCGTTGTGACGCATGAAATGGGCTTTGCCCGCGAAGTCGGAACCCGGGTCATCTTTATGGACGGCGGTGTCATTGTCGAGGAAGGAACTCCCGAACAGATCTTTACTGCAGCTCAGAATGAAAGGACACAGAGCTTCCTGAGCAAGGTTCTTTGATTTTTTTATAGATATCGCTGGACAAACGTAGTATAATCAAAAACCGGTATGTTTATCCATGCCTTATAAAGCAACTGTTAACGCAACAAAAAAGATTTAATTATCAAAGAGGAAAAGTTATGAAAGTTATGAAACTGATCAAGAAGGCAACTGCCCTGTTCCTTACCGTGGGTATGATCGCTTCGCTCGCAGCCTGCGGCGGCGCTTCTTCCGCACCTGCCGGCGCCAATGACCAGACCGCTGACACTCAGGAAACTGATGCACAGGCCGCTGATGCAGGCACAACCGTCAGCGCTGCAGGCAGCACTGCAGCAGCAGAGACCGCTGCAGCAATTGACAAAATCGTCTTCGGTACCAATGCGGAGTTCCCTCCCTTTGAGTTCATTTCTTCTACCGGCGGCGCAATCGGCGAGTTTGATGGAATTGACATGGCAATCGCCAAGCAGATCGGTGATGATCTGGGCGCTGAAGTCGCCATCAACAACATCGAGTTTGACTCTCTCCTGATCGCCCTTCAGAATGGACAGATCGATGCCATTATCGCCGGAATGACCATCACGGAAGAGCGCAAAGAATCTGTTGACTTTACAACTCCTTACTATAACGCCACTCAGGTCATGATTGCCAAGGAAGGAACCGATATCACCAAAGCTGCTGATATGAAAGGCAAGAATATCGCTGTCATCCAGGGATACACCGGTGAGACCTGCGTTAAAGATCTGGGCTTCGATTATGTTTCCTTCAAGAAAGGTCCCGATGCCATCATGGATCTTATCAATGGTAAATCCGACGTTGTTGTCATCGATTCCGCTACAGCCCAGAAGTATGTCAATGACAACGCCGGCCAGAAGCTTGTGATCATTGAGGATAATGAGCAGTTCGCCAATGAAGAATACGGCATCGCTGTCAAGAAGGGCAACACCGCGCTCCTCAATGCACTCAATGCTGAAATCGAGAAGATGGTTGCGGACGGCACTGTTGCCAATCTTGCTGACCAGTACGCTGTTGCTGCAGAGTAATTATTATTTCTTCTCACCGTTTGATCATTTGTTTTTATACAAATCATTTTTGCACGGTTCGTCCGTGTCGGGAAAGACCCCCTGTCATCCGGCAGGGGGTCTTTTTTTATGAAATCATCCGTGCAGGAATCGCTTCGAACCGCGGCGTACACAACAGGGTAAAGGCGGCCCTGCCGCCCTCTCACCCCATGGCCGGCCCGTGTCCGCCGTAAGGCGGGAATACTCATTACACGGGCCGCGTCATAGAAAAAGCAGGACCTTCCCCATATGGGAAAGGCCCTGCCAGTTCAGCAACCGGTTTGCCCGCTGCATTTAGCACGTTTTTTATTCTGTGCTGATGTGCCGTTTACATTAAAAGACGCGTGCCTGTTCAGCGTCTCCGTATGCGGAAAACACTTTTCCAAGTGTTTTGATATTTCTTATTCCGCCTTGAAAGGAACGACATCCTTGACTGCGCACTTGGGGCAGATCACCTCGTCGTCGTTATCAATGTCGATCAGGATATAGCGGTCATTGCCCATGCCCAGCTCCTTCATGTAGGCCAGCTGGCGCAGGCCGTGACGGCTTGTCATGCGCTTGACCAGATCCGCATGATCCTCATCCTTGAGGGCAAAAACAAGATCGACAGAAGCCGAATCCGCCGCCAGGATATCTGTGGAAGCCACGATACCGATATTGGGTGTCACGACGGGCTGTGCCGCGACGCCCTCACAGTCACAGGATACGGACATATTGCGAAGGACATTGACGAAGGTGATGTTCTTACCGAAGAAATCGATGGTTCCCTTGGAGGACTCTGCCATGCGCTCCATCAGTTCTTCCTTGTCGATGTCCCAATGATTGAACTTGCCGGTCTTTGTGTGGATCTGGGCCTTGCCGACGTTTGCGTCCGCGCAGCCGATTCCGATGTTCTTGTTGGAGCCGCCGAAGCCGCCCATGACATGGCCCTTGAAGTGGGTCAGAACGAACATGGAATCATAGTTGAGCATGTGGCTGCCGACGGAGATCTCAGGGATCCACTTGGCTCCCTTGACAGGAATCATGGACGCTCCGTCCTCATCCATAATATCGACGGGGCAGAATGTCCAGCCATTGTGGGCGATGGTCTCGCGGTGCTTCTCAGTCGAGTCGCGGTCACCGGGATAGAAGGTATTGGTATCGACGATCGCCGCGTCCTTGAGCTCGGGCTCCTTTTCGATCAGGGCTTTGACCCAGGGCCTGGGGATAATGTTGGGACCGTCCTTCTCTCCGGTGTGAAGCTTGATCGCCACTTTGCCCTTGATATTGCCGTTTACTCTCTCATAAATCTTCTGCAGTCCCTCAGGAGACAGATCACGTGTGAAATATACGATTGACTGGTTGCCGGTTCTCTCTTCCATGGGAATATATTTTTCCCCGTCTGTTCCGGGAACTGCCTTTGCCGCCATCTTCAAATCAGCCATTCAAAAACCCTCCTGACTTATTAAGTATTTCAAAATCCTGTTGCTATCCCTTGCAGGTACAGAAAAAGAAGTGCGCCTGCCGCAAAAGCCCTGCTCAGGGCTTGCTGAATGAGCATTACTGAAAAAAACTCTCTGCCGCTTCTCTCTCCTGCTGTCTATATTCATTTTATCATAAAAACAAATTGTTTCCTATGGATTTATCAATTAATATCAGGGACAGGTAATATCAAACACCCTGAAAAATACACCGTCATAAGGGTATATTTTTCAGGGTGATCATTGTACTATAACCAATTATTCAGCCATTTATACACTTGTCATTGTGAAGCCGAATTAACAATATCGGTTTGATATCGTCATCACGAAGTCCCGTAGAGACCGCTTTAACAGTACTGGTTTGATGTCGTCATCCGCGAAGTCCCGTAAAATCAACCTTCTCTCCTATTTTTTCCGCAAGTACCTCCAGCCCCTTTTCATCAGCCTCTGAAAAGCGGTCCGGATCCGGGCTGTCGATGTCAAGTACACCCGCTATTTTTCCATTGCTCCGCAGGGGAAGCACAATTTCAGATCTGGACGCGGAGTCACAGGCTATGTGGCCCGGGAAGGAATGGACATCGGCAACGCGCTGAATGCGGTTTTCCTTTACAGCAGTCCCGCACACGCCCTTTCCGATTTCGATCCGTATGCAGGCAGTCTTTCCCTGAAAAGGTCCCACAAGCAGACTGCCCCTGTCCATGAGATAAAAACCGGCCCAGTTGATCCGGTCCAACGATTCGAAAAGAAGCGCCGATATATTGGATAGGGCCGCCACATAGTGCGGTTCCGCAGAAATGATCTGCTCAGCCTGTTCAACCATCAGTTCATAGTCTGTCATATCTTTTCCCAACATATAAAACCTGACTCAATCTCAACAAAGAGAACGCGGTCAGACAGTAATCGTTCCCTCAAACACGGTCGTTGCGGGACCGGTCATCCACACAAGATTCTCCTCGGGATCCCATTCGATCAGGAGGGTGCCGCCCAGGACCTCGACCTCCAGCCTGGGAGCCGTAAAGCCGTTGAGAACACCCGCCACGCAGACTGCGCAGCAGCCGGTACCGCAGGCCAGTGTCTCGCCCGAGCCTCTCTCCCACACGCGCATTTTCACGTGTTCCCTGTCAACGATCTGAACGAACTCTGTGTTGGTGCGGTTGGGGAACCTGTGGTGGTTTTCGAAAAGTGGACCGATCTCCTCGATGTCCAGATCATCCGTGCTGTCGATATATACCACGGCGTGGGGATTTCCCATAGAGACACAGGTCATCTCGTAAACGCCGGAAGGTTCCAGATCGTCATCCGGATCATCATCCTTTTCATCGATCCGGATGGTTTCCGCCACAACCGGAGAGTTTCCGGCAATGACGGGAATATCGTCCGCGTCCAGAATAGGCTCTCCCATATTGACCCGAACAGACGTGACCACTTCTTTTCCGCCTTCTTCCTCTGTATAAAGGGTCAGATATTTCACCTTACCGAAGCTTTCGACCGTGATCTCTTTGGATGAAGTCATGCCTTTGTCAAAAACAAATTTTCCAACGCAGCGTATGCCGTTTCCGCACATTTCGCCGCGGGTGCCGTCTGCATTCCACATCTCCATCTCAAAATCCGCGATCTTTGAGGGATTAATAAAAATAACTCCATCGCCGCCGATTCCGAAATGGCGGTCGCTGAGCCTCTCCACAAGTTCAGGCTTCTCCGCGGGATCAATCTGCTGGTCAAAGCCGCTGATATATACGTAATCGTTGCCGCAGCCTTCCATTTTTGTAAAGCGAATATCCACGTTTTTATTTCCTTTCTTGGATCAATACTTTTTCATCTTCTGACAGCAGCGCATGGTTTTCTCAGATACGCCATGAACCGCTCTGTCATAGCTCTTTATGGCTTTCTAACAGCCGCCATCACACGCTCTGTCATAGCTCGTCATGGCTTTCTCACAGCTGCCATCACCTGCTCTGTCATAGCTCTTTATGGCTTTCTAACAGCCGCCATCACACGTTCTGTCGTGCCGGTCACCTGACTGCCGGTATCCGCGTCCTGACAAGTGATCCAGACAAGGCCGGCGCTTTCCGCCGCCCGGCGCAGCTGGCCAGGTTCGTAACCGCGCTGACGGTGTACTTCGTCAAATCGCCTGAATACAGCATCCCCGGCATCTCCGCCCTCATTCAGCCGGACGAAAACAGCCAGGTCATATTCATTGATGCAGGTCTCGGGATCGTAATAATTGTCCCAGATAAAGGCGCAGTCGCCCCTGTCCTCGGCAATCGTTCTGTCGCCGATCTCATCCCTGTACAGATGGACCGTTTTAAAATCGAAGACGAATACGCCGCCGGGCAGCAGACCGCGTTCCACGCATCGGAACATCTGCTCAAGATCTGATTCTTCGAGCAGGTAATTGACGCTGTCTCCGACACTGATCATGGCACCTGCAGCCCCGTACAGTTCAAAATCGCGCATATCCTGCAGCGTGTACAGAGTACCTGAACCGTTCTCGATCCGGCGCTCCTGGGCGATCGCCAGCATGTCCTCCGAGAGGTCAATACCGATCATATTATAGCCGCGGGCAGCGAGAATCTCCGTCACCCTGCCGGTGCCGCATCCCAGATCCACAACGATATTTCTCTCTTCCGCCAATGCGTCTTTGTCCAGACCCTGCTCCGGGTCAGTCGAATCAGGCGAGTCAGTCACATCAGCGCCGGCCGAGCCGTATCGATCCAGGAAAGCACAGACACGGTCCGCCCACTCGTCATAGGGCTCCTGGTCCATAAAAGTGTCATATACATATGCAAAACTTGTATAGCTGTCCAAAGGTTTCACTACCTCCTGCTTTCTATGATCCGGACTAATAACAGTGCATTCTATATTATTTTACGAAAAGGCCTGCAGCAGCAGACCGTGTGAAATCACCTGCCGAGAATCTCTTTCAGGGCTTCCACGACCTTGTCCATCTGCTCATCTGTCCCGATCGTAATACGCAGATAGTCGCAGATGGCAGGCTTGTTAAAGCGGCGGACCACGATCCTGCGGGCGCGAAGAGCGGCCTGGAGATCCGCGCCTGACATGTCAGGGTGCCTGGCGAATACAAAGTTGGACTTGGAATCCGGGAACTCAAAACCGAGGGCGGTGAGTTCTTTTTTGAACCTCTCACGGGTCGAGGCAATCTTTCCGGTAGTCTCGCGGAACCACTCGACATCTTCCGCCGATGCCGTGCCGATCCTGATGGAGGGCAGGTTCATGGTATAGGAGTTGAAAGAAAACTTCACGTCCTTGAGATAGCCGATCAGCTTCTTGCTGCCGATGGCGAAACCGACACGGGCGCCGGCCATGGCTCTGGATTTGGAGAAGGTCTGGACGACAAGGAGGTTTTCATATTTTTCCAGAAGGGGCAGGGCCGTCTGAGCGCCGAAATCCACATAGGCCTCGTCTACGATCACAATGCTGTCCGGGTTGCCGGCTATGATTTTCTCCACCTCCTCCTGAGCCAGCTCAAGGCCGGTCGGGGCATTGGGATTGGGGAAAATAATACCGCAGTTCTTCTGTCCCGTCACCGCCGGGATATAATCATCGGGATTGATGGAGAAGTCATCTCTGAGAGGCACCTGGCGGAAGGGAATCCTGTAGAGATTTGCCCAAACATCGTAAAACGAATAGGTGATGTCAGGGAAAAGCAGAGGCTCCTGTTCACTTCCAGCGGAGAAAAACGTGAGGAAGCAAAGAGCGAGTACATCGTCAGAACCCACTCCGACAAAAATCTGATCCGGGTCGACCCCATACTGGGCAGCCAGGGCTTTCACCAGCGGTGTCGCGTCCATATCGGGATAGAGTCTCAGGGCCCCGCTGTCCTTCGCCAGGCTGCGGACCGCCTCTTCCACGCCGGGAGCCGGAGGATAGGGGCATTCATTTGTGTTTAACTTGATAATGTTCTTTTCTTTAGGCTGCTCGCCCGCCACATAAGGTTCCACTTTGCGGATTTTTTCTTCCCAGGACATTTTCTTTCCTCTTTCTGTACTGAACTTTTGCTCTTTCTTCTAAAAACTAAAATAGATAATTGGCGGAAATATATAATTGGCGGAAATGGTGCACAAGCCGCCTTCCTTACTGTCCGTACTGTCCGTACTGACGGTTCTATCCTTGCGCCGGCTGATTTCAGCGCGCAGGAATGGCCTGATCGGTACTCTCAAGCATTGTATCGGTGGTTCCGGTCTGCGCTTCCAGCTTCTTTCCGTCCAGCCTGACGTCCGTCTCGCAGCTCTCGATCACACTCTTCATCGCGCGGCCGAAAACTGCTCCGGGGGTCACAGCACCGTTGATCTCCCCCTTCACTGAGCAGTCTGTGATCTTGAAGGCAGTTTCTTCACCGTAGTAAAAGATTCCGGTCCCCACAAGGCCGCCCACATGCGTGGCGCCCGGGACATCCATTTCCACCGTCACATGACAGCCGGCAATCCTGCCGGGGTAGACTGTCGATACGATTCCCTCTGTCTCCTGCGCGATTTTGCCGTCGGAATGTGTTCCGCCGTAACCGCAGAGACCGCCGATCGCGTGTCCGCCCTTTTCCGTCACAATCTTCACATCCGCCACGCAGTTGGTGACGGAATCCGTCATTTGCAGACAACCGGCGATTCCGCCAAGTCCGACAGGTTCATTTCCCCCGGCGGTCACAGTTCCTTTCGCGTTGCAGCTGTCAATGCTGCCTCCGCTGCTGTTTCCGATGACCAGGCCGCCGCAGGCCGCGTTATCATGCGGAACGATCTTCCCGTCCGTGAATTCATTATCTCCGAGCACATTGACTGCGGTGCCATCGACATTACAGTCATACACTTTTCCAGTCGATCCGCCCGCAAGGCCGCCTACCGCACTGACTCCCTCGATCGTGTTTTGTCCGGTCAGCATGACATCGTGAATATCTCCGTACATATTATAGCCGACCAGGCCTCCGATTCCCATGGACTGTTTGTCTGTGCAGCTGATATTCACATTCTCCAGAGTCAGATGCTTGATGGTTCCCAGGTTGATTCCGAACATACCTGCACCGCAGATAGGGTCTTTCGAGGAAAAGGTTATATTGGAAATCACGTGGCCTTTTCCGTTAAATGTTCCCCTGAACATGCAGCTCATGTCAGTCATGTCATCCATGTCCATCCTGCCGATCGGAACCCATTCGATTCCGGAGCAGTCGATATCATCCGTCAGCTTGATCGTTGTTCCCTCATAGCCGTTTTTGGAGCCGCCCGAAACGTTTCTGGCAAATTCCGCAAGACCCTGAGCTGTCCCGATCTCGATGGTTCCTCCCTCCGGAGCCATGCTCATAAAGTGTTTTTCGGCAAAGAAACGTATTGCTTTTTCGACCATCTTCTCGTCGGGATCAGCCGGAATGCCGGACGCAAGCCAGTAGGCATAAGGACCTTCTGTCAGCCCGGTCAGATCACGCATATGTCTGCCATGGCGGAATTCAATGTGGCAGGTCGTTTCCGGTGTGTCAGCAAGCAGGACAAAATACTTGAATTCTCCGGGATCTTTATCCGATGTCTTATAGACATAGCCCTTGAGCGGTTCTGCCGCGGCCATATCCTGCAAGAGGGCAATGTCCTGCAGATATGTATATTCGTGAGAGAAAACTTCTTTGCCATCCTTATCCAGGCCTGTGATCTTGCTGCCGTCAAAAACAAAGCGTTCTACTCCCTGGTGAAAATAGGAATCAAGCCTGCCCTCTTCCGGGTCATCCCGATAAGCCTCTTCAGCTTCTTCGCCGGACAAGGTTCCCGTGTAGGCATTCTTGAGCATTTCCACGCATTCAGCAGCCTTCTTTTTTCCTACAATGGCCTCGCATCTGTCAAGCCAGACCTGATCATATTTGGGATCACACAGAACAGTGAAAAGCTCGTCATATCTGCCCTTTACATCCTTGAGCAGCTGTTCCGGTGAAACCGAAATCCATGCATGCTCTTCCTCAGCAGCCGCTTCCGCAGTACTGTCTGTCGCGGCGGCCGCCGCATCCGTGGACCCTGCAGCTGCCTCTGTGGCTGCCTGTGCGGCACTGTCTGTTGCCGCTGCCATAGCACTCGTGGAATCTGCAGCTACCTCTGTGGCTGCCTGTGCGGCACTGTCTGTTGCGGCTGCCGCTGCATCCATGACCGCCTGCCCGATATTCTCATTTCCGTCTGCAGGCGCGTCGGCCGCATCCGATGGGCTGCCTGATCCTATTCCCAGCATGCCTGTGAAAGTCCCGGTTTCCGTGCCCGGCAGGCTCGAAGAAATTCCCCCTGCCGTTCCCGCCGTATCCGCCGCAGTCCCTTCCGCCCCTTCTGCCGGGTAGCTCTGTGTATCTGCACCGGCGGAACCTGCGGAAGTGCCGGAATTGCCGGAGGCGGAACCGCAGGCTGCTAATGCCAGCATGAGTACAACCGACAAGAATACTGCAGTGATCTTTTTCATCATATTTCCCCCTGAAATACTGTCTGAGTGTTTTTGTCCTGCATGTCCGTACGTCTTTCCGTATTATAACTTACCGAAATCATCCTTCTTATGGTTTTCCGAGTCAGCCCGGTCATCGTTTTCACAACCTGTTCATCAGTTCATTATACTTGCGCAGCGGATAGTGTGTAAAGGATGCTCCACAATCATTATTTCAGTAAGGTAATCACTGTACTCGGGTTTTTCGCGAAAAAGCCGCAAAAAACACCTCCAGTTTCAGGTGAGTCTGAACTGTACCCAATCATTCAATATACATGGTCTCCGGTGTTCCACTCATAAAATTATCACAAGCCCTGGCATTAAACAATTATCTTTTCTGTAAGGACGCCAGTCTCATAGAGGATATCCGTCGAATCCGACGGCAAGGAGGCTGCAGATCCCGTTCAGGACGTTCAGGATGTTCAGGATGCACAGGCCGAATGACAGACAGGTTTTTTGATGAATCATAAAACAAAAAGCAGGGTAGAGACAGCCCCGCTGCTCTCCACCCTGTTTTTGTTTTTCTGCTGTTGTAGTGGTCATGTCCTTTTTATACATCTTTCGAACATATCCCCGTCTGGTATGAGATCAAGGGTATTGCACGATGATGATTCCGGACTCTGCTCAGATTTTTATCCTGTCTTCAGGTGAAGCAAATACCTGTTTAAAGTGACTTGATATAGTCCTCCAGTTCATCAAAGCTTCCGTGAGGATACCGGCTGATGTCCTCTCCCGACTTGTTGATCAGGCAGTCTGTCAGCAGGAAGACCTTCATGCCGAGTTCAGCCGCGACCATATCCTCTCCCACGTCATTTCCGACCATCAGGCAGTCCTCTCCTTTCAGTCCGGCCCGGCGCAGGACTTCGCGGTAATAATCCGGATTGGGCTTGCACCAGCCTATATTTTCATAGGTGGTAAAAAATTCGAATTCATCCGGTTCCAGCCCGGTCCATCGAATGCGGGTTTCTGTCGCAACCTGAGGAAACAAAGGATTGGTAGCCAGAGCAACCCGCAGGCCCTGATCCTTAATCCGGTGAACAGCTTCTGCCGCCTTCGGATTATAACCGCAGAATTTCTTGGCCTCTTCAAACTCATTGGCATAAAAGTCGTCAAAGAGTTCCTTGTCGTTCAGAACCTTTTCCCCGTAAGTGGCCGCAAAATCCTTCCAGAAGGCGTCCTCATTTTTGCAGGATCCGTCATTTCTGACCATAGCGGCTGTCCCGTGCCAGATTGCCTTAACCATGGAATGAAGCTCATAGCCGCGGGGTGCGGCTTTTTCCGCCAGCATCTTGAAGTACCCGCCTGTAAAAACATCCATATCCATGGGAAGCAGGGTTCCATCAAGATCGAACATTACCATCTTTATCGCCATAATTCTTTATCTCCATTGATCATGTATCTGTCCACCGACAGGTAATCCGCAAGCTGCTCTCTGAATGTGCAGGCTGCCCTCGGCAAGAATCAGGATCTCACTGAGGCGCTTTCCCGTCTTAATATCCATAGTCCACAATTTCCCAGTCGCCGCCGTCTGTGCGGGCAAGCCACCACTGATAATCCTTGTATTCCTCGTCAGGTTCCCAGGCTCCGGCAGCTTGCACAGGTGAATGGAAATCGGAAAGGAATTCAGCGGCCCGGGTATAGCTGCCGCCGCCTTCGTGATCATTCAGCCACTCCAGATTCTCTGCATTATTGGCTTCATCGCCGGCATAGCTCAGCTTGTGAAGCTCACATCCCTCCCAGGAAGCGAATTCGCATTTGATCCGGATCACTGCCTCCTCCAGTTCCTCCTGTGTATAAATCTGAGAGGTCCCGTAATCGATCTCGACATACGGATCAGCGGCTGCTCCAAGATATGTTTCCAGTGCCACACCTGATTCCGTAATTTCCTTTGCAATATCTACGTTGTCCAGATAGCGGATATGCCAGGGCTCATAGCCGTAGCCTGTGATATGCTCTTTTCCTTGCAGATAACGCAGGATAAAGCCATATTCCGGAAGCTTCTGATGAATCTTTTCCCAGATCTCCGGGTACTGGACCATGTCTTCGTTCAGCACGACATCCACACCATCGATGATGAGATAGAGATCCAGGGCAAGCCCGGTATGATGCTCTGAGTATCCGGGCCTGGCGACCGTCTTGAACGCGTAGTTCTCACCATATTTCTCGGTGAATTCTCTCATGATCCGCTCCTGCTCAGCCACACTCCTGCGGGCGGAATCCAGATCCACATAGATTCCCTCTTTTTCGAGGTCTTCCTTGAGCCTGAGATATGCATCGTAGGCTTTCTTCTCCACCTCTACGTCGTCACCGACGGAATTTGTCATGTGCACAGTTTCGAGTACGTCTTCCCAGCCCACGGGCAGCGCATTATTCTTGTTTACCAGAACCATGTAATCGATGCTTTCCACAGCCTGCTCTGCTGCTTCCGTGGCAAATGCCGACGCATCATCCGCTGCAGTGGATGCTTCCGCGGCAGCAGAAATCTCTCCAGCAGTGGAAGCTTCCGCGGCAGCTGCGCCTTCCGTTGCGGCTGCAGAAGCATCTTCCACAATCTCATTCGCCTCAGGAGTTTCTGTGCTCATACCTGTCTCCGTACTTTCCACTGCCTCTGTCTCTGTTTTCTCAGCCGCAGGCGCACCTGATTGTCCGCACGCAGTAAAAGCAATCGCCAGACTCGCTGCAAGCAGCATGCTCAACCATTTTCTACTGTTTTTTCTCATTTTTTCCTCCCGGATTTTCTTTCATTGATACCAACAGTTCTGCCGTGTTTATTGTCAGTCCGCCAGATGGTATCCGTCCCGTACATGGCGAAGATCAGCCTCCATTTCGGCGGCATCCGACCAGCCAGAGAAAGACTGAGCATAAGAAAAGCCCTGTGTAAATCCAAAGTTAAAGCCCTGAAGGCTTCCATAGCCGGCCGTCAGCACCCCGTCTGCAGGGATTTTCA
>JAUNEM010000164.1 GCA_030525515.1 Eubacteriales bacterium
GGAGTAGTACTTCTATAGTGAAGGATTCCGAAAAGAAAGCCACTCATCGATCCAGTAATGGTACAAGCAGTATTTTGCAGCAACGGAGGACTCATGCCTGCACAGAAACCCCTGATTATCTATCCCAATACCGTCCCGGGCAGGTTCATCCGCCGGCTCAATCGCTTCACGGCAGAGGTGATGATTGACGGCAGGATCGAGATAGTCCATGTAAAGAACACAGGCCGGCTGAAGGAGCTTCTCCTTCCCGATGCGGAGGTCACCCTGCAGAAGAGCGGCAATCCATCCCGGAAAACAGCATATGATCTGATCTCAGTCTATAAGCCGGGACTGGAGTGGGTCAACATAGACAGTCTGGCTCCAAATGCCTTAATGAAGTTGCAGCTTCGGGCCATGGGTTACGATGTGGTACATCCTGAATATACATACGGAAAATCCAGATTTGATTTTTACATGGAACGCGACGGGAAAAGGCATCTGACAGAGGTGAAGGGCTGTACGCTGGCGGCGGATTCTTCCTGCCTGACAGGGAATCATTTTTTTCAGGACTTAAAAGTCGGGCTCTTTCCCGATGCCCCTACAGAACGGGGCGTAAAGCACCTCAATGAGCTGGCTGCTGCCGTGCAGGAGGGCTTTGAGTGTTCCATATCCTTCGTGATCCAGATGAACGGAATCCGCCGCGTTTTCCCCAACCATGAGACTCATCCGGCCTTTGGAGAGGCCTTGGAGAAGGCTGTAAGGGCAGGCGTAGGGATCAATTACTACCAGTGTCATGTGGAAGCGGATCGAATTGAAATAATAGATAGTATTATAAGCTGACCTCCGGCTGGGAATAAAATTTTTACACAGGCTGAAGTGTCGGGAAAGGCGGATCCATGAAGCTGTATCATGCGGGACGGGATGAAATCAGAGAGCCGGACATTTACCGCGGCAGGAAGAATGCCGATTTTGGACAGGGGTTTTACCTTACTCCTGACAGGGAATTTGCCTACAGGTGGGCATATGAAGACTATGTGGTCAACGAATATGAGCTGGATCTGAAAGGTCTTGAAGTAATCAGCTTCTCAAGAACCCCGGACTGGTTTGATTATATTTACCGGAATCGGAGGCTGCGGGATACGTCGGAGGCAGATGTTGTGACCGGCCCTGTTGCAAATGACACACTTTATAACACCTTCGGGATCATCAGCAGCGGGCTGCTCAAACCGGAAGACGCCCTTGCCCTGCTTCAGATCGGTCCTGAATTTAAGCAGACAGCGGTCAAAAGCGAGAAAGCCCTGCAGAACCTCACCTGGATCGGGGCACAAAGGATCACTGACGCCGCACACTACAGAGACCTTGTCAGAAAAGAGGAGGAAGAATACCAGAAGCTTTTTGCGGCATATATGCAAAAAATCAAGTGAAGCTGCAGCGAGCCGAAGAGGGAGCAAAATTGTTGATAAAAAAGCTCCATCCTCCCTGCTCTTATGCGGAAGCAAAGGGGGCAAAACTGTCGATAAAAAAGCTTCAACGCCCCTGCTCATATGCAGACGCAGAGGCGGTGAAGCTTTTTTCTTTGCGAGGCTATCGTCTTAAGAACTTTTCTCTTAATGCGACAGCCCCATTCTTATAGGGGCATTCACTATTTACCACTTACCTTGCGTCTCGCTTTTATTTCAGCGTAATGTCAACGTCTCCGTTACTGAGCAGATCTTTCATTTCCTTCTGTGACAGGTCAACATGTCCGAGCCTCGTATAGGCCCAGGAATTGGAGCCATAGAAGATTACGATCTGATTTCCGGAATAGAGAACAATATCTCCATAGCTGGTGTCTGTCTGTTGGTCATCCCGCGCGATGCTCTGGCCGATTGGGCCGACCTGCTCAAATCCCCCATACATGGACATGTGGATTGTGAGAGGGCACAATGCGCGCAGCGCCTCTACGGATGCATTGTCTTTCCACGTCACTGGGACTTTTGTTTCACCAATCAATAACCGCATTTGATCCTCCGTTTCGTTATCCTCTGCTGCCGGCATGTCTGTTCCTGCAGCTGTTATTCCGGTATCAGCAATAGTATCTGCTTCAGCAGACGATATTTCTGTTGTTTCTGCTGTGTCTGTTGTTTCTTCTCTTTCTGCTGCTTCAGCAGCTTTTTCTGTTTCCTCAGACACTGTTGTTTCAGTTTCCCCCAAAGCGCCTGTTTCTGCTTGTACCGCCTCTTCTTCGAATGTTTCCCGGGATGTATCGGATGTATCGTGGGGCACCGGGCTGTCTGTTTCTACCGGAGCGGGCTGGTCATCAGAAGGGCTCTTTGTCTGCTGCCCGCAGCCGGAAATGGTCAAGAGCATGAAAGCCATACATGTCACAATGGCAAATGCTTTCATGGCAGAAAATATTTTCGGGGCAGGAAATAGATTTGCAGTGGAGTGCTTTTTCATTTTATGAACTGTCTTTACTGTCTTCATAGTTGGAACTTTGTTCATTGCACATTACCTCCTGTAGGGCTCTTCCATGGATAAGTGGAACTCGGCTTCTTTGGGCAGGGGCCGGATTATGTGATCACCTTCATCTCGTGGAGGGCGTCTGTCATTCTGCCCGTCCGGACAAGCTGATCCACAAAAGCTGCGGACTGATCACTGCATCCGGCGTCCAGCAGATTCCGTCTCACCATATATTCGTTACCCACAGGTGATTCCTCCCTTTCCAAAATTTCAATCTTTATTTGCGGATCCTCTGTACTTTGTATTATATTAACTTGACGAAAAAAGTAGTAATGGTTATATTGAATATCGTGATATTCGTAATTAGAATATCATTAAATGCAGACACAGGCAGAGAGGTAGATGGAAATGGAAATACGGACACTGCGTTATTTTCTTGCTGTGGCGAGAGAAGAGAACATGACCAGAGCGGCGGAAGCGCTCCATGTGACACAGCCCACACTTTCAAAAGCTCTCAAGTCGCTGGAAGACGAACTGGGGAAGAAACTGTTCACCCGGCACAGCTTCAGCATCAAGCTGACAGATGAGGGGATATTGCTGCGGAACCGGGCAGAGGATCTGGTCAGCATGGCCGACAGAATCGAGAGAGAGTTCGTCTCACTTGACGATATTACCGGCGGGAATCTGTATTTTGGCCTGGCGGAGTCTTTTCAGATCCGCTATCTGGCCCATGCTATTCATTCCTTGAAACAGATTTATCCGGGTCTCAGATATCACATTACCAGCGGGGACTCGGAGCAGGTCCTGGAAAAACTGGACAAGGGACTTCTGGATTTTGTGGTTCTGGTGGAAACGCCGGATGCGGGCAAATATGAATTTCTGGTCTTTCCGGAAGATGACGTGTGGGGGCTTGTTATGCCGGAGGATGACCTGCTGGCAAAGAAAAAGGACATCCGTGTCGATGACCTGACCGGACTGCCCCTGTTCTGCTCGGAACAGAGCTGGGAAAAGGACATTCCGCGCTGGGCCGGCGCGAAGATGGCCGCTCTTCATCTGGAAGGCTCTTTCCGGCTGGCCTACAACGCGTCTATTTTTGCAAAAGAGCATCTTGGATATCTGCTTACCTTTGACCGGCTGATCGATACCTCTCCCGGGAGCGGACTGGCCTTCCGCCCTCTGACTCCCCGCCTGGAGACAAAACTGTATCTCGTCTGGAAAAAGTATCAGACTTTTTCGCCCATCGCGGAGCGCTTCCTGACGCAGATCAGGACATCCTTTCTGCCGGATTCAAGACTCGCTCGCGAGTCTTGAGCGCCGAAGAATAAAAACTCCCAGCTGTCGGTTTGATTTCATTCCGACAACCGGGAGCTTTTTTCATTCTTTGTTGTGCTTAATCCGGATTATTATTTAAAGGCTCTAAAAATCCGGCCTGTATTTTAACAGGAGTGAAAGCCGGGTGCAAGGTCATGTGAATATGTCTGAATTCGCCTGAATATCGGGATAGTTGTGGTCGTGAGAAGAAGGATGTTGTATGATTGAGGGGAAGGCAGCAGTTGTGCTTCCGGCATACAGGGACCGGTACAGGGGTACAATTCAGGGCTGTCGAAGGTGCGGAGAGACTGTACTTATCAAGCGTCAATAAAGGCGCGGATCTCCGGTGGAAATCGGGAAATCATGGAGGTGTGAAAACATGCATAGTTACAGGCCGACATATCATGCGAGCATTATGTCAGGTTGGTCGAATGACCCGAACGGTACGATCTTTTATAACGGAAAGGCGCATCTGTTTTTTCAGCATTATCCATACAAGCCTGAGTGGGGAACTATGCACTGGGGGCACTTTGTCACAGATGATTTTATCAAATGGGAACCGATGCCTGTTGTCCTGGTACCTGACCAGGATTATGAGGTGATCTGCGGATGCTGTTCCGGCAGCACGATCGAAAAGGACGGGGTCTTGTGGCTTATGTACACTGCTGCGCAGCCTGAGCGGCAGAGGCAGTGTATGGCGATCTCCACGGACGGAGGAGTTCATTTTGTCAAAAATAAGGACAATCCCATCCTCACGTCGGGAATGCTGGATCTCGAGGTCACTGAGACGGACTGCCGCGATCCCCGCATGTTCCGAAAAGGTGATGACTACTATTTTATTGCCGGTGCCCGTGTTTTGACAAAGGGGGAGCTGGAGGCGGCCAGAGAGGCAGCAGGGCAGAGAACTTCCGGAGCGCAGGGAATTTCGGGTTCTCAGGGGCTTGTCTCAAGCGGAAAGGAAGTTTGCTCTCCTTCTGCTGAATGTGTGGCTCCCGCGTCCGGGTCGGAGATGGGCGTCAGGTCTCCCTCCGCAGGTCCGGTTTCGTCGGGGGTAGAAGAGGAGAAGGCCGGATACGGAAACCTGATCCTGGCCCGCAGCAAAGACCTCCTGCACTGGGAGTATGTCGGCCACCTGCTGGATGAGGACACGGAGGGTCAGATTCCTCTGGATCCGGAGCACTTCCGGCTGAACGGCGTCTATGAATGTCCGGACTACATTGTCCTGGACGGAAAAGAGATCATTCTCTCCAGTCCCCAGAATCTGCCGCAGATCGGCAAGGCCTACCAGAATGTACACTCCGGAATTTATATGTTCGGGGAACTGAGCTTTGAGAGCGGGCGCTTCAGGGTCGATGAGATCGGTGAGGTCGACAGCGGCTTTGATTTCTATGCCGCCCAGACCCTCCGTATGCCTGACGGGCGGGTCATCCTGATCGCCTGGAAGGAGATGTGGGACCGGAATTATCCCACCCGGGAGGAGGGCTGGGCCGGAACCTATACTCTGCCCCGGGAGATGAGTGTCGTCGATGGAAGACTGGTCCAGAAGCCGGTCCGCGAGATTGAAAAATACCGTCGCAACAAAGCCGGCGCCGCCTCCCTTACAGCGGATAACAGCAGCCTCTCCGTGGACGGAGTCTACGGAAATACGATTGAAATACAGGTCACCCTTGAACCCGGCACCGCTGCCCGGTCGGGAGTGAAGCTGTTCCGCGGAAGTGAACACGAGACTCTTGTCTATTATGACAAGGAGGAAGGGGATATCGTTTTCGACCGCAGCAGGTCGGGCATTCCTTTTACAGGGCAGGAAGAGGATGTGGACCGCAGGGTCTGCCACATCGGGGCCATGGATTCGATCGACCTTCACTTCTTCCTGGATGTCAGCTCGATCGAAGTCTTCATCGATGGCGGACACCATGTGATGACCGGAAATGTCTATCCCGATATTGATAAGGACACCGGCGTTGAGTTTTTCGCCGAGGGAGGCAGCTGCGGATTCCGCGACCTGATCAAATATGACATCCTGGCGTGATTCTTATTAATTGGAAAAGTGCCGGCGGGCGCAGACAGGAGGTCCCGTTGCCATGAAGCACAA
>JAUNEM010000165.1 GCA_030525515.1 Eubacteriales bacterium
CCGGAGATGATTCTGGTAATGCTTCCGGAGATGCTTCCGGAATATAAAGAAAACTGCCGCACTGATACTTACGTCCAGTACGGCAGTTTCCATTTGATATGAAATATAAGTATTCAAGACTCGCTCCCGAGTCCTGCGCACGTATCCCGCGGCTGAAATCACGGGTATTGCGCGATGAAGAATAAAAAGGGGGGTAATCCTCCCTGGGGAGGCAACGGTGTTATCCGGCCATCTGCACTTTGTGTCTGTGGTGCTTGAACTTGTGTCCTGCAGTGACTTTCTTTTCTCCAGGTCTTCTGATCACAAATGCCAGGAAGACGGAGGCAATCACGAAGGCAAAGAGAAGCAGGATCGAACTGTAGAAAGAGTTCGTGATGTCATAGAGCCTGCCCGCAATCACTGTCGCAAAGGACGTAAAGAGTGTGTTGGTGGGAATGATTGAAAAGTTGATGGAATACCATGTCCTGCCGTAAAAGTCTGACATGAGAGCCGGGCTTGTGGAGCAGAAAGCGCCGTAGGCGAATCCACCCGTCATGAAGCCGATGACGAGGAGGGCGAAGATTCCAGTCTGGTAAGCCATGAGCATCATGACAGCGGAGAAGGAAAAAGTGCTCAGGACCATGGTCATGGTGCCGTGATAGCCGAAGCGGTCAAAAACTGTTCCGTTGCAGATCCGGCCGATGGCGTTCATGATGGAGATCATTCCAACTACAGTTGCGATGGTATTGCCGGACAGATTCCTGCCGACTTCCTCAGCAATGCCGCTGGCCTGTCCGACCAGGATCAGACCTGCGCCGGTCAAAAGAGCCACCCAGATGTAATACAGCCAGAAAGAACCGGTGCGGAGCATCTTTGAGGGCGGAATATCACTTGCAGGCTCACGGTGTTTTTTATTCTGTGATGCATCAAATGTGATCTCACCCACTTTGGGAAAACGGAATACAGCTATGGCTGTCACGATCGCTGCCAGGAGAAGAACTGCAAGAATGCGAAGTCCTGTTGCCCAGGCGCGTCCGCCGTCCGCGGGAGCAAAAGCCGCAAAAATCTTTCCGGAGACAAAGCTGCTCAGTCCGTAGGCTGCCAGAAGGATGCCCGATACCGCTCCCTGCCGGTCCGGGAACCAGGCGGAAACAGTACTGACTACAGAATTGTAGCAAAGTCCTGTGGCCAGTCCGCACATAGCGCCGTAGCCAAGGTAAAGGAGCGCCGGTGACTGCGCAAATGACGCGATCACCAGACCGCTGGGATAGAGGAGCGCCGCCGCCGTAAGAACCGGGCGCGGTCCCGTCTTTTTAAGAATGAATCCGCTCACCAGGCCGCCCACTGCGTAAAACATCATTGTCAGCGTAAAGGTCATGGACAGCGTCTGCGCATTCCAGGACGGGAATGTCGCGGAAATCGATCTGGAAATAATACTCCAGGCGTAAACTGTTCCGCACAGGAACATGATCATCAATCCAACAGGCAGAAATACAACGCGATTAGTCTTTTTCATGATTCTTCTTTTTCTTCTCTCTCTCTGTCTCTGATCTCCGGCAGACACGTCAGATCCTCACCGACACACTGCTCTCTCATAAGACAATTCTTCTTTCAAACTTCTTCTTTTTCTTTAACTACGTTCATCCTACTACCGGGAAACAGCCCGTAAAATGTCTTTTGAGACAAATACCATAAAAATCGAGCCATGCCAAAATACGGCCTATTGCCGCCTTTTTTATGCATATTCGCTCTCATATACAGCAAACCATATCAATATCCGGCATCAGAATGTAAAAATCGAGACTATGGGACGCATTATAAAATTGTCCTAAAAAGAAAACCGTCCCTTGTCTCCCAAATGTTCCGAAAGCCGGGGCTCACCTGGCTCCCAGCATAGGCATCCCGTTCTCATCCAGGATGATGTTGTCGGATACGATATTATATTTGCCGGTGCTGAGGAAGTATCTCACGCACACATCAAACTTATTGTTCATGGTCATTGCATAGCCGGCAGCCTCATAGAGTTTTTCCGCCTCCGGAACAGTCAGTTTCATCCCGATGGCAAAGGCTGCGACGGTCTCCCGTCTGGGCGGATTTTGGGATTTCATGATATTGGAAAATGTCTGTTTTGTCACATTTGCGGCTTTGTAGACTTCACTGTTCTTTAAGCCGCGCTCTCTGATCATTTCGGCAAGTACATCTCCAAAGCTCCTGGAATCTCTCTCAAGCATCTTTTCCAGGGAAGCTGTTTCGCTGCTTTCCGCCCTGCGGTCTCTTCCATTTTTCAGTTTGTCCAGCCTGGCGGAAAGCTGTCTTCGATGGGCCAGGATCCGGTCTGCCGTTTCGGGTGTCAGAAGGCCTTTGTCCAGGGCTTCATGGAAGATTGTTCCGCTGATCGTAACATCTCCTTCGGAAGCAGCCTGCATGGCCTTCTGCTCCTGGTCCTCTATGTAATTTGCGTCAATATATTCCTTGACATCGGTGAAGAGGCGGCTGGAGTAATCCAGGGAGGACTGGTCGTAAATGACCAGATAAACCAGCATTTCATTCTGCAGTAGGAAAGGATAAATCACCGAGGTTGCAGCCTCCAGCGCCAGGTCCTTCGGGAATCCGTATGCGCCCGTCGCAATCAGGGGAAAGGCTATGCTCCTGCATTTGAGCTCTGATGCGATTCTGAGTGAATTCCGGTAGCAGGATCTGACAGCCTCCGCCTCGCCGTGCCTGCCATCGGTCCAGACCGGTCCCACCGTATGGATGATATATTTCGCCGGCAGTTTGAAAGCCGGTGTCCAGGCTGCTTCTCCAACCGGGATCGGTCCGATCTTTTTTCGTTCCTTCAGCAGATCCTCCGCTCCCGCCGCCAGATAGATTGATCGGTCAACCGCCCCCGCATAGGTCGGGAGAGGGTTGGCTGTATTGACAATCGCGTCTGCTTCTACTTTTACAATATCATTTCTGATGATCTGAAACGGCATGCGGATATCCTCTCCTGCCCGGTCCATTTCCCGGTCCTACAATGATTAATCCGGCATAGATAGCTCCGGCATTTATTGCTTTGGCATTTATTGCTTTCACAATAATCATTGTAGACTTGGGAATATGAAAAAGAAAGAAGAAGATTCCGCAGTTTTTTTCGCAAGCTTTTCCGCCGGCTTTTCCTCAGTTTTTTTTACAGGTTTTTTCCGCAAACTGTATCCGAATATCCAAAGGATTTTTCGTCAGCTGTGGATCATATCCAGAAAGCCTTTTAACGTTTCTTTATCCATGATGAAGGCGTTGCCATAGGGGTTGATCACCATGCCCGTGAGATAGTCCGTGTCCAGGGCAATCTGCATGCATTCCTCCATTGAAAGCGGCATCATGGAGGCAGGCCCGCCTTTTTCGAATTCACTCTCACTGGTATAAACAGCCATGGACACTTTGTCTTCTTTGTCAACGATGTGCTTGAGCACAAAGTCGGAATTATCATCTGATGCGTCAGCGACTGCCGGCCGGTCCCCTCCCAGGTTGACCGGGAATCCGGGTTTAAACTCAAACGGAACCAGGAACTCCCCTCCCTCATTCACGCAGAAGTGCAGGAGAGAGAAAAACGGGAGTACGCTGATGTCCTCTTCCCCCTTCTTCCTTTTCTGATAAATACAATCCAACACTGCCTCAAGCGCCCAGTTGTTTTTCAGCGATTCATAGGGATTTTTCGGAGTGATTTCTTCTCTCCACCCCTCACGGATGGATCTGTCGTGCTCACTGCAGAATTGCCGGAACTGCCGCACGATCCCGGCACAATACGGATCCAGGATCTGCAGAGCCTTCTTTTTCAGTTTTCCCGGCATGCCGTAAAAAGCTTCGGCAATGGCTCCCGCCATACAGGCAATGGTATCGCTGTCGCCGCCGATGGAAACCGCCTTGCGGACCGAGTCCTCATAGCTCTCGCTCTCATAGAAGGCAATGATCGCCTCCGGTACGGAACCCTGGCAGCTCACGTCAAATTCATACCCGGGGCGGATCTGGTCCAGGGTGCGGAACATGCTCTCGCCGTAATATTTTGCGGCATAAATGAGGATCTCCTCTTTGGAAGCACCTGCCCTGGCCAGAAAAACACTAGCGGCGATCGCCTCTGCTCCTTTGATTCCCTCCGGATGATTATGCGTGACTTCCGCTGTAAGCCTGGCAGCATGAAGGGTGTCCTCCAGCGTCTGATAGAGCCACCCCACGGGAGACACCCGCATTCCGCTCCCGTTTCCGAAACTGTTATAGGGACGGGGATTTTTTTCAAACAGCCAATTGAAAAAAGTTCCGCCATATCCGGCGTCGGGATAGCGGCGCCCCAGCTGCTGCATGGACCTGACAAGCTCAGCTCTGATTTCATCATCGCTCTGTCCCCAGGTATTCATCAGTGCCCTCGCGACTGCCAGCGTCATCATCGAATCATCTGTCGGGTGGGACCACTTGGAAAGAAGCGGAAAATCCATCCGTTTAATGTTATTGAACTCATATACAGAACCTACGATATCTCCAAAAATTGCTCCCAGCATTATCTTTACCTCCTGATCCATGTTCTAAATGTTCTTTTCCTGTTTCTGAGATAAAGATACCAGAGCTTGTCCCATAAAGGGTCAAACAGCATTTGACCTGCAAAAAAGAGACAAGGGACGGTTCTCTGTCTCCTTCAAGAGACAAGGAAGGGACGGTTCTAGGAGACATGGGACGGTTCTCTGTCTCCTGCTTTGCGGAGGAGACGAAGAACCGTCCCTTGTCTCCCTCTGTCTCCTGCCTTGCGGAGGAGACAGAGAACCGTCCCTTGTCTCCTAAATGTGGAGATATTTTTCCGCCGCCTCGCGGAGCATTCTGCCGCGGAAAATGATAAGGCCGCTGACCAGAATGAGCATCAGAGCTATGCAGAGGACCGCAGGCGCAGGCATGGGATTGGTTCCGTGCGCGATTGGAATGATCTGAAGCAGGCTCATTAGGACATCAAACGCAGGGTAGAGGATATATTCGTGCAGGTCCATTTCCTGTGCCTTTCCATTCCTACACGATGGGATCTGCGCCCTCTATTACGAACCCTGATCATCTGCCGCTTTTCCGGATTGGGGGGTGTGAAATCTGCGCCCTCTATGTCGAGTCCCGAACATCTGCCGGTTTTCCGGTTCGGGGTGTGAAATCTGCGCCCTCTATGTCCGGCTGTAATTAATGTGCATTCCTTGCTCCCGCAATGCTTTCATCACATCTCTATTGCACATACATGGGAACTGTCCTGCGGAAAGCAGAGACAAAGTGCGTGAAAGCCGAGTAAAACAGGCCTCCGCAGTAAATATACGAAACGATCCAGGTCTCGCGGAAAAAAACAAGACAGACCGCGGATGCAAGAATATTAGCCACACCGCCTGTCAGCTTCAGTCTCCAATGGGGTGCATTGTACCTCTTTGCTTCGAGCGCCCGAAGTACATCCACCATCCCGGTAAAAGCATGCAGTCCCATCAGATATAAAAGAATATATGGCCTGGTGCTGGTACCTATATTAAAGGCAAACAGGCCCAGATCCAGTGTAATCAGCCCTGAGTAGAGTATGATCCTGCCTCCGACCATGTGGCGGGCCATGGAAATATAGTAGATCAGGAACCTGATTCCTGACAGGATCAGGGAAACACAAAACACCAGACAGACAAGGCCATATCCATCCCTGGGATGCAGAATCAGGAAATAACCTGCCAAAGCCAATATAATCCCGGTAATACCTTCCATCACCCTCTGAAACCGAGTCATTTTCTTCTCCCTTTAAATATCTATCAGAGGACTTGTCCCGTCCACACATTTTGTTTCCGCTGCTTTATTTGCTTTATTT
>JAUNEM010000166.1 GCA_030525515.1 Eubacteriales bacterium
ATCGGAGGGGACAGCCTCTGCCCCAGGTTCCTGCTGCGCAGGATCCTCCTCAACGAAGGAATCTGACAAGGAATCTGATGAATGTGGCGAATCTGTAAGAAACACATCCTGAACCGGGAAAGGGCTGTCAGGGCTGTCTGTGATCGCGGCTATATCATCCTTCCGGTCTGGAAGGATGTCTGTTTCATCTGCGCCGAAACCGGGTTCATCTGCGGAGGATGACGAAAGAACAGGTTCAGCCCCTGCAGGGACTGTTTCTGTGTCGGAAATTGCAGGGATCCCGTTATTGTCCGAGACATCGTCCATCAATGAGTCATCATCTATCAAAGAGGCATCCTCCGTCGTCAGACTGGAACTTTCCGTATCGCCGGGCATGGAATTTTCGTCACTCGGAATTCGGGTCTGGCTCTCGCTGTCAGGGAAAATGCTTTCCTCCGGAAGTCCGGAATCTGCGGTTTCTCCCGGGACTGTCTTTTCATCCTCGGGCCCGGAAGCGCCTTCCGCTTCTCCCGGAAGCGGGACACCGCCTTCCTCCCAGGACTCATCTCCATTCTCCGGAAGGAATCTCTGTGCTCGCGCGATCCATTTTTGATCGGGATCCAGGATTTTCAGGAAGACAATCCCGCCGCCCCTGTAGGAGACTTCCAGTTTTATCCCGTCCGAATCAACAGCGGAAAAAGAGGTGTCGGATCTGCTGATGATCTGGTCGAATCCGGCTGCAATGCATTCTTCAACATAGCTGTCGTAGGAATCTATGAACATATTTCCCAGATAAACGATCAGAAACATCTGCGGCATGCCGCCTACAGTTCCCTCTGTGGTCGGCGGCAGAGGCAGCAGCAGTCCGGGACCTTCCTCGGGCCAGTGCAGAGTCCCCAGACGTATGGGTTCTATGAGAGCAATTTCCATAGTCCCGGTCTCTGTTGTGCCGTGGTACCTGAGCTGAAGCCGGTACCCTTCCGCATCGAAGACCTGATAATTATCGCTTACAAAGTCTTCGTCGTGATGACAGGAATCGGTTTCTTCCAGGCAGAAGCCCTGTTCTTTACAGGCATCTTTATATGCTGTGTAAAGACCATAGGATGTGGTGACGTTTGCCAGAAACTGTCCCGGGAATTCTGTATTGGTCCAGAGATCCTCCAACGGGAAAGACGGAAAAGGAATGCGGGTGGTGATTCCTTCGACGGGCCAGGTATATTCTTCAGGTTCCGTATCTTCCTCTGTGGTGCAACTGTCCCCGGGAAAGTCATTGCCGGGGTCTGCGGCGTCTTCAACAGAGATATCCGCCCCGGAATCCGGCTGTTCTTCCGTATCGATATTCTCCTCCGGATCAACCCATACTCCGGAATGATTCTCTTTTTCTGTTTCAGAGGCTTCTGCCGTAAGCAAAAGCCATTGAGATCCCGGCTTAGCCGCTGCCGGCACTATGCCCGGGAAGAAAAGACCTGCTCCATACAGCAGGACCGGGAGACCCACGCTATACAGCAGGATGGTCAGGAAGGCCGATGCATGCAGCTGGTTTCGTACTGCCCGCATCCGATCAAAGGGACGGAAAGTACTGCGAGGAAAGCAAATTCCGGTGCGCCCGGATGCACGATTTCCGCCGTAAGTCCAGGCTTTGCGCGCGCCGCGCACCATCCGGCTCGTTTTTTTGACGAAAAAAATAAAGCTTCGCATGGCCGCGAAAAACACCTCGAGTCCGGATGGGACTGAACCATAAAAACATTGCATTTCAGCCGGGGCTGTCCTGCTGCGGAACTTTCGTTTTGTATGGAAAACAATTATAATATTCTTCATAGAAATTGTATTGCGCAGGTATATCTCCGGAGTACCGGTCTGACGGGAGGTATATCAAAAAGAGGAGACTATGTAAGGAAGGAGACTGTGTAAGGAGGACAACTGTCAGGATTTACAGGCAATGATGTCAATGACACAGTCTGCCAGTGTCTGCAGGTCTGACATGTAAGCGTCATACCAGGGACGGCGGATATATCCGATAATGAGACAGACGGCAGCGCTGATAAGACCGACCGTTGTAGTGTCGAAGGCGGTGAGCATAGAGCGGGACAGGGTCTGTGTATCCCCTGCACTGAGGGCGATGATCCCGGGACCCAGCGGGATCAGGGTACCGAGCAGTCCGGCCATGGGCGCCAGTCTTGCAACGAGGGAAGTGACAGAGAGGATTCGATCGTAGTGATTCTGTTCTTTTTCCAGGAGATTGTCGGCCAGGCTCTCCAACATCTCCCGGTCAAAAGAGGGATGGGAAGACAGCTCCAGTAGAAGCCTGCGATGACGGGCGGGCAGGGCGCTTGTTTTGATTTGTGCCTGCAGCTGATGGGGGCTGCATTTCTGCAGATCCTCCAGCAACAGAGAGAGCTGGAAGCGGATCTGCCGCCGTTCGCCCCAGGCTTCGGAGGCAAGCATACCGATGCTGAAAAGAGAAAAGGCCAGGAAAATGATCAGCGCAATGATAACGGGCCGACGTGCCGCTTCAGAGACAGCCCGCAGAATCTGTTCCAGATAGGTAGTTTCCATTGTTTTTTGATCCTGATTTAAAAATCCCGGTGCACAGGGAAAGCGTGAATTCCATGTGCACCGGGTTACATTCAGTGTTCCGTCTGTTGTCATCCGAGCAGATGATTCTGCGCTTTCGGGCAACATGTATTTCGTAGTATAGAAGCTGAACACAGCTTGTATTATGTTCCCATAATAAACAGTTCTTTTCAAGACATAAAGGCAAAAAAAGTACAAAGAATCACAGCCAAAGAATCTCAGCGGAAGAGGACCTTCTCCATCCGGACGGAGGCCCAAAGGCCGCAACCCCGCGCGAGGTTGAATTAGCAGGACCTTCTCCATCCGGACGGAGGCCTACCCGCAGACTTCCTGGAGCCCGGTAAGGGACCCGGCCGGGACGGATATGCAGGCGCATTCCTTCTGGCGGATGTTCGATCACCGGCTTGCCATGTTTTTTGCAATGAGCGTCGGGAACATGGTAACGGTGAAACAGATCCATCACAAGATAAGGGATCTCATGTATGAAGGACTGGGGATGTGATGGAAAGCCGGCTGCCTGTAAATCACCCCGGACGGAATGAAATGGAGGAGTGCACTGTTTGACAGGAGGAATCAAAACAGGATGAAACGGCTTTTCTATCTACTATTTTCTGCATTTATTCTTGTCCTTCTCACGTCCTGTTCACCGAAAAAGGAGACGGAAAAGCTGATCTGCGCGGAAGCGGAGATGACTTCTTTTCCCTATAGCGCAGGCGGTCTGAAGGTGACCAAACATCAGACGGTAACGCATGTCGAGGGGGTCGAGGGACTGGAGGTGATCGAAACTTATTTCGTCAATGAAGGCAAACCTGTGACCGTAAAGGCGTATGAATTATGCAGGACGCAGATCAGGCCCAGGGAGGATGTCGTGTGGTCCCTGCAGCCGAGCAGTACGGCATACCGGCTGGACTGGGTGCTGCCTGTTGAGCCCGGTTTCGAGAAGCAGAACTACCTCGGTATGAACAACACCGATTACGGAGGAGGCATACCCATGGTGGATCTCTGGGAGCGTGACGGCGGTGTCGCCATAGGTCTGTTCGAACCGGCTCTCCGCATGATCTCCATGCCGGTAGAGTGGAAGCGCTATGACGATAAAGTTACCATGGCTCTGCGCTATGACCTGCCGGAACCCATGGAACTGGGTACCGGTGAGACGCTCCAGTGCTTCAAGGCTTTTCGTTTGAAGCACAAGGGCGACTATTTCAATGCGCTCCGCGTCTTCTCGGAATACATGCAGGCCAATGAGAATATTGTGCTTCCGCCGTCGGAACCCGAGGCCTTCGAACCGGTATGGTGTGCCTGGGGTTATGAACGCACCTTTACCATGGACGAGATCATCGGCACCCTGGATAAGGTGTCGGAATTAGGGTTCCGATGGGTGGATGTGGACGATGGCTATCAGATCGCCGAAGGAGACTGGAATACGAATGAGCGATTCCCCGGAGGTGACGCCGACATGCGCCGGATCACGGATGAGATCCACAAACGCGGCTTGAAGGCCAAGCTGTGGTGGGCTCCGCTGGCGGCGGATCCGGGCACGCAGATCCTGAAAGACCATCCCGAAATGCTGCTGCGCACAGCCGGGGATGCACCGGAATTCATCACGTGGTGGGACAGCTGGTATCTGTCTCCGGTGAGCAAAGTAACCGATGCCTATACCAAAGACCTCCTGCAAATGTTCCTCCAGCGATGGAACTTCGATGGCCTGAAGATAGACGGACAGCATGTCAACTGCTGCATGCCGGACTACGGTCTGTCCGCAGCGGTGAAAGACCCTCTGGAAGCCCCGGAGCAAATGCCTTCTTATTTTGCCAAAGTATACCAACAGGCGCGGGAATATAAAGAAAACGCGGTCATTCAGATCTGCCCCTGCGGCTGCGCGGTGAACTATTTCCTCCTTCCGAACTTTAATCAGGCCGTCGCGTCCGACCCGGAATCATCCCTTCAGGTGCGCTTAAAACGCAAGGCCTATGCGGCCATGGCACCGGGCCTGGCCTATTACGGCGACCACGTGGAGCTGACGGACGGAGGCGATGATTTCGCTTCCCAGATCGGCACAGGCTCTGTGATCGGAAGCAAATTTACCTGGCCTGAAGACAATCCGGATGTGACGGACGGCCCCTTTGTCCTGACACAGGAGAAAGAGGCCCTGATCCGCAAATGGATGAAAATCTATAAGGAAAACGACCTCGCCCGCGGCGAATACCTCAACCTCTATACATGGGGCTTCGACTATCCGGAGGGGCATGTCATTCGAAAGAACGACGCCCTCTACTATGCCTTCTATGCCGATGCCTATGACGGTCGGATCGAGATACGCGGCCTGGACCCGGATGCCGAATATACGGCTGTGGAATATACGGCGGACGAACCGCGCTCCTTTACCGTAAAGGGCAGCGACCCTTATATCGAAGCATCCTTTTTAAAGAATTATCTGATCAAGGTGACCAAAAACGACTGATATCGGGCTTCATGGCAAGACATCAGCCTGATAAACGAAATCAGAAATACAGGCGGTCTTTTTTCAATTATACGGATATTTGAGAGTATATGCGTGGAAACAATATTTCCTGCATTGTACGGGGAACGATGGACAATGATGCCCGGACTTCCCGGAACCCGTGTGAGAGGCCAGGCACCTGCGCTGCAGCTATTCCGGTGTGAGAGGCCAGGCACCTGCGATTCAGATATTCCGAAGTCCCGGTTTGACAGCAGGAATGCAAAGGATCCCTTTATTGAGATAAAAAAAAGGAAAGATTCAAGTCAAAACATGTTAGAAGGAGTCACTATAAGATGAAGAAAAAATTGGCCATTTCCATTATTATTTTCACAGTGATGGCTGTGCTTACAGCCTGCTCTGCTGGAAAGACAGAAACAGCCGGACAGAAGGAAGCTGCGGGACAAGAGGAGGACGCCGGGCAGAAGGAATCTACCGGACAAGAGGAGGATTCCGGACAACAGGAAGTTGTCGAACAGAAGGGAGCAGATTCCGCTGCCTCTGCAATCAGTTTTGAGACGACGGATCTGGACGGAAATGTTGTCAAATCCGCGGACCTTTTCAAAGGACACCGGCTGACCATGGTTAATATCTGGGGGACATTCTGCGGCCCTTGCATTGACGAGATGCCCGAACTGGAGAAACTGAATTACCGTCTCAAGCAAAAAGACTGTGCCATCGTCGGAATCGTCTGTGATGTGGAGAGTCCTGAAGACAGCGAGACGATTGGTGCCGCAAAGTCTCTGATTGATGAGATTGGTGT
>JAUNEM010000167.1 GCA_030525515.1 Eubacteriales bacterium
AAGAATCCTTCCGAAGATAATCAGAGGAGCTCCAGAGAATCTTCTGAAGAGTTTCAGAAGATCTTCAGAGAAATCCTTCAGAGGCCCCTCAGTGCGCCAGAAGCGCGGCCGCGCCAAGGACCGCTGTGATGATCGTAAAGACCGCCACCACGCGCACCTCGGACCAGCCGCCGAGCTCAAAGTGATGATGTATGGGTGCCATGCGGAAGAAGCGCTTTCCGCCCGTCTTTTTGAACCAGGCGACCTGGATAATGACGGACACCACTTCGATAAAATAGATAAACCCTACGATCGGGATGAAGAGAGGCAGCTGCAGCATGTATGCCATGCCGGTCACAAACCCTCCCAGCGCCAGGGAGCCGGTGTCTCCCATGAAGACCTTTGCCGGATAGGCGTTGTAAAGCAGAAAACCCAGCAGGGCTCCGATCATGGCCGTTCCCGCCATGACTACTCCGGAGGCAGCCGCTGCCGCCGCAATGACAAAGAATACTGCGACAGCTATGGTCACGCAGCTGGCAAGACCGTCCACACCGTCCGTGAAGTTGGTTCCGTTCACTGTCGCCACAGCGATGAAGATCAGGGCAGCCGTGTTGAGTATTCCCAGGTCGAGCACGCGGCCCGGCATAAAGGGTATTTTCATGGACAGAGGAATGGAATGGACCTTCTGTACATAGATGGAAAAACAGATGGCAAGAGCGATCTGCAGCAGCATTTTCTGCCAGGCATACAGTCCGTCGGATCTTTTTTTCACAACCTTGATATAGTCATCCGCAAAGCCGATCAGTCCGAAGCCTATGGTTAGGATCAGTACAGGGATAGTCTGTCCGCTTCCTCTGAAAGGCAGGATGCAGCCTGCTGTGACGCCCAGAAGGATCATGAGACCGCCCATATTGGGTGTTCCGGTCTTTTTCAGATGGCTCTCCGGGCCGTCGTCTCTCTCTGTCTGTCCCGCCTTCAGTCTCCTCAGAAATGGAATCAGGAATTTTCCGGAGACAGCGCTTACCGCGAATGCGGTCAAAAACGGAATGACCGCCGCAATCAAATCAACATCAAAATGCATTGAATCAGTTTCCTCCACCTTGTCCGTCTGTATCCGTCTCAGGCTTGATCTCGTTTGTGTCATAGAGTCCCAGTTCATTGAGTTCCAGTTTTTCTTCTTCAGTGAGGGGCTCGGTCATATAGATGTTCAGATAAGGAAGGGCTTCTGTCAGGATCTTTCTGGAGACCTGGCAGGCTCGTCCCGCCTCGTCCTGCTTCTTTTTGTTGATGCGGTCGAGAACAACATAGATGGCGATCTGCGGGTCCTCCGCAGGCGCGAACCCCAGAAATGATACGACATACTGTCCGTTTTCACGGGGCAGTGTCTCAGCCGTTCCCGTCTTGCCGCCGATGCGGTAACCCGCGGGCTTAGCCAGTTTGCCGGTTCCGTGGTCTCCTTCCACTGCCTGGATCAGGTATTTTCTCAGAAGGGTGCTGGTATCTTCAGACACAGTCTTTTTCAGGAGTCTGGGCGTGAATTTCTGTACCGTCGATCCGTCCGCGCCGGTAATTCTGTCAATGATGTGGGGCTGATAGTAATTGCCGTCATTGATCAGAGAGCAGAATCCGGAGATCATCTGGATCATGGTCACTTCAAAGTTCTGTCCGAAGGAGTTTGTGGCCAGGTTGGCCTCAGCCTCTTTCATTTTTTTCAGTGTAAAGACATATCCGTCTGTCCTGGCTTCTCCGGCAAGATCGATATTGGTTTTGAGTCCGAAATTAAAAATGTTCTGGAACTTGCAGAAAATCTCGGGGCCGATCTTGAAGGCTTCCTGCATCAGACTGACATTGCAGGAACGTTCGATTGCCTGGCCGATGTCAATAAGGCCGTCGCCCTCCAGGTGCGCGCAGCGGATGGGCTCACCGCCGACCGTGAGATAGCCTTCACAGAGGAATTTGTCCTTGGTAGTGAGTTTTCCGGACTCCAGGCCTGCAGCTGTCGTAAAAGGCTTGGCGGTGGATCCCGGCTCATAGTGAGAGCTGATGCAGTAATTGTTCCAGAGAGCGAGGAGATATCTTGACCTGTCCGAATCCGAAAGCGCTTTAGCATCCGCCAGCGTCATATAACTGCTCGTCGGGGAGTCTTTCTCATCGAGTTTGGGCATGCCTGCCACCGCGCTGATCTCATAGGGGTTGTTCAGGTCGAAGCCCGGTTCGCTGGCCATCGCCAGGATCCCGCCGGTGTCTATGTCCATCATGATACAGGCTGCGTTGTTGGTTCCGTTTCCCTTGTGCCTGTTGTCTTTATATTCGGCGTTAAATTCCTGCAGATATTTCTCGCAGATCCTCTGCAGGTTGGCATCCAGGGTCAGAACCAGATTGTTTCCGTCGGTAGGCTGGATCGTGGTCTGTTCCATATTGAGGAATTCGTCGATATAACCGTAGGTCCTTCCCTGTACCCCGTTGAGGGTATCGTTGTAATATTCCTCGAGTCCGAACTGCCCGATATTGTCTCCCACCGTAAAGCCGATCACATCGGCTGCCAGAGTACTCTCCGGGTAGGTGCGGATATAACTGTCCTCGAACCAGATTCCCTTGATATTGTTGTAGACGAGTTTCACGCCGGCGGCGGCTTCCGCCACACTCCTTTTCTCTTCCCGGGCTTTATTGACGGCGGCCTGCAGGGCGGCATCTTCCGCAGCGATTCCCTCCTTGACCTCCTGATCAAAATCCCGTTTTTTTGTGTAGGGGAGATTTTTCAGCGCGATATAATACTGGGAATTTTTATTCTCATTAACATGTCTGCGGATTTTCTCCTTGTCGATCCCCAGACGTTCCACTGCGTCCAGAGAAGGTTCCAGGTATTCCGGCTGCTCGAGCATGGCACGGGCATCAATGATCACGTTGTAGACCAGCTGACTGTCCGCCATCACTGTCCCTTTGCAGTCCGTGATTGTTCCCCGCCTGTAAGGCAGGTTCTTGTTGTCATAACTCTGTTGGGAAAGAACCTGTCTGGTATAAAATTTCTCATTGTCCCTCTGGATCAAAAAAAGACGAAATCCCAAAAAAACAAATGAGACAACAATCAGCAAGAACATAAAGATCAGTCTCTTCTGCATGCTGATGGTGAAGCGCCTGGGAACCTTCTTGACAGATCTCCCGGTTTTCCGACCGGCTCGCTCCCGCCGCTCTTCCTCTTCCCTGCTCAAAATGTATTTCCTCTCTCTTTCCGTGCCCCGGCCATCCGGCTATATGCCTTCCGGCTTTGTGCCGCCGGCCTCAGTCACGCGCATATATTATTTAAAACGCAGAAACACCATCAGTCTTCGTCGAGACCGCGTACCTGGTTGACTGAGTCCTGTTCCTCACCGGAGTAGATCACGACCTGATCCCTGTCCGCTGATTTCATCCCCAGATCCTCAATCGCCCTTTTGCGGACTTCTTCAAGGCTGATGCTGTCATTGATTTCATTGTAGGCGGCATCGTTCTGCGCTTTCTTCTCGGTCAGTTCCTTTTCCAGCTCCGCGATTTCACGTGATGTGCTGGTGACATCCGACTGCAGCTTAATATAAAAGATCAGGGCTGTCGTCATGCCCGCGATCATCAGGATCATGAAGAGAACCAGACGGAAGCTCATCCCCGAAGTTCGCGGGGGCTGCTTTGCGCGGTCGGCTTCACGGCTGTCAGCTCCGACGGTCATCCCGGCGGAGGTCCGTGTTTTTCTGACTCTTCCTTCCTCTCCTGAATACGCCGTCTTCTTTCCTGAATTCAGGCCTCTGGCCATTTCCTCTCACCTCTTTACTGTCTCTGACATGTGCTTATGGCCTTCTGTTCAAATTCTTATATTTCATATCTGTGTGTATGGCCTTCTGTTCCCAAACCGCCGGATCACATCCGTTCGAGGACATGGCCGGCAAAAAACCGCGTAGGCAGTTCTTCCTGCGTCAGGGATCATACGCGCTCAAA
This sequence comes from Eubacteriales bacterium, assembly GCA_030525515.1. Classification (GTDB taxonomy): domain Bacteria; phylum Bacillota; class Clostridia; order Lachnospirales; family Lachnospiraceae; genus CAG-791. The sequence goes on from JAUNEM010000167.1 coordinate 3,946, forward strand.
GATCCTGAGCTTTGCGCTCGCGGACCGGCGATTCCTCTCCAGTTCTTCTTTGCCGGGCAGAATCGGTTTGCGGGTGACCACCTTTCCCTTTGATACCCGCCCGCAGACACACACGGGAAATTCCGGCGGACAGATGCAGGGTTTTTCATTCCTGCGGAAGGCATTTTTGACAATGCGGTCCTCGAGAGAATGGAAAGTGATAATGCACAGCCTTCCGCCGGGCTTCAAAAGACCGATCATTGTGTCTAGCGAATCCTCCAGGACTTCCAGTTCACGGTTGCAGGCAATCCGGATAGCCTGGAAAGTGCGCTTGCAGGGGTTTCCTCCCTTTTCGCGCATCTTCATCGGAATCGACCTCTCTATGATCTCCACCAGCTGCCCTGTCGTCTCCAGAGGGGCCTCTTCCCTCGCCCGGACGATATTGGCAGCGATCTTTGCCGCGCACCTCTCCTCGCCGTAATCGCGAAGGATGCGGGTGATTTCCTGCGCTGAATAGTCGTTGACTATATCCCTGGCACTGAGTGCGGCGCCCCGGTCCATCCTCATATCCAGAGGCGAATCCGTCCTGTAGGAAAAACCTCTGTCCGGATTGTCAAGCTGGTAGGATGAAACCCCGAGGTCCAGGAGGATTCCGTCGATACAGCCCTCAGGGCCGCCTGGAAACATAAGAGCGGAATCCCTGTCCCCTTCCGGATCGGCGGGAAGCCCCCGCAGATCGGTCTCCATATTTTCGTAATTGTCGTGGACAAAGACCACCCTGTCCAGAAAGGGGTTCAGGCGCTGCCGCGCGGCTGAGAGGGCCTCCTCATCCTGGTCGATGCCGATCAGCCTTCCGCCCCCGGTGAGCCTTTTGGCGATCTCAAAGGAATGTCCTCCTCCGCCCAGAGTCCCGTCAATATAGATTCCATCGGACTTGATACATAGTCCGTCCAGCACTTCCTGCAGAAGTACCGATTCATGTTTAAATTCCAAAACCGTTCTCCTGAAATCACTTTCCGTCCGCAGAGTCTCCGGCATCGATCCTGCGGAAGCCGGCGGTGTACGTAAAGGACAGGTTCAGTCATGCGGCTGCCGGAGCTGCCGGGACTCTCGGCGTCAGGCACAGTGTCCGTCAGATAATGAAGCCGTTTCCGAGCATCTCCTCGGCAATTTCATTGATATCTTCACTGAGACCGTCGGAATCAAAGGTATCCGGATCCCAGACTTCAATTCTCGCGCCGACACCCATCAGGACTACATTTTTCTCTATATGCGCATGCTCCCGCAGCTTCTGGGGGATCAGAACGCGCCCCTGCTTGTCAGGCTCGACTTCGCAGGCGTTGGACATGAAAAAGCGCACGAGCTGGCGCTGCTCGCGGGTATTATAAGGAAGCTGGGTGAGCTTCTGGACAAAGCGCTCCCAGGACGGATAGTCATATATGCAAAGGCAGGGATCCGGACTTCTCGTGATCACGAACTTTTCTCCCAATGCCTCTCTGAATTTAGAAGGAATGATCATCCTCCCTTTCGCATCGAGAGAATGATCATAGGAACCCATGAACATTCGCCACTTTCCTCCACTTTTACCCACTTCATAGTCAATAATACCAACTTGACTACTGATTTTCAATACTTTCAGGGGATTTTGAGATGTTCGGGTTCTGTTCGATGGCCTTTCGATGGATGAAAACACTTCTGACAGGGACGGCTGACAGGTCTTCGGGGCGACAAAAAAGCACCTGTCGAGCCGGACTCAGATGGTCCGGCCCAACGGGCGCTCTGCGAAAAGCTTCTTTAATATTTATTAGATTACATAAGATCGATTATTAGAT
>JAUNEM010000168.1:0-3232 GCA_030525515.1 Eubacteriales bacterium
GCTGCTTTGGTAACCGTTGAATTGCTTCCCATTCTTTTTCCTCCTTGTCGAAGCGCTCCTGCGCTGAGACACCCGGGGCGAAATCGCATTTCAAAGCCTTACATATAAGGGCTTTGAAATCGGCGATATTCGGCGATGGGATCCAGCGGAGGTTTGCGGCGCTTCGACGCAAACCTCTGGAGTGGAAAATTGGCGCATCAGCGCGATTTTTCACTTTTCCTCCTTGTCAGGCGCTCTGCAAGCTGCTGTCTGCGCCCATGTTTCCTCTTTGCGCTTTCAGTTCCAATGGCCTTGCTGCAGTCCGGTCAAATGGAAGTGATGCATTGTTTACCTTGCTTCTTTCCGTCCGTTTTGTTCGTTCCTCCGAGGATTTGTGTTTGCTTTTCTGATAAGACATTATCATGCGGTTTGACGCATGTCAAACTCGCGATCCCCTTTATTTATAAGGGTTTTCGGCTGTTTTTTATTAATATTTTCAGTTTGATTAACAGCCTGATTGCAGGCTCATGAAGTAAAAAATCATGTCATGGATCTCAAAAGTACCTTTTTCTGCGGAATATGTTGCGCGAGCTGTTAATCATTTGTAAAATATTAATAATCAAAGCCTGCTTTTGATTAGTAAAAAGCGGCCTGTTTCCCGTTAATCAAAATAAATCAAAAAATTACCTTTCACCGTTGCGGCCGGCAATAAATGCTGCCCTGCCGGCAGTTTCCTGAAAGAAATCTGCCTGTTTTTTCTAAATAAGGAGGATACAGATGGGCAAGAGGAACAAAGTTACGACAAGGGATATCGCAGAATATACGGGCGTTTCCCAGTCGACAGTCTCCATGATCCTGAGTGAAAAGAAAAACGTCTCCTTCGGAGAGGAGACGGTACAGAAAGTGAAGAAAGCGGCCAAGTCACTCGGCTATCAGAAGCCGGCAAAAAAGAAGCAGGCACCGGATCGGTCTCTGTCGCAGACGATCATGATCCTGTGCCCGACGATTTCCAACGGCTATTACAGCGCTGTCATTCATTCTATTATTGAGAAGGCCCGGGAATATGGTTACACAGCCCTGACGGCTGTGACTTTCCGGAGTGCGGAGCGGGAGGATGCGTACTTCCGCCTTTTCGCCGAAAATGAACTGGCGGGTGTGATTTCCCTCTATCCGCTGACCAAGTATACTGAGGCCAATGCTCTCGCCAGACGCATTCCGGTGGTTTCAATCGGAGATAAACCTGAAGGAACCCGTTTCAATTCCGTGGAGCTGGACAGCCAGAAGCCCGGCAGGCTGATGGCAGAGCATCTCCTGCAGCTGGGCCATAAGCACATCGCCTTTATCTCCGGACCTGTTGTCAAAAAAGAAATCAGCCGCACACGCAGACTCTCGGGACTGCAGCAGTATTATCGTGAGAGCGGGCTTAATCCGACATACATCAAACTCTTCTGTCCTACGCAGAAAGCCTATGCGGAGTATCCGCACACCGGCGCGGAATACCGCACCGGCTACGAGATGACGATTCGTGCCCTGGACGCAGCTACCCCGGCTACAGCTTTTGTCGGGAACAGCGATGACATAGCTTTTGGTATTCTTGCAGCCCTTGCGGACCGCGGAATCCGGGTTCCGGAAGATGTCAGTGTCGCCGGATTTGACAACAATCTGTACTCTGCCATGCCGCAAATCTCGCTGACGACCGTGGAACACTTCTCCCATCAGAAAGGACATATGGCTGTCGAGATGATTTACCGCAAAAATATCAGCAGGGGATCCGGTACTGACAGCGATATGATCATCCGTATGGAATATGATCCCAAACTGATTGCCCGCCGGACCACCGGCCAGGCATCAACTTAGGCGGGGACAGCAGCTTAGACGGGGACGGTCCTTTCGTTGCGCAGTCTGCAATATGCATAATCAGGACTTTGAGGAGAGATTTTTTATGGAAAACACATGGAATTTGGATAACGTCCCTGTAGATGATTCGCTTCTTGAAAAAGTGAATCCTGTGTTCAATACCGCCAGGATGACGCTGTTTCAGTTAGCCGCAAACGGCAACACGGACGCGGCGGCCCTGGCGAAAAGCATGGGCCTTACACTGGAGGCGACACAGAACAGCACCAACACCAAGGCGTCACCGGAGCAGGTACTGGGCGGCACGATCATGCTGGAAACCCGTTACAGCACAATGACTCGTCTGGTGGAGGAATCCGGTTTTACTCCGGTGGACATTCCCTGCGGCTATACACCGAGGGCGCTCGAATTTGCAAGGAAGGCCTGCCCTATAACGGTCTGGATCTTCCGGTGGTCATTCGGGAAATATCGGACAAAATCAGTGAACTGCTCCCGCCGGAGCAGAGAAAGTTCGTCCACTATCGGGAGGTAGACGGAACCAACTATGATTCTCTGGAAGAAGCGCTGAAGGACATCGACGGACCTGTCTGCATCACTACGGAGGGTCTGCTGATGTACTTTACCGATTCGGAAGCCGGGGCGCTGTGCGACAATATCTGCCGCATATTGGAGAAGAAAGGCGGCTGCTGGTTCATTGCGGACGTGGAAAGCGCCCTTCAGTATGTCATGGTCATGCGCGCACTGGTGGGTGATCGCTTCATGGAGATCATGGCAAACTCAGTGCAGCAGACGAAGGACAAGTCGGACGTGGAGATCGGCAAAAACTCGCTGATCGCCACTCCTGCGGATATGGCAGGCAGCATCCAAAAAGCCATGGCTTTTCTGGCAAAACACGGCTTAAAAGCCGAGCGTGTCAATGTCGCTGAAAACATGCCGAAGCTGAATTCCCTGGACAGGGTCAGCCCGGAACAGGCTGCTGCGGTGCTTGAGGGCATGAAGCATTGCGCTTTCTGGAAAATCACCCCGAGCGGAAAGGATGTGGAACTTCCGTCCGCTGAAGCCAAGGGATTTCATGTCGACTCTTCCATTCAGGCGGGCACCCTGTCCCTTGCGCTGGCGGGACGGCTCGATACGATCACCGCGCCGGGCCTGCTGTCCTTCTTTGAAAAGACAAAGGCAGAGCAGGCGGTAGAGAACGTGGATGTGGATTGCAGCCGCCTCGACTATATCTCTTCCGCCGGTCTGCGCGTGCTGCTGATCATGCACAAGGCCTGCCAGGGCGGAGTAACGCTTCACGGCGAGAACAAAGCCGTGACGGAAATCATAGAGCAGACGGGCTTCGATTCCATTTTCCACTGATCTGCTGATAAGGAGACAAGGGACGGTTCTCTGTCTCCTT
>JAUNEM010000168.1:3332-5643 GCA_030525515.1 Eubacteriales bacterium
TAAGGAGACAAGGGACGGTTCTCTGTCTCCTTAGAACCGTCCCTCGTCTCCTCCTTCTTTCTCAAGTCCCGAAAATTCTGTCTCCGGCATCACCCAGACCGGGAACTATATAAGCATTTTGATTTAGTTTCTCGTCTACGGCGGCGGCGAAGATCTGCACATCCGGGTGGACTTTCTCCAGTTTCTTAATTCCTTCAGGTGCCGCGATGATACACAGGAATTTTATTTTTTTCACGCCGTCTTCTTTCAGCATGTCGATCGTATCGCAAGCAGAACCTCCTGTCGCCAGCATGGGGTCCAGCACCAGCACTTCGCGGTCCGCGATGTTCTCCGGCATTTTATAATAATAGCGCACAGGTTCATGCGTGTTCTCATCTCTGTATAATCCCACGTGTCCGATTTTGGCATTGGGAACAGCTTTGAGCAGACCATCCAGCATTCCGGTCCCGGCCCTTAAAATCGGAACAAAGGCATATCTGTCTTCATTCAGCCTTTTTACACGCGTTTTGCAGATAGGAGTCTCTATTTCCACATCCTCCAGGGCCGCATCAGACAGGGCTTCGTAGCATAAAAATGTCGCGATTTCACCTATTATTTCCCTGAATTCCTTTGTGCCCGTGTTTTTATCCCTGAGGAGGGATAATTTGTGTCCTATTAAAGGATTCGTTAAAACAACAGCGCCCATATAATCTTCCTCTCTTTCTGTCATGTCGAAGCGCTTCTGCGCTGAGATACCCGGGGAGAACTCTCATTTCAAGGCCTTACGGATCAGGGCTTTGCAATTGTCGATATTCTCCGATGGGATCATGCGGAGGTCTGCGGCGCTTCGACGCAAACCTCTTCCTGAGTAAGCAGCAGGCAATGTTTTCTCTTTACAGCAGTCCCCTCATCCTGAGAAGAAAGACAATCACGAAAAGAGAAAACATACCCAGAAGACAGAGACAGGGGACGGTTCTTTGTCTCCTGTCTCCGTCCCCTGTCTCCATTTTTACATCTTTTTTGTCAGGGCCTTCCTTCTCACTTTGCCAGCACGTGCGTTTTGTGTTCCATCCTCCATCGGATACAGGATTCAAGATACTGGATGTAGCCTTCATCCTTGCACATCCCTTTCCCCGGTGTATCTGACAATTTTGCAACCGCCTGTCCGTTGCAGGCAGTAGTTTTCATGACGATGTTCAGTGCGGGAACCTCTGTGTCATTGGACAGGTAAGTGCCGATTCCGAACGCGACCTTAGTCCTGCCGCGGAAATAGCTGTATATGGCATCCGCTTTTTCAAAATTCAGGCTGTCGGAAAACAGCAGGGTCTTGGTCTTTGCGTCGATTCCCAAAGACTCATAGTGGGCAAGCATCTTTTCTCCCCATTCACACGGGTCGCCGGAATCGTGCCGTGTGCCGGAAAACAGGGTGGCAAAAGTAAGATCAAAATCACGAAGGAAGCAGTCCGTTGTGATTGTGTCCGTAAGCGCGATTCCGTTCAGGACGCCGTATTCCTTAACCCATGCATCCAGCGCATAGTGGTTGGAATACGCGGGATTGTGCCTGTGGTCTCCCTGTCCGACACACATAATCCACTCATGTGCCATCGTTCCGACCGGAACAAGGCCATATTTCTTTGCGAGGAATACATTGGATGTTCCGATAAAATCAGAACTGCCGAGGTTCTCCTCTTTCAGGCGCCTGACCACAAGATCCTGCGCTTCCGCGGAAAGCCTGCGGCGGAGCCCGAATTCACTGAAGGTTCCGATGCACAGTTCATCTCTTTGCAGCCATCCGATCTTCTCTTCGAGCCTTTCCTTGAAGCTTGCGAACAGACTGTCGTAACCATGTGCCATGCGGAAGTATACCTCGTTGACAATGGCAAGAACCGGGATCTCATACATGGACGTATTGAGCCAGGTTCCTCTGGTTTCAATGGAAAGCCCGCATTCCGCATCGTCTGTGATCTCGAAATCTTCGAACCTGGGCTTCCAGAGACGGAGAAAATCGACATAGGAGCCTTTGATCCAGCGGATCTTGTCAATATAGGCCAGCTCGTCCTCTGTAAACCGCAAATTGCAGTAAACCTGTATCTGCTGACGAATCTCATGTACCATCTCAGGTGTAAAATGCACGTCTTTATTTCTGCACTTAAATGACCAAGTCGTTTTGTATCTGCTGAAATAATGGTATATTGCCTGCCCCATGGACAGTTTGTACGCATCTGTTTCCAGCAGTGACGTGATGATCTGATGAAGTATCATTAGTTTCTTCTCCTTTCTCTTTTCCCACAAACGAGTTCAACCTGGCAAGTTTTCCGCTCTTCTTGTGATT
>JAUNEM010000028.1 GCA_030525515.1 Eubacteriales bacterium
TATACAGGAATGAGTGATCCGGAATATACAGGAGTGAATGATCCGAATCATAAAAGTGTAAATCCGGAGAATAGTTGAACAGGAAATCTTAATGCCAGAAAAGTTATACGATTACACAAAATATACCTCCTCCGCCCAAATGGCGGAAGATGAAGGCTTCATGAGCCGGCTCAGTCCCATGATGCAGCATTATCTGCGCACCAAGCACGAAAATCCGGACTGCCTGCTCTTTTACCGTCTCGGTGATTTTTACGAGATGTTTTTTGATGATGCCATTACGGTCTCGCGCGAACTGGAGCTGACACTCACCGGCAAGAGCTGCGGGCTCGCTGAGCGTGCCCCCATGTGCGGTGTCCCCTTTCACGCAGTGGACGGCTACCTGACAAGGCTGGTCGAAAACGGACACCGGGTCGCCGTCTGCGAACAGATGGAAGACCCCCGCACGGCCAAGGGAATCGTCCGCCGCGAGGTGGTCCGCATCGTCACACCGGGCACAAATCTGGACATGAATGCCCTGGACGAGACCAGGAACAACTACATTTTCTGCGCCTTCTATACTACCGCCCAGATCGGTATAGCCGCGGCGGACATTTCCACAGGCGATTTTCTGGTATCCGAGGTTCCGGACACCTCCAAGCTCTACGACGAAATCGTCGGCTACAGCCCTGCCGAACTCGTCTGCAACGACGCCCTCCTCATGAGCAGGCTGGATCTGTCCGATCTCCGGGACCGTCTCTCTGTTCATATCAGCGCCATCGGCAGCAGCTGTTTTGAAGAGCATTCGGCTGTGAGCCTTCTGAAAGAACATTTCCATGTCTCCTCCCTGCTCTCCCTGGGCATTGAGGATTTTCCTTCTGGAACCCTGGCGGCAGGAGCCCTTCTGAGGTATCTCTATGACACCCAGAAGAACGCCCTGTCCAACATCACACAGATCAGAGCCTATGCCTCCGGCAAATACATGCTTTTGGACAGCTCTACGCGCAGGAATCTTGAGCTAACCCGGACACTGCGGGACAAAAAAAAGAAGGGCTCCCTGCTCTGGGTCCTGGACAAGACCAGCACTGCCATGGGGGCCAGGCTTCTTCATCAGTTTCTTGAACAGCCCCTCACAGACCGGGCGGAGATCGAGGAGCGTCTGGACTGTGTCGAATCCTTCTGCAGACAGAGTGTTGACAGGGATGAACTCAGGGAATACCTCAGCGCCATTTACGATCTGGAGAGACTGATGACGCGCATTTCCTACCAGTCCGCCAATCCCAGGGACATGATCGCCCTGCGCGATTCCCTTCGGATGTTCGATCCCATCAAAAACGTGCTGGCAGCATTTGAAGAAGAGGATTCTCCCGTGAATCCCCTCAGCGCGGATTTGTCCGTCTCACAATCCTCAGACGAGGAGTCACGGGGAAAAAAGCCTGCCTCCTGCAGCGGGAAAAAGGCCGGCCTTTCGGCTCTGCGCGATGCCATCGCGGATTTCACTGATCTGCGCGAGCTTCTCGAAAAGTCCATCGTCGATGAGCCTCCCATTACCGTTCGCGAAGGCGGAATCATACGTCCCGGTTTCGACGCCGACATCGATCACCTGCGCGATGCCAGAAACAACGGACGCCAGTGGCTTATGGATCTGGAGACAGAAGACCGGGAGCGAACCGGAATCAAAAATCTCAAAATCAAGTACAACAAGGTCTTCGGCTATTACTTTGAAGTCACCAATTCCTTCAAAAACCTGGTGCCCGACGACTATATCCGCAAACAGACACTGGTCGGTTCGGAGCGCTACACGACAGTCCGTCTCAAAGAGCTCGAGGACAGCATCCTCAATGCAGAGGATAAGCTGGGAACACTGGAATACGATGCCTTCTGCAGTATCCGCGAAGCATGTGCCGCCAGGATCACCGACTTCCAGCGCGCTGCCAAAGCACTGGCTCATATAGATGTCTTCGCTTCCCTTTCCCTGGTGGCGGAACGAAACCGCTACGTGCGTCCCACCTTCAACGAGAGCGGAAGCATCCGGATCACAGAGGGCAGACACCCTGTGGTCGAGCAGATGCAGAAGGGAGATTTCATCTCTAATGACACAGTTCTGGACAACAAAAAGAACTGCATCTGTATCATCACAGGTCCCAACATGGCAGGTAAATCCACCTACATGAGGCAGGTCGCCCTGATCACTCTGATGGCGCAGATCGGAAGTTTTGTCCCCGCTGAGAAGGCAAAACTCTGCGTAGTCGACAGGATTTTCACGCGGGTAGGCGCCTCCGATGACCTGGGAAGCGGCCAGAGTACATTCATGGTCGAAATGAACGAGGTCTCCAATATTCTCAGAAACGCCACCTCCAGGAGCCTGCTGATTCTGGATGAGATCGGCCGCGGGACGTCCACTTATGACGGCATGAGCATAGCCTGGGCTGTGGTGGAACACATCAGCAACAGACACTATCTGGGCGCCAAGACACTTTTCGCCACCCACTATCATGAACTCACCGAACTCGAGGGCAAGATCCCCGGCGTCAAAAACTACTGTGTCGCAGTGAAGGAGAGCGGAGAGAACATTATCTTCCTGCGCAAAATCATCCGCGGAGGAGCGGACAAAAGCTACGGTATTCAGGTCGCCCGCCTGGCGGGACTTCCCGACATCGTGATCGACAGGGCCACCGAGCTCGTCGCCCAGCTCACAGATAATGACATCACTGAAAAGCTCCAGAGTATCAGCACAAATGTATCCTCAAACAAACCGGCCTCCAAGCCTGTCCACTACGACGATGTGGATCTGGCCCAGATGTCCCTCTTCGACACCACCTCTGATGAGGATGTCCTCAAGGACCTCGCGGAAGTAGACATCCAGAACCTGACCCCTCTCGACGCCCTCAATACACTTTACAGGCTTCAGAGCAGATTAAAGAACCGGTGGAACGCGCCGGAGTAACAGAGACGTCTATGTTTAATATTCCCGCGCAGTTCCCGCGGCTGGAGTCATGAGTATTGCGCGATAAAGCAAGTTTCTTTTTCTGCACCTATATCCCACACCTTAACCCCCGGATATTGCGCTGAAAAAGAATAAAAAGCATTTTGCAAACGGAGACGATATGGAAATCAGACTTCTCAACGAGGAAACCATCAGCCGGATCGCGGCGGGTGAGGTCATCGAGCGGCCTCTCAATGTCGTGAAGGAGCTGGTTGAAAATTCCATCGATGCCGGATCCACCGCGGTCACTGTCGAGATCAGAGACGGCGGGATCAGTATGATACGGGTCACGGACAACGGATGCGGAATTGAAAAAGACCAGATTGCCAAAGCATTCGTGCGGCACGCCACAAGCAAGATCCGGGATGCGGAAGATCTGTCAAGTCTTTCTTCTCTGGGATTCAGAGGTGAGGCCCTCGCCAGTATCGCTTCCGTCGCCCAGGTCGAGATGATCACCAAGGTCCGCGGCGCCATTTCCGGCACGCGTGCCCTGAACGACCATCTGGCCTCCTATTCTCCCGACGCGCCCGTCAACATCGATCTGGAGGAAATCGGCGCTCCCAACGGAACCACTGTCATTGTGAGAAATCTTTTCGGCAGTATCCCCGTCAGAAAAAAATTTCTCCGTCAGCCCCAGACGGAAGCGGGTTACATCACCGATCTGATCGAAAAGCAGGCGCTGTCCCATCCCAACATCTCTTTTCACTATCGGGTCAACGGTCAGGACAAACTGCACACGACAGGGAACGGAAGCCTGAAAGAACTGATCTACCGCATTTACGGCAGGGAGACAGCCGGAGCGGTGATCTCCATACACGCGGAAGACGCTGAAAAGGGTATGGTCCTGGACGGTTTTCTCGGCAGACCCGAAGTCAGCCGGTCCAGCCGCAGTTTCGAGACTTTTTTTATCAACGGAAGAATGCTTCGCAGCAAAGAGCTCTCCGCGGGCCTCGAAGAAGGATACCGCACTGACCTCATGCAGCATCGTTTTCCTTTCGCTGTCCTTCATCTGACAATGAATCCCGCGGATGTGGATGTAAATGTCCACCCCTCCAAAATGGAAGTGCGCTTCACAGACCGCAGGGCTGTCTTTCAGTTCCTGAATGAAAGCGTCCATGCCGCCCTGCACAGTACAGAGCTGATCCCCAAGGCAACCATGAACACGGCCGCGCAGGAGCGCGCTCTTGCCAGAAAAGAAAAAAATCTCAAAGCCCGGCAGCTTCGTGAGGCCCACGCGCCCGAAGCTTTTGAATCGGACAGAACACCGCAGATTCCCGGCGCCCCTTCCGTTTCCTATAAAACAGAAAGTCCCGTCAGGGACTGGAACTCTGATTCCGCCCCTTCCGGGGCCGGCACAGATTCAGCACCCACCGCTCCCGGCCGTGCTTTCGTCAGTCCCCAATCCGGGCCTGAAGTTTCCCCGCGGGTATCCTCAGACACAGCAGATGCCTCTGCGGACAATGCTTTTGTCTTTGACGACCGGCGTTCCTACGGGAGTACACCAGAGAAGACTTTTTCGCCGCCGGTCCACCGCACATGGCCTGTTCAGGAGCCGCCTCAGGAAAAATCCGAAAGTTCCCCGGAACATAAAACGAAAACAGAGGGCCTGACACAGGAGTCTGTTCGGGAAGAGAAAACGGACTGTCTGACACAGGAGTCTGTTCAGAGAGAGAAAACGAACGGCTTGACACTGGAGGCCGTTCAGAGAGAGAAAACGGCCAACCCGGCGCAGGAGCCTGTTCAGGAGGAGAACGGCCAGCTCACCCTGCAGGGGCTGCTGACACAGCCGGCCGGGGGAGAAGAGGGTCATATTCTCACCCATGAAAAAGCTGAGAAGTTCAAATACATAGGTCAGGTTTTCGGAACCTATTGGATCATCGAATACGAAAAAAAGCTTCTCATCATAGATCAGCACGCCGCACATGAAAAAGTCAACTATGAGCGTATGATGCGCAGGATTCAAAGAGAACACCCCGGCCTCGACTCCGCTCCCGAGATCAGAAGCGCAAATCCTGAGGACTACCTCTCTCTGGAAAGGCTCCTGCCTCAACAGGATGGCCAAAGCAGCACTGCCGGCACGGGAAAGGACGAGGGGGCTTCCTCTGAGGCTCCGGTATTTGTGGCGTCCCAGCAGCTTCTGCCGCCGGCCGTCATCCGTCTCAGCGGGAAAGAAGAATCAGCCTATCTTCAGTACAGAACTGTATTTGCGGCCATGGGCTACGAAATCGAGGATTTTGGCGGAGGCTCCTATGCCATCCGGGCTGTTCCCACCGAACTGTTCGGGCAATCCGCGGACAGTCTTCTCAGAAGTATTCTGGAAGAAATCATGAATGAAAGAATCAGCGGGACTCCGCATGCCATTATTTCCAGGGTTGCTTCCATGTCCTGCAAGGCAGCGGTCAAAGGTAACAGCCGCCTCTCCGAGAAAGAGGCAAGAGCCCTCATCGCTGAGCTGCTGGAACTGGACAATCCCTATCACTGCCCCCACGGCAGACCTACCATGATTGTAATGAGCCAGTATGAGGTCGACCGGAAATTCAAGCGCATCTTATAACCGTCCATACCCGACCGGCATTCCGTCTGTCCACAGGTGACAACCCCTTTTTAACAGCATCCATGATGGCCCGACATTCCGTCTGTCAGCAGGGAACGGCCCGGGAAAGATGCAGCAGGAGAAAAAATGTCAGAACAAACAAAAGAAAAGAATATGGGGACAGCCCCTCCTCTCGTGATCATCGCCGGTCCCACCGCGACGGGAAAAACATCCGCCTCAGTGGCTCTGGCCGGCCGCCTGTCCGGGAGTATTATCTCCGCGGACTCCATGCAGGTCTACCGGGGGATGGACATCGGATCCGCAAAAGTCACCGAAGAGGAGAAAAGAGGAATCCCCCATTACCTGATCGATGTCGCAGACCCGACGGAAAACTGGAATGTCGTCCGCTTCCAGAAGGAGGCCAGAGCGGCAATTGACGAAATCCGCACCCGGGGACGGCTCCCTTTCCTCGTCGGGGGAACCGGCTTTTACATCCAGGCACTTCTCTACGGCATCGATTTCACGGAGATGGAGGCAGATACACAATGCCGTGCCGATCTGGAGGAGGAAGCCCGGACGCTGGGTCCCGCGGTCCTTTACGAAAGGCTCCTGAAAGTCGATCCTGTCTCGGCGCAGACAATTCACCCCAACAACGTCAAACGAATTATCCGGGCCCTGGAATTTGCCAGTATGAGCGGGGGGCTTCGTATTTCCGAGCACAACCGGAATGAACGTATGCGGTCCCCGGCCTATCGGGCGGTCTTTTTTGTTTTTACCATGGACCGTCAGAAGCTCTATGAAAGAATCGATGCCCGCGTGGATAAAATGATGGAAGAGGGGCTTGAAGAAGAAGTCCGCCGCCTCCGTTCCCTGGGCCTCACAGCGGACGATGTCTCAATGCAGGGAATCGGATACCGCCAGATCCTCCGCTCTCTGGACGGCGAATATCCCATGGAGGAAGCAGTACGCCTGATCAAGCGCGACTCCCGCCATTTTGCCAAGCGCCAGCTCACCTGGTTCAGAAGGGAGAAGGATGTGACGTGGATCGACCTCGACAGCTTTCCGGATGAGGCATCCCTCCTGAACCACATGGAAGGCATCATCCGCGCCGGGCTTGAGCTGTAACCCGGGAAAAAGCCCGCCCCTTCACTGCCGTACCGCGAAAGCACAGTACGGCCGACGGCCAGACCGCCTGAATCACTCAGAAAGGAAACAGTCAAAAAGTTATGAACATTTCACCTTCCTCCTCAGCCGGAATACTTTCAGGATCCGGCATGGAGCACTCACTCTCCGAACAGTACGCCGCTTTCGGCATCTCCGCAAAAGTCCTGGATTTTGCCGCCCCCATACTCAGAGAACTCCGCGGGCGCTTCGACGCCATTGATGAGACCGCCGATTACTGCCAGCTGCGGGTGATCCGCGCCATGCAGGAAAACCATGTGGGGGAAGCCCACCTCAAAGGGACGACCGGCTATGGATATGACGATATCGGCAGGGACGCGCTCGAGAAGGTCTACGCCTCCTATTTCGGCACCGAGGACGCCCTGGTCCGTCCGCAGATCACCTGCGGCACACACGCCCTTGCTCTGGCACTGATGGGCAACCTCCGCCCCGGGGAAATTCTCGTTTCCGCGGCGGGAAAGCCCTACGATACACTGGAAGAGGTCATCGGAATCAGACCCTCCCGCGGTTCTCTGGCCGAGTACGGGATCCAATACAGGCAGGTGGACCTGCTGCCCGACGGCAATTTTGATTTTGAAGGGATACGAAAGGTTCTTCAGGAAGACACAGATCACAGGATCCGCCTGGTTACCATCCAGCGCTCAAAAGGTTATCAGACCAGACGGACTCTTTCCGTCAGCCAGATCGGGGAGGCCGTTTCCTTTATCAAAAATATCAGGCCTGATGTACGCTGTATGACCGACAACTGCTACGGTGAATTCGTCGAGCGGATCGAGCCTTCCCACGTCGGCGCGGATATGGTGGTCGGCTCCCTGATCAAGAACCCCGGCGGCGGCCTGGCCCCGGTCGGCGGTTATATCGCGGGCACCAGAGAGTGCGTGGAAAACGCGGCCGTCCGCCTGACTTCTCCGGGACTGGGCAAAGAAGTCGGCCCCTCTCTGGACGTCCTTCCCTCTATGTACCAGGGCTTTTTCCTGGGCCCCACTGTGACCGCCTCCGCTCTCAAGGGAGCTGTCTTTGCCGCCAGCCTGTATGAGCGTCTGGGCTTTTCCGTCCTCCCCGACGGACAGGAATCCCGCCACGACATCATCCAGTCCATCACTTTCGGAAACCCCGAGGGTGTGATCGCCTTCTGCCAGGGAATCCAGGCTTCCTCCCCCGTAGACAGCTTTGTGGATGCCTTCCCCGCGCCCATGCCCGGCTACGACAGCGACGTGATCATGGCTGCGGGCGCCTTCGTCTCGGGCTCCTCTATAGAACTCAGCGCGGACGGTCCCATTAAACCTCCATATGCTGTTTATTTCCAGGGCGGTCTCACCTGGCCCCATGCAAAGCTGGGCATTCTGCGCACAGTTCAGAATTTTGTCGACCGCGGGCTTGTAAGCATTTGACTGTGTTCGATCCATTTGACTGTGTTTGTTACGGATCTGTATAGACCAGCCGTAAATCCATCGGACAAAAACAATGATCTAAACCGCGGTTTTTCTGCCGCGGTTTTTTATTCTTTTATGACACGGGCCGGTCGGGGGGCAGAGGGCGGCAGGGCCGTCTCTACCCTATTCATCGCGCAAGACTCGCGAGCGAGTCTTGAATAATCTTGTCCGTGCCAAACGGCGGATTATTTGGTGCGGGTGTGACCAGCACCCGGCGTCATCAGCAATGACACCGGTATCTTAACAGAATCTGCTTGACCATATACCTGTAAAAATATAAAATAATTTGTGTATGTCCTTTTCTGCCCGGAGAACAGAAAGGAGACTGCATGAAAAGATTACGAAACAACTACAACAAAACCAAGGACACTGATCCGGCAGATCATATCTATATCAGCGGTTTGTCAGAGACCAGTACAGGCGCCACAGCCTGCGGACCGGCAGCTGCCCCCTCACTCGAAACCAGGGATCCATCAGCCGGATTTCCGGCGGGAGAGGAGTTGCGGGGACACAAAGAGATGCCCTATGAGCGGTTCCTTTCCTGCGGAGCCGGGAGTCTGACCAACGCCGAGCTTCTGGCTATCATCCTGCGCACCGGAACTAAAGAAAAAAACGCGACGCAGCTCAGCAGGGAAATTCTGGGCTTTTTTGAGAGCGGAGCCACGGATCTGTCAGCGCTTCATCAGCTGACCAGGGAAGACCTGATGAGCATCCCCGGAATAGGAGAGGTCAAGGCAGTCAAGATTCTCTCTCTGGCCGAGATATCCAGACGGCTGGTGCGTGAGCAGGCCTCGAGGAACCTCGTCTTCAGCTCCCCTTCCTCGGTAGCTGATTACTATATGGAAGAGCTGCGGCATCTGGACACAGAGACGGCCATTCTGGTCATGCTGGACAACCGGCTGGCCCTCCTGCGAGAAGAAGTCCTCTCACTGGGAACAGTCAACTGCACCCTGCTGTCCCCGAGGGAGATATTCCTGCGCGCCCTCAGATGGGGAGCGGTGAATATCATGCTTCTTCACAATCATCCCAGCGGTGATCCCACCCCCAGCAAAATGGACCTGGAAATCACCGGTCGGATCTGCAGAGCCGGGAATCTTCTGGGGATACGTCTCATTGACCATCTGGTGATCGGGGATCTGTGCTATACAAGTCTGCGGGAGTGCGGCTGTATCACCGATGCCGATCAGACACCGGAAGCCGGAACAGAAGACTCTGAGGCAGAAGGTCTGTAAAAAACAGAAGCGCCGGTACACCGTGACGGACAGCCGAAGTGCTCAGAAGTTGCCGGGAGTCGGTTTTGGAGCAAAGAGGTATGACTGACGGCGGCAGGACACAGAAAATAAGGCAGTGATACCGGATTATTTCAGGGAGATTCATTTTGGTTGACAAAGAAGCCGGAAAGGTTTTCGGCAAAAAAAACAAAAAACATAATAACAGACGCAAGACCGATGCGATTGCCAGAGCCGGCCGCCGCCGGTCCTATTTTCTTGCAATCCTTTGCATCGCTCTGGCCGGAATCCTGATCTACCGTCTGCACTGGCTTCAGATCGTCAACGGAGAACGGTATCTGAGCGATTTTGAGACCAGTATCCGCCGCACAGTTGTGACACGGGGGAAAAGAGGCAAGATTTACGATGCCAAAGGCAAAGTTCTCGCCGAAACTGTCTCCTCCTACAACATCACGATGAATGATCTCACGGAGGATTCCTCTACAGACCAGTCGGTGCTGAACAACACGATCAAAGAAGTCATTGAGATCGTCGATGAAAACGGCGGGAAAATGTACAACGACTTTAACATCGTCCTCAACGGCGGCAGCTATTATTTCAAGGAAATGGGCTCGACTGCCAAAAAGCGCTTCCTGGCCGACGTCTACGGATACGCTGATCCGGCGGATCTGTCCGAAGAGGAACTGAACAAGTCCCCCGAGGATGTCATCAGCGATCTCGCTGACAGATACGGGATCAGTACTACGGAGAACGACCGGAAGGTCGTCCTCGATATGGTCATTGCCCGTTACAATCTCTCTTTAAATTATTATCAGAAATATATTTCCACCGTGCTCGCCAAGAACGTGCCCGCGAAGACCAAAAAAGCCATCGAGACGCGCTTCAATTCCTCCACGGACGGCGTTCAGATCGAAGAAGAACTCGTCCGCAGATATACAGACGGCATCATTTATTTCAGCAATATTATCGGTTATACCGGCGAAGCGGATGAGAGCTATCTGGAGGAAGAGGAGCATGCCGGGACCGATGAGCAGGGACATCCCCTTTATCACGAGGGCGACATGATCGGCCTGACCGGCATAGAGGCCTCCCAAGAAGCAGTCCTGCACGCGGTCAGCGGTCAGGAGACCTTCAATGTCGACAACATCGGCCGAATCACTGACATGCCGGTCGACAACTCGGAAGTCTCCGCGGCGGAGCAGAGCTATCAGCCCCGGGACGGGAGAGATGTCTATCTCACGATCGACTATGATCTGCAGAAAAGCACTTACATGATCATAGAGGACAACCTCCGCAGCATCATACTCGAAAAGCTGCAGGACACCATCCTGGATCAGGAGATATCGGAAAATGAGGACGGCAACAAGATCCGTATTCCGATCAGCAATGTTTACACATCCTGTCTGACCAATATCCTTGACACAAGGCACTTCACATCCGAAGAAGCCAGCGACACCGAAAGGGAAGTCGCCGAAAAATTCAAGAGTTTCCGGGAGCGCCGCAGCGGTGAGATCCTGGAGGAAATCAGGCACCCGTCCAATATCTTCAAATATGTCGGAATGGAGACAAGGTATTACCAGAATCTTCTTAGCCAGGCTCTCTACGACTACGGTGTTCTCACCAACACTATTCAGGAGAGCGGCGGGGACAACGAGGTCTTCAAGAAATGGAAGGACGGCGATGTTTCTTTCCACGATCTGATCATGGAATACATCCGCAAGGGCTGGATCGACACTTCCAGCCAGTACCTCAGGCTTGAGTCAGACCACCCCGGCGATGATGAAATTTTTGAAGGTATCCTCACCTTCTTCGACGATGTGATCGGTGCGGACAGCGGCTCTCTCAATGACAGAGATATGCGCAACGCCTTCTACAAATATCTGATCATCAACCAGGAAGTCACCGGAGACCAGGTCTGCCAGCTCCTTCTGGATCAGGATATTGTGGAGATCGACGACGAAGAACAGGAGAGCTTTGATTACGAGTGGGGCGAAACCGCCTACCAGTTCATGCGCAATCGCATCGAGCAAATGGATCTGACCCCCGCCCAGCTGCATCTTTATCCCTCCACGGCTTCCGCCGTTGTGACGGATCCCCGCAATGGAAACGTGCGCGCCCTGGTATCCTATCCCGGATACAACGCCAACAGGATCAATGACGAGTCCTACTACAATGAGCTTGTCAATGACCCTGCCAAACCTCTCCTCAACTACGCGACCCAGCAGCTCACAGCCCCCGGATCCACCTTCAAGATGGTCACCGCGACCGCTGCGCTGAGCGAGGAAGTCGTTACGATCAATGACACTGTCGAGTGCAAAAAGAAGGGGACTTTCAAAAAAGTTGCCGAAGACCCTGATCCGCCCAAGTGCTGGATCTATCCCGGCAGGCACAAAAAACAGAATCTCGAAGGTGCCATCGCCAATTCCTGCAATATGTATTTCTATGAGATGGGATACAGGCTGGGACTGCACGATGAGGAAGACGAAACCGAATACGATGATGACGATGACGACGATGATAACGACGACAGGAAGACCGATCCGGCCTATGACAATGAGTACGGCGTCGAAAGGATCCGCAAGTACGCCGCCAAATACGGTCTGGACTCCTTGTCCGGTGTAGAAATCACCGAGTCTGAACCCCGTCTGCTGACCAGAGATCCCATCCGTGGCGCGATCGGTCAGGAGACAAACGCCTTCTCGACATCCAGTCTGGCAAGATATGTTTCCACCGTCGCTAACAGAGGCACAGACTATGAACTCACACTGATCAAGAAGACAGTGGGTGAGGACGGTTCAGACCAGAAGCACGAATCAAAAACCGCCCACACTGTCCTTCTGGAAAAAGATCAGTGGAACAGTATCCACCGCGGCATGCGTCGTGTAGCTACCGGTTATAACGCCTTCAATGTTCTCTGGGAATATCCTGTAGCCGGAAAAACAGGTACGGCCCAGCAGGAAAATATGCCTGACAACGCCCTGTTTGTAGGTTACGCCCCCTACTATGAACCCGGTGCCTGGAACGAAGCGGACCTTGAAAAGGTTGATAAGATCGCCCTGGCTGTCCGTATCCCCAACGGATACACCTCCACCTATGCGGCAAATCTCGGCGCGGACATCATACGCTATTTTTATTATCCCGATCAGCTCGACCAGATCGTAGATCAGGTCGTCCTTGACAGAGAAGCGGACTGACCGCCGGATTCTTTTGGAGTAAATCTCATGCTGAAAAAATTTTCTTTTAAAAAAATGGATTTCTTCCTGATAGCGCTGGTTTGCGCCCTCAATTACTGCGGGCTGCTTGCCATCCAGCACGCTGCGCCCGAGCTCTACCGCAGGCAGATGCTGGGCTTCACTCTGGGAATTATCCTCATGCTCCTCGTTTCAGTATTTGATTACCACTATATTCTGAAGCTGCACTGGCTGTATTACGCGGCCTCGATCGGACTCCTGGCCCTTGTGCTCCGTGTGGGCTCGTCGGGCGGCGGCGCCCAGCGCTGGATCAACCTTTTCGGAATCACTTTCCAGCCTTCTGAGGCGGCAAAAATTCTGTTGATTTTATTTTTTGCAGAGTTCATAATAACTTACAGGGAAATAATGTTCCGTCCTCTGCATCTGCTGATCAGTATTCTGCTGATTCTTCCGCCGGTCTATCTGGTCTTCAAAGAGCCTGATTTTTCAACCAGCGTGATGCTGCTGCTGATCTTCAGTGTGATAATCTATGTCGGAGGCCTGGAATGGCCGATCGTTGCGGCTGTGCTCGTGGCTGTGATTCCTTCCTTTTTCTGGGTCATTTCACAGGCCGTCCAGGGAACAGGCAGTTTTCTGTCGGTGTATCAGCAGAACAGGATCCTGGCCTGGCTTCATCCCGAGAACTATGCGGATTCCACAGCCTATCAGACGATCAATTCAATGACAGCAATCGGATCGGGGCAGATCATAGGAAGGGGAAAGGAGATCAATTCTCTGCTCAACACAGGATTTATTTCGGAATCCCAGACCGACTTTATCTTTACGGTGATCGGCGAAACATTCGGCTTTATCGGCTGCTGCGCGGTCGTTCTGCTCATCTTCATCATAACCTTTAAGTGTTTCATCATTGCCGCAAGGGCTGTCGATTCCCAGGGCAGGGTCATAGCTGCCGGAATGGGTGCCTGGATTGGTCTCCAGAGCTTCCTCAACATCGGTGTTGCCACCGGGATCCTGCCGAACACAGGTATTCCGCTTCCTTTTGTAAGTTATGGTCTGACCAGCCTGGTATGTCTGTATGCCGGCATAGGAGTGATCCTCAATGTGCGAATGCAGCAGCCCGGCAGGTACTGAACAGCCATCATAATAGACAGTTAACATTGACAGTTATTATTGACCGTCATCATTATTGACACAGACAGTTGTCACATTAGTCGACATGCGGTTTCCAGCGCAGGTCTGCATGTCCTCTCAGGTTTGAAAAACACTGACCATCAGGAGAGACGGTGCCTTCGTCTCATCCCTTTTGCTCTGATATTCGTTCTTCTCAGAGGTACTCAGATGAAAATTGCCTTGATAGCACATGATGCGAAGAAAAAGCTGATGCAGAACTTCTGTATTGCGTACCGGGGGATACTCGCCAAAAATGATGTCTGCGCCACCGGGACAACAGGCCGGCTGATTGAAGAAGTGACGAACCTCTCGATCCATAAGCTTCTGGCAGGCCATCTCGGAGGGATGCAGCAGATCGGCGCCCAGATTGAGCACAACGAGATTGATCTGGTTATTTTCCTGCGTGATCCCCTCACGGCCAAGCGCCATGAACCTGATGTCAACATTGTTGTGAGACTTTGTGACATGCACAATATTCCCCTCGCCACTAATCTTGCGACCGCCGAACTCCTGATCAAGTCACTTGACCGGGGAGATATGGAATGGCGCGAAATTTATAAGTAAGTACCTATGATGAATTTATCTACGCTAAGACACTTTTCCTGTTCAGGAAAGAGAGGAAAGCCCTGTTTTCTGTTCAGGAGAGTTTTTTGCGCGGTTTTGTCCACAGCCCTGATCTTTGCTCTGACCGGATGCAGCCGCGGTTACATATCTTCATACAATGACAATATCAGCAGAAGCAGCTTTTCACTGACAGCTGTTTCTGCTGATTTTAGCGGCCGCACAGAGCTTTTCGCCAAAGACATGTGTGTTCCCGGAGAGGGAGCTGCCCTCAATATCGGCAAAAACTATGCCTCGGCCCTGTTTGACCTTGACGGCGGTATCACTGTGATCGAGAACAATATTACCGACCGCATATATCCCGCAAGCACCACTAAGATCATGACTGCCCTTCTGGCCATCAAATACGGCGACATGGACACAATGCTCAAGGCATCCTCGAGTGTCGCAGGGCTGGAATGGGAGGCGCAGCGCATAGGAATCGAACCGGGCGACAAAATGACCCTGGATCAGGCCCTGCACTATCTGATGGTCTACTCCGCGAATGATGCTGCCATCCTGATCGCCGAACACATCGGGGGCACCTACGACAAATTTATTGATATGATGAATCAAGAAGCTGCCAGACTCGGCGCAACCTGCACTCATTTTGTCAATCCCCACGGCCTTCACGACAAGGACCACTACACAACAGCTTATGATCTCTTCCTGATCTTCCAAGAATGCCTCAAATATGAAAAATTCCGCGAACTGATCAAACTGAACTATTACAGCACTGTTTTCCATGACAAGGATGGCAATATCCGGGCAATCGAAGTTCCTTCCACAGATAATTATCTCCTCGGAACAGCAAAAGCCCCGGCCAATATCACAGTCATCGGCGGAAAGACGGGCACGACCAACCAGGCGGGCAGCTGTCTCATCATCCTGTCCCATAACAGCAGCAACAGGGAATTTGTCTCGGTCGTCCTGGGGGCAGAGGATTCGCCCGCTCTGTACGAATCCATGAATAAGCTCCTGAGACAGGAGCGCGATTATGCCGACTGACTTTGAGCGGCGCCCCTTACCGGCAGGGCTTGAGCCAGGCCTGAGCGGCTGCCCTGAAAGAATATTCGGCAAGACCTGAGCGGCTGCCCTGAAAGAGTATTGTAACTTGTTGTATTTTTCACCCGTTTCAACTATAATGATTCAAGGTAACAAACTGTTATTTATGTAATTCGCTATGCACCTCTTCCGGTGGGAAGCGAAATTTACAGGTATAGACAATAAATAATTAGGAGGTTTTGTCAAATGGTTCATCTGATTACCGGTAACAAAGGCAAAGGAAAGACGACGTGGATGCTGAACAAAGCCAACAGCGAGATTAAGACTACCCTGGGCAGCATCTGCTATCTTGACAAAAGCTCGCAGCATATGTACGAGCTCAATACCAAGATTCGCCTTGTCAACGTCCCGGATTACAAGATTGATAATTGTGATCAGTTCCTTGGCTTTGTAAGCGGTATCATTTCACAGGATCACGATCTTGAACAGATGTATTTTGATGGATTTCTCAGGATCGCCCATATCGTGGGCACTGACATCACATATCCCATCCGCAAGCTCCAGAGCATCAGCAAAGATTCCGGTGTTGATTTCTACGTGAGTCTCTCCATCGACGCGCATGATATCCCGGAAGAGTTCAGGGACTGCATCACTGCTGCTCTTTGACCGGCTCTCCCGGCAATCCGCCGCAGGCAGGTCAGGCATCCGGTACCGTCTTTGCGGCCGCTTGCCCGCTGTTTATTTATGCATGAATAAACGACGCGCTGTTCAGCTCCTGTGAGTTCTCCCATCGCTGTTTATTCACAAATTCGTTTATTGATCGGTAATGATTAAGTACAAACGGGCAGGGACAGGAAACAGTCGTCCCTGCCTGCTTTTATCAGCAGGCTGACTGCGCAAACCTATGGAAAAAAAAGAAAGACGGCGCCTGAAACGCCCTGAAATACCGGTGCGCATGAACATCGGCATATTCATATTTTTTATCATTCTGGTCTATGTCCTCTTCAGTGTGATCTCCTTTGTCACTTCAGACAAGACAGAGCTCTACGAAGTACGCATGGGTACCTTATCGCAGAATGAGATCTACCGGGGAATCGCCCTCCGCAGTGAGACTCTGGTGAAGAGCAGATATACCGGAACAATCAATTATTATAATAAGGAAGGAGACCGCGTACGGGTGGGCGGTCTCGCGTATTCTGTGGATGAAAACGGAGAGATTGCCGATTACGCAGATCCCGATATTAAGGCCATGGACTATTACACTGACAGAGATTTCACTCAGTTCCGGAACCAGGTGATCAATTTCGTCTCTGATTTCAGTCCCTCCAGATTCTACACGGTATATGATTTTAAAAGTGCCTCGGCAAGTCAGGCACAGAAAATAAGCAACCGTGCCATCCTCAAGGGTATCAAGGATCTCAAGTCCACGACCCTGCATGCCGTGAAAGCCGCCGAAACCGGATCGATCGTTTATTCCTATGACAATTATAACGGCATGACCTTCAAAACCCTGTCTGTGAAAGACTTTGACAGCTCAGCCTGCAAAAAGGCACAGCTGGTAAACGGAGCCAGGGTCAGCGAGGGAAAACCTGCCTATCGTCTTGTCACTGATGAAAACTGGTCTGTGGCAGTCATGGTCGATTCCGCCGACACCGCCA
This sequence comes from Eubacteriales bacterium, assembly GCA_030525515.1. Classification (GTDB taxonomy): domain Bacteria; phylum Bacillota; class Clostridia; order Lachnospirales; family Lachnospiraceae; genus CAG-791. The sequence goes on from JAUNEM010000028.1 coordinate 16,964, forward strand.
GACGCCTGAAAAAAGAGAAGTATGTCGAAGTCCGTTTTCTGAAAAACGGCTATACCTCCTGGGCCTCCGTCTCCAGGCGCAAAGACAAGGACGGAAACTGGTTTGTCAACCTGACCTTTTCCAACTCTATGGAAAACTTCTGCATGGACCGCTTCGTGGATATAGAAATTCTGTCAAATGAGAAAAAAGGCCTGAAGGTTCCGGTCTCCTCCATCACGGAAGGAGAGTTTTTCCTGGTTCCCAAGGATTATGTCATCGATGGCACCAACAACCAGAAGGGTGTTCTCGTCCGCTACTATACGGATGCGGGGAACGCCGGAAGCAGCGGTACCCAGTTCATTCCCCTTTCTCCTTACAGCGAGACAGAGGACAGCTATTACCTCAGCAATTCCTACCTGAAAGAGGGAATGATCCTGGAGAAACGCGATTCCATAGATCAATATACTCTGGGCAGAAAAGAAAAACTTATAGGTGTTTATTATAATAACAAGGGATATCCTGATTTCGTGCAGGTCACCGTCTCGATGCAGAATGATGAATACGCCATTGTGAAGCCCAATGAACTCTACGGTCTGCAGGAGTATGATTACATCGTACTTCATGCGGATTCGATCAGTTTCAACAATTACTAAGCCATCAAAGGAGAACATAATGATTGCCGATAATATCCGCTCTGTGGAAGAGCGTATTCAGGCAGCCTGTGACAGAGCAGGCCGCTCCAGGGAAGATGTCACTCTGATCTGTGTCACAAAGACTAAGCCCGTCGAAGACCTGCGTCAGGCCTACGACGCCGGACAGCGCTTTTTCGGTGAAAACCGCGTACAGGAAATCATCGAAAAATATCCGCAGCTTCCGGACGACATCCAGTGGCATATGATCGGGCACCTTCAGAGAAACAAAGTCAAATACCTGATGGACAGAGCTGTCATGATCCACAGCGTAGACAGCGCGGCGCTGGCTCAGACCATCAGCAAAGAAGCCGTCAAAGCCGGACGAGTCATGGACATCCTGCTGGAAGTCAACGCAGCGGGAGAGGAGAGCAAATTCGGTCTCGGATATGACCAGGTTCTCCCGCTGATCAGAGAGATCGCGCCCCTTCCCGGCATTCATATCTGCGGTCTCATGACTGTTCCTCCCTATACCGAGGATCCCGAAACCAGCCGCGGGTACTTCCAAAAACTCCGAAAATTATCTGTTGACATCACTTCGCAATCCATTGATAATGTGTCTATGCGCATCCTTTCCATGGGTATGACCGGCGATTTCGAGGTTGCCATTGAGGAAGGTGCCACACATATCCGTGTTGGAACAGCCATCTTTGGAGCTAGAAATTACGATATTTGACGCTTCCGCAATGTTAAGATAGATAAATGGAGGAAAACATATGAGTGTAATGGACAAACTCATCAACGCGATGAAATTTAACGACGATCCTTACGATGAGGAAAACGAAACCGAAGACAGCCCGTACTATGATGAGGAACCCGAAAAAGAGGATCCGGTATTCGATAAAGAGGATGAAGATATGGCAGAAATTGATAACAACGCAGCAGGAAGAGGTCCCCGCAGACGCAATGTTCCGGAACGTGAAAATGCTCCTTCCCAAAGGCCTTCCGTAAAGCGCCAGTATTCCGAATCAGGTATGGAGGTATGTATCGCAAAGCCCACTTCCGTCAATGATGCCCGCGATGTCACCGATCTGATTCTGGCCGGCAACACTGTAGTCCTGAATCTTGAGGGTCTGGATGTTGATATCGCCCAGCGTATCATCGATTTCACATCCGGTTCCTGCTATGCAGTGCAGGGCAATGTGATGAAGATCTCCCATTATATCTTTGTCATCACACCTTCCACTGTAGATATCAGCGGAGATATTTCCACTCCTGTTGGCGCGGACAAGGACGGCAGCGCAGCTCTGGACATGCCCTTCACCAACATGTAATCTCTGATCACTGCCGGAATCTGTGATTTTGCTTAGGTCTGTGTTTTATGCTGACAGACAGGCCGGGGAGCAAATACTGCATATACCTTTTGTCTGAATGACAGTATTTGCCGGATCTTGTTCATCCGGAATGGATTGTTTCCGCCGGGTGTTTTTCGCGCGGCCATCAACCCAAAAGCGGCTGCGCTCAGCAGATTCTATTGTAAAGACTCTGTGCCATGGCAGCAAAGCAGCCATGGCACTTACTATTTTGGTCATTTTTCATGAATACTACAGAAAAAAAGCATACATTTTCTTTTAGAAGAAGTCTGTCCGCCTTCCTGATCACAGCCCTGCTGATCATTTTCGATCAGTATACCAAACATCTCGCAGTGAAGGGTCTTGGAGACGGAAAACATGTGCCGCTGATTCCCGGCGTACTCGAACTGGCTTTCATCAGGAACCGGGGCGCTGCTTTCGGTATTCTCCAGGATGCCCGCATTTTCTTCTTTATCATCACTGCGGTGGCTTTCTGTGTGATCGGTTATGTTCTTTTCCGTATCCCCCGCACAAGTTATTACACACCCCTTCGTATCTGTCTTTACTTTATCGCGGCGGGCGCGGCAGGAAACCTGATTGACCGGATTCTTCTTTCCTACGTGCGTGACTTCATCTATTTTTCCCTGATTGATTTTCCGATTTTCAACGTGGCAGATATCTACATCACCTGCTCCGCCTTTGCCCTGGTGCTTCTTATGATTTTTTATTACAAAGATGATCAGGACTTTGATTTTCTCAAAAAACAGCAGGGGGATACATGAAAAAAGACATCACAGCAGATATCAATCATACTCTTCCTGTTCAGGATTGTCCGGAGGGGGTCTGCCCCTGCAATGCACAAGGGACAGCTTATGACTCCCCTGACACGGCGGCGGATGAGCCGGCAGAAGAGGAAATCCCCGAGTCAGCGGCGGACGATCTGACGGAAGAGGAGAGCGAAGGAGATGAAAGCTCTGCAGGAGACGCTTTTTCTTTCACTATTACCGCGGAAGAAGCAGGGGACCGGATCGACAAGATTCTGGCATCCCGTATTCCCGGACAGTCCAGAAGCTATCTCAAAAAGCTGATCAAAGAGGGGCATATCCATATGGAGGGAAAAGCTCTCAAGCCCAGTACCTGCGCGGCCGGGGGTGAAAAGGTTTCTGTATACCTGCCGGTCCGCATGCTGCCGGACATTCTTCCTGAAGACATCCCTCTCGATATCCTCTACGAAGACAGCGACGTACTCGTAGTCAATAAGCCCAAGGACATGGTGGTACACCCCGCTGCCGGTCATTACACCGGCACCCTGGTCAATGCGGTCCTTTTTCATTGCGGAGACAGTCTCTCCGGAATCAACGGAGTTCTCCGGCCCGGTATCGTCCACAGGATTGATAAAGATACCACCGGAAGCATCATCATCTGCAAAAACGATACAGCTCACCGCAGTATTGCAGAACAGCTGGCAAATCATTCCATCGTGCGCAGATACCGCGCGATCGTCCTTGGAAACATCAAAGAGGACACCCTCACGGTTTCCCGCCCGATCGGCCGGGATCCCTCGGACCGCAAAAAAATGGCAGTCCGGCCGGACGGCAAAAGCGCTGTCACCCACGTCAAAGTCCTGGAGCGGTTCGGCGACTATACCTATATTGAATGCCGGCTCGAGACGGGGCGCACGCATCAGATCCGCGTGCATCTCTCATGGTGCCGTCATCCGCTTCTCGGGGATATTGTCTACGGCAGCCGCAAAAAAGCTCCTTTTACGACCCATGGCCAATGTCTTCATGCGCAGATCCTGGGCTTTGTACATCCTGTGAGCGGAGAATATATCGAGACAGAAGCACCTCTTCCCGAGTATTTTCAGAACATTCTGAACAGACTGCGCCAGCAGAAGCAGGGCAGGGACAGCAGCTGATTACAGCACTTGGTCATTGCAATTGATAATTCAGGCTGATCGTTGAGGTTAATCGTTGAGGCTGTGATCGTTG
>JAUNEM010000029.1 GCA_030525515.1 Eubacteriales bacterium
GAGAAAGACTGCTTTCCACTTTGACCCCGTCAGAGTGGAATTTAACTTTTCACTTGTTATCGCGATGGCTTTCGTAAATAATTCTTGACATTCGTCTCATTCTCTAGTAAAATATTTTTGCTAAAGAAAATTATATACATCGAAGCGTGGCTCAGCTTGGTAGAGCGCTGCGTTCGGGACGCAGAGGTCGTGGGTTCGAATCCCGTCGCTTCGACTCTTGGCAGGGGCGAAAACACCGAAAAACTACGGTTTTTTGGTGTTTTTTCTTTTGCATCCTGCTTCGTGCCCTGTACTCCTTTTGTGCCAGACAGCCCCGGCAGATCCTGCCGCAGACAGGCCGGCACAGCAAGCGGCAAACAGCAGAGAGTACAATTCCCGGAGGAACAGATTGATGAAAATGACAAATGCGGAAAGAAGAGATCGGGAGATGGTCTATATTGCAGACGATGCAGTATATGAAGAACAAAAGACCGCAAGGCGCCTCACCCAGAGGCTGAATACTGTCGACAGGTCTGATTTCAGCGAAATCAGGAAAATTGTGGCTGAGCTTCTCGGGAAGTCCGATGACTCCACTTTTATCAATCCCCCCTTCTATTGTGATTACGGCAAAAACATCGAAGTCGGAAAGAACTTCTTCGCGAACTATAACTGTACGCTGATCGATGTGGGAAAAATCAGAATCGGAGACAATGTACTGCTTGCGCCGAACGTTGCCATCTATACTGCCGGGCACCCGCTTCATCCCGCCACGAGAAACACCATGTATGAGTACGGGATTGATATCTCCATCGGGAATAATGTATGGATCGGGGGAAATACAGTGATCTGTCCCGGTGTTACCATTGGCGATAATTCTGTGATTGGCGCCGGTTCTGTAGTAACCCGCGATGTTCCTGCCTGGTCTGTCGCCGCAGGCAATCCCTGCCGTGTGATCAGGAAAATCACGGAAGCTGACCGCGGGAAGCACTTCGCCGGGAGAGAGATCGACGAAGAAGCCTGGCAGGATATTCTGCGAATCCAGGCAGAGGAAAATGACTCACTCAAGTACCCTGCCCTGCCTGCCTGTAAGCTTGGCTCATAACTGCAAGTGTGTTATGATGATAAGAGCAAAAGATGCCTGCGCACAGACGTGCTCCGGCATGCCTTGTAAAGGGTAAAGTATTGCGCTGATGTGCTGTTTTTTTACTCTGTATGTCTGTGCGGGAGCGCGGACATCCCCCGATGTGGAAGAGAGGAGATATTCATGAAAGGCATAGTACTCGCCGGCGGCTCCGGCACCAGGCTCTATCCGCTGACAATGGTCACATCCAAACAGCTTCTCCCGATCTATGACAAGCCGATGATCTATTATCCCATTTCCGTTCTGATGAACGCCGGAATCCGGGACATCCTGATCATCTCCACCCCGCAGGATCTCCCCCGCTTCGAAATCCTGCTCGGAGACGGGCACCAGTTCGGCATCCATCTTTCCTACAAATCCCAGCCTTCTCCGGACGGTCTTGCCCAGGCTTTCACGATCGGTGAAGAATTTATTGACGGCGAACCCGCGGCAATGGTTCTCGGAGATAATATCTTCGCCGGACACGGTCTCAAAAAGAGACTGCGCGCCGCCGTTAAGAAAGCGGAAAGCGGAAAGGGAGCTACCGTATTCGGTTACTATGTGGATGATCCCGAGCGCTTCGGCATCGTGGAATTTGACAAGAACGGAAAAGCTATTTCCATCGAGGAAAAACCCAAACATCCCAAGAGCAACTACTGTGTGACCGGCCTCTACTTCTATGACAGCCGGGTAGTGGAATTTGCCAAGAGCCTGAAGCCTTCTGCGCGCGGAGAATATGAGATCACTGATCTGAACAGCATTTATCTGGAAAAGCATGAGCTGCACGTTGAGCTGCTGGGTCAGGGCTTTACATGGCTCGACACAGGGACCCACGAGAGTCTTGTTGACGCAACCAATTTCGTCAAAACCATGGAGCAGCACCAGCACCGCAAGATCGGCTGCCTGGAAGAGATCGGCTATCTGAACGGCTGGATCACCAGGACAGAGGTCATGATGTCCTATGAAGTCATGAAGAAAAATGAATACGGCCAGTATCTGAAGGACGTCCTGGACGGAAAATACCTCGATCTGAGTCAAGAGTAGAAAGCAGAAAGACCCGTAATAAAAGAGTTAAGTGTAAAAAAGGGAAGGGCAAAAAGACAATTGGACATAAAGACGATTGAAAGACGATTGAACAAAAAGACACCCGGTCCGCAGCCATAATGGCGCAGCCGGATGTCTTTTTTTGCTCTCACTTTGTCGAAAGGTAGCCTCCGCGGATGGCCTCGGCCAGAAGTCTGGCAAAATAATACTCTCCTTCCGCCGCAGGCATCTCTGATTTTTTCCGTCTGCCCATGAGCTGGGCGGCGGCCTCGCCGGGATCTGTACCGCAGCGGATGACGCCGTCCATAAAGGAGACGATCGGCATTTCCACACCGTACTGGGTCGCGAGCCGCGCCGCGGCAGGGAGGGCGTTGATGCCCTCTACGACCATTCCGACTTTTTCCACTGCCTCCTCAGGTGTACAGCCCTGTCCGATCAGGAATCCCGCCCGATTATTGCGGCTGTGGCGGCTGGTCGCCGTGACGATGAGGTCTCCCATGCCCGCCAGTCCGTAAAAAGTCTGCTCGGAACATCCCATCTTCACGCCCAGGCGCACAATTTCAGCCAGTCCCCTGGTGATCAGGGCAGCGCGGGCATTGTCTCCATATCCCATCCCGGCTGAGACACCGGCAGAGAGGGCGATGATATTTTTCAGTGCTCCACAGAGCTCCACACCCTTCACATCTGTATTGGTATAGACGCGCATGCAGGTGGGCCTGTCCGGGCTTCCCATAAAAATATCCTGGACCATCTCGGCAGCGGCGGTATCCTCGCAGGCGGATACGATCGTCGTCGGCATATCCATTGCCACCTCTTCAGCGTGAGTAGGACCCGAGAGAGCTACGATCCGAGCTTTTTTCGGACCGCAGGAGATTCCCTCTGCTCCCTTTTCCGCGCTCTCCGGTTTTTCCAGCTCACTGCGGATCACTTCTGACATAGTCATCAGGGTATCCCCTTCAATTCCCTTGGCCACGTCTACAATCACCTGTCCGTCCGGTATATAGGGACGGGCTGAGGCCGCTGTTGAACGGACAAAGACCGAGGGCACCGCAAAGAGCAGAATGTCCTTGTCTCTGCAGACCTCCTCGATCGATTTTGTAAAAAGAAGAGCATCGGGAATCACCATCTCCGGCAGTTTCGGATGCCTGCGGCTCTCTCTCAGCTGATCTATTTCAGCCTCCAGGGCAGACCAGACAAGCACTTCATTTCCCGCGTTGCAGAGCATGCGCGCGAGCGCCATTCCCCAGGTTCCGGCGCCGAGAACACCTATTTTCTTCATTTTTGTGATTATGACCTCCTCTGACAATCTTTATGAATAAAGCTGAGCTCTTCCGGCTTCAGCCATAGTCTTTAATCCTATCAGCCTTATCTTATTTAGAGATTAAAGAGCTTGCTTTACTCAGCTTTTAAAGCCGTCCTGCAAAGATACTTTTTTATACGGTCCTGAAAGATGTCCTGAAAATATTATCTGACAAAAATTCAAAGGCTGTCATTTATTATATATCCATTCCCCGGCCTGTGTCCATTCCTGCCCTCTGTATACAAATACGCTTACAAACAGGTTTACAAAAAACCTTTGCAAAATACGTTCTTCCCATAGCCGCCTGTAAGATTCAGACGCTCCCCTGCAAAAGGGAAAGAATAGTAATAGTAAAGCTCCTTCCGAAAGGCATTTCAGTGCCTTGTCCGGCGCAGAAATCCGGGTTCAGCGGTGTCCGAAACGTTGTGGCTGAAAATGTACATTGTACAAGCGTCTGTACTGATTATTTTTTTATTTGTTTTGTATATAATAGAATCATAAGATTTATCAGACGGGCTGTCCGCTGCCCGCGCAACAGGTATTACAGAAGGTTTTACAAATGAACAGACAGAACAATACCCGCCCCCGTGAATCTTCAGGGGATCATGCCGTCGTACACTCCGCTGCAGAAACCCGGAACAAGTACCGGAACACCGCGCCTCCTGATTCTTCAATGAGAAACAGCCGCATTATTGACGGAATCACCTTCAGTTTTTCAGGAGCGCTCCTAATCGCATGCTTTGCCGGCGCTCTCTATACAGGAACTCTGAAGACGCTTCCCTATGATTTTTTCCGGATCCTGACATCTCCCGGGCCTCTTGTCACAGACTATTTCAAGATCGGAAGTATGCCGGCGGCTTTTCTGAACGCAGGGCTCTGCGGCATGACCATGGCCGCTTTCATGTTTATTCTCCCCGGTCCCTCTCATGTCAATACTCTGGCAGGGTATTTTCTGGTCATCTCCCACTGTTTTTACGGCCTCAATTTTCTGAATATGTGGCCCTGTTTCCTCTCGCCATTTCTCTATATCACGCTCAAAAATCTGGACTACAACGAAAATCTGCATGTATGCATGTTCTCGACCTGTTTCAGTCCTTTTGTCAGTGAACTCCTCTTCCGGTACACGCAGGGAACCTCCTATGTCCCCGGCGCTGTCAGACTGACCGTCCGCGGCTGCATTCTGACCGTGGTTTTCGCCCTGATTGTCGCATTCGTCGCGCCCGCCGTTCTCCCCGGAGTGAAAGCCTGGCACAAGGGGTATAATCTTTATAACGGCGGCCTCGCCTATGGCATGTTCGGGTTTCTGGTCTTCAGTTTCCTCTATACAACCATGGGAATCGAACACCCGGCAGTGCCTGTCATCAGCAATCCGGTCTACGACAGTTTCGGAAAGTCCTACCACTTGTTCGGCAATGTCTTTTTTATCTGCCTGTTCGCTGCCTGCCTGGCAGCCGGCTGGCTTCTCAACGGAAGGACCCTCCACGGGATAGGACATCTTTTCAGAGACACGGGTTTTCAGAGCAACTTCGCCCAGAAATACGGCATGCAGATCTGCCTGATCAACATCGGCTTCTACGGACTTCTCTTCCTGGGTTATGTCAACCTCGCCCTGCTGTTTACAGATGGTGCGGGTTTCACAGGACCCACTTTCGGTGTCATCTTCGCCGCGCTCACCTTCACATCAATGGGGCAGCACGTGAGGAATGTCTGGCCGATTTTTGTCGGCTATCCCCTGCTCTCCCTTTTTTCAACGTTGTTTAACCATCTGATCGGAGGTAACGCCACCTGGACAGTCTCGACACAGGCCTACATCAACAGTGTTGCCTTTGCCACAGGTCTGTGTCCCATCGTCGGACGCTTCGGCTCACTCGCCGGTATCGCGGCAGGCATGCTGTGCGCAGCCCTATGTACTTCCACCGCTGCCCTCCACGGCGGTCTCATGCTCTACAACGGCGGATTCACGGCCGGCATCACCGCCCTGATCCTGATTCCCATCCTGGAACATTACATGCCAAATCCCCGCAGCAGCATGAATCAGCATATCGATCTCCGCGACATGATCACTCTGAATGAAACCTCAAAACGTCCCAATCCTGCCAACCGTCCTGACATGAAGAAAAAAAGAAACGGGAAGGGTAAAAAAGAATAGGGCTGAGGCGGCAGCGCCGCCCTCTGCCCCCGACCGGCCCGTGTCCGCCGCAAGGCGGAAAAATCCATTACACGGGCCGTGTCATAAAAAAACCGGACAGAAAGCCTGGCGGCTCCCTGTCCGGTTCTTTTTTCACGTTTGATCCGGTCCTTTGAGAGATACTCTTCTCAAATCACCCTGCCCATTTCATTGAGAGAAATAAAACGGGACAGAACGCCGGAAGCAGTTCCGTCATCTGCCGGCAGATGTCCCGCACAGACATCCCCGCCTTCTTTATGTTCCGTCTCTGTCTCTTCCCTGCGCTCCGCCAAAAGATCCTCACGGTGGATCTGCAGGGCATCTTCCGCAAGCTCAATACCGCTTCTGCGGAAAGCCTCCCCGATGATCTGCTCAGGCCGCAGATTTTCGCCGACTCTGGAACATACGCACATGTGGATCTCATTATCTTCACAGGTAAAAGAATAGATCAGAGGTTTCATGTCCAATGTGCGGAATCCCTTTTTTGTCTCCTTTGTCCATATGATCTCCTCCTGCCCGACAAAGGACATGAGGATCTCTCTCCAGTTCTCAGGGACTGAATAATTCTCACGGAATCTCACCCTGTACTCAGCGGCAGCCACAACCGACATTGCCTTTTCAGGCTTCCTGGCATTTGCTCCGCCTCCCTGGAGAACAGTCTCTCCGATCTGGCGGAAGTCAAGTATCTCCAGGCCTTCAGGCATCAGGGGTCTGAGCTGTTCCAGAGCGTGTTCCCTGCTGACCGGTGTCCCGATCTCTATGTCGACATACTCTCCTCCGCTGGTCAGTCCCAGGCCCAGCGGCATCGCCGTCGACATGATCATGCGGGGAGTGATCCCGTCCGAATAGCGGATATCTATATCCGTCCTGCGAATACATTTTTGCAGGAAACGCATGAGTTCCAGATGACCGATGAATTTCATAGGTCCGTATTTGGCCAGACGCATGCGGATCTTGATACAGATTTCCGGGCTGTCACCGGGCAGGTCCGGGACCCCTGCCTGCTCCGCGGCAGGCTCTTCCACAGCGGGACGGGCCGGATACCCCGCCTGCTCCGCGGCAGATACTTCCACTGGAGGCCGGTCCGCAGCTCCAGCCTGCTCCGCGGCAGGCATAGAGACGGCGGGTCCCTGCGGGTCCTGTCCCCTCAGGCAGACGCCGCAGCCGTAGGAAGCGGCACCGCACCCGCTGCAGGCCTCCCTGCAGTTGGGGGTCAGCTGTGCCTTCTGCGCCTTTTCCCACTCCCGGCGCAGGAAGTCCCGGCGCACTCCTATGTCTATGAAATCCCACGGGAAGATCTCGTCTTTTTCCCTCTCGCGAAGGGTATAAAAATCCATGTCAAAACCGAGATTCTCCGCCGCCTGTTCCCATCTGGAATATTTCCAGGTCTCCAGCCAGCAGTCAAAGACGGCACCCAGCCGGTAGGCCTCCAGAATCAGGTCCGCTGTCCTGCGGTCACCCCTGGCAAGTACGCCCTCCAGCCAGATCATCTCCGCGTCATGCCAGCTGTAACGGACACTCTTGTGATTGTGGGAGGCATAAATCGCGTGATTGACCTCCGCCGCAAAACCCAGATAATCCCCCGCATGGAACATGGGAGCCCACTGGAAGGGAGTGAAGGGCTTGGGGACAAAGAAGGATGTACTCACCGTGATCTGGCATCGTCCGTTCCTTTTGGGCTTGGGCACCTCTTCATAATAGGCCGCCGAAATCCGATTGGCCAGATTCGAGATAGCAATCCGGTCCTCTGAAGTCTCTGTGGGAAGGCCCAGCATGAAATAAAGCTTGACCTTATTCCAGCCGCCGCGGAATGCCTCCCGGGCGCCGCCCAGAATGTCCTCCTCTGTGATTCCCTTGTTGATGACATCACGCAGACGCTGGGATCCCGCCTCCGGCGCGAATGTCAGACTGCTCCTGCGAACGTCCTGCACTCTGGCCATGAAATCCAGGGAAAAAGCGTCAATTCTCAGCGAGGGCACCTGAAGCTTCACCCTCTCGTCCTCATAGCGGTCCGATACATAGTCTACGATTTCATGTATACAGGAATAGTCGCTTGAACTCAGAGAACTCAGCAGGATGTCATCCTGCCCCGTGCTGCCCAGCATGGAGTCCGCGTATGCTTTCACCGTCGACAGACTCCTCTCCCGGTTGGGCCGGTAGATCATTCCTGCCTGACAGAAGCGGCATCCCCGGATGCAGCCTCTCATCAGTTCCACCGCCACGCGGTCCTGAGTGACTGTGATGAAAGGAATCAGCGGTTTGGCCGGATAGGGTGTGCTGTCCAGATCCGCGGCCGCCTGCCTGCGCACCGTCGGGGGCACATCCGCGTACCTGGGCCGGAAGGAACTGATCGTGCCGTCTTCGCCGTAGTCCACATCATAGAGGGACGGCACATAGATCCCCGGAATCTGCGCGGCGGCGCGCAGAAACGCCTCCCTCCCCGCTTTCCGCTCCTTCATGGAGCGGTACAGATCGAGCAGGGCGTCATAAGAGGTCTCTCCCTCACCGATATAGAAGAGATCAAAAAAACGAGCGACCGGCTCCGGATTGCAGGCACAGGGACCTCCTCCGATCACGATCGGATCCTCTTCCGTCCGGTCTGAGGCTTCCAGAGGGATTCCCGCCAGATCCAGAATCTGAAGAATATTCGCGTAGCACAGTTCAAACTGGAGTGTGATCCCGAGAAAATCAAAATCTCTGACCGGATCCTGGGATTCCAGCGCAAACAGAGGAATATGGTGGTCTCTCATCAGCCGGTCCATATCGATCCAGGGTGAAAAAACCCTCTCGCACCAGGTGTCCTCCCTGCGATTGAATAGTTCATACAGGATCTGTATTCCCAGGTGCGACATACCGATCTCATACAAATCCGGAAAGCACATGACAAACCGGATCGGAATATTTCTGTCCTTGAGGACCGCGTTCATTTCGTTTCCCAGATACCTGGCAGGTTTCTGCACCTGCAGCAGGAGCTCATCCGGCAGCGCCTGTTTTCTGATAAAATCACTCATCTGTTATACCCTGTTATATCTGTCTGTTCCCTGTTATTGCCATGTCCGGTTATTTCCCTGCTATTTCCGCACTCTGTTATCTGCAAATATGAATTGTATTCTTTATACCTTCATGTTAGACTAGTCGGAGCGCATTTGTACATTCCTTCTGTCATCACACAGAAGCATACGCAGATCCGGTAACTGTTCAATAATAATTGTAACTGAAAAGAGGGACGTATGAATCAAGAAGGAAAAACAATACAACCGAATCCCATTGCATTACTGCCGATCTTCCTGTTTCTGGTTTTGTATCTGGGAAACGGAATCTTTTTTGAATATATCGTAAAAGAAGAAGGTCAGATGGGCTTCTATGTCGTTTCTGTTGTTCTCGCGTTTTCAATCGCCCTGATCGCAGCTTTTTTACAGAATCATTCCAGGTCTTTCGACGAAAAGATCCATATCTGTGCTCAGGGAATCGGCGATGACAATATCGTCACAATGCTGTTTATTTTTATACTGGCGGGCGCATTCAGCGGAATTGCCTCCGAGGCGGGCGGCGCATCCAGCACTGCCAACCTCCTGCTGAGCGTCATCCCGGCCCGGTTCTCCATTCCCGGCCTGTTTATCATCGCCTGTCTGATCTCCATGGCCATGGGCACCAGCGTAGGAACGATCACCGTCCTCGCTCCTATCGCCTGTGAAGTATCCAAAAACGGCAGGCTTTTCCTGCCGCTCTGTGTGGGCATCGTCGTCGGCGGGGCCATGTTCGGCGACAATCTGTCCTTTATTTCCGATACAACAATCGCAGCCACAAAGACACAGGGTGTAGCAATGAAGGACAAGTTCCGGACCAATATCAGGGTGGCCCTGCCCTCCGCGCTCATCACTCTGGTGATCCTGATCGTCTTTGCTCTCATGAACCGGGGCGTGGACATCGGAGATTTCGAGTACAGTATTCTCCAGGCAATCCCCTACTTTATCGTTCTGGTGCTTTCGATCATAGGAATCAACGTCTTCATAGTGCTGATCACCGGCTCCCTTCTCTTCATTCTGGCGGGAATGATCACCGGATCCCTGACCTACGCGACCGCGCTCTCCTCCATGGGAACCGGCATTTCCGGAATGTTTGAGACCATGATCGTCACGATCCTGGTGGCTTCCATCGCGGCTCTGATGAGAGCCAACGGCGGATTTGCCGCTATTCTCGCTTTTATCCGCAAAAACGCTGATAGCAGGATGGGCGGCATGTTCGGAATTGCCTTCCTGACCGCCTTCATGGATATTGCGACTGCCAACAACACTGTCGCCATCGTCATTGCGGCGCCGATTGCCAGAGATATCACTGAAGAATACAATGTAGATCCCAAGGTCACAGCTTCCCTCCTGGACACCTGCTCCTGCATCATGCAGGGCATCATCCCCTATGGAGCCCAGCTGCTGGTCGCCGCCAATATCGCCAGGATCACGAGTATCTCCATGATCCCCTTCCTGTTTTATCCCTTCATTCTGATTATCTTTGTCGTAATCTCCATCCTCATTCAGGGAAATCCGGAAAAAAAATAAGCCGGCTCCCCTGCTGTGGCTGATGTCCTCATCACCTACAGTCATGACACAAGAATTCCCCGGAAGCTTCTTCTGTGCCGGACTGATGTCCTGTCCAGAACCGCTCTCCGGGGTTTTTCATTGCACAAGACCCGTGCACGGATCCTGAATATGTGCGTGCGCCCGCAAATGCTCTTCCGAATGCCGGGCAGCCCGGCCTCCGCTCAGGCATTTTCCCGCTGTTTATTCATACCAGGTGCCATGCTGCAGAATCCTGAATTTGCGAAAATAGGTGAAAATCGCCTTTCCAAGGATTTTGTTTTTCCGGACGTAGGAATAATCCATAGCCTCTTCCCATGTGTCAGCCAGGCCCTCGTTCATTGCGTTGTCCGCCCAATAGCGGGCATCCTCCGACCAGTTGCGGTTGTCTCCCAGCATGAGATAGCTGTCGGCAGGAACCACGAAGGTAAAGTCCGTGTTCATCACGTCCCACGCCTCTTTGAGATATCCCTCCTTTAAGGGTTCCGCGGAATCATTGATAAAAATTTTTCCGTCTTCGATCCTCACGGTTTCTCCGGGAAGCCCGATCACCCTTTTGATATAAATTCTGTCTTCTTCGACCGGGTAATGAAAAATCACGATGTCTCCCCGCTCAGGTTCGCTGAACCAGTAACTGAACCGGGCCCCGATCAGCCTGTCGTGGGTCATGATCGTGTCTTCCATGGATCCCGATGGAATGACAGCATTTATGATGATAAACTGCGTGAGGAACAAGGCAACGGCAAACATGACAACGAAGGAATAGATCCAGCTGACCATCTCCTCGATGAAAGCGCTTCTCCTTGCTTCCTGTCTGTTCTTTTTCGCCTGCTCCTCAACGTTATCCGCGTCATTTCCACTTTCCGCGAGACCGCTCTCCTCATTTCCCCGTTCCGCGATCTCATTTTTATTTTCTTCGCGTTCTGCAATATTCTTCTCGTCTTCCACGTTCTCCGCTGTCTTCCTCCCGTTTTTCTTCTTCCCGATTCCGTTTTCCTTCTTCCCGTTTCCAGTTCTTATGATTCTTTTCCGGCTGCTTTCGCTTCTGAATCGATCCGGAAATTATGCCTTCTGATCCGGGAATTCGGTTCTGAGGACTTCTGTCATATACTTCGCAAATACAGCGTGTCCCTCCTCAGAGAGATGAACCCCGTCAAAGGCAAAGGACAGGGGCCACTGTGCGGCATCCGCAAACTTCACGTTCCTGTACCTGGCAAGCTCCCTGTAGTACAGCGACAGCTTTTTTCCTTCTTCCTCGTAGATATCGGCATAGGTTTTGTCCCCGGAGACATAAGGCTCCGCATAGGACTGGTCCACAAGCCTGATGGCGGGAGGAGCTATGAGCAGAATCTGAAAATCCTCACTGCGGTTTCCCGCAGCCGCTTTCACAAATGTCAGGAGCTCATTCATCATTCCTGCCGTCTTCGCGGCGCTGGGCGACAGTGTGCTGAGCAGGTCGTTGGTTCCCAGCATAACGGCAAAGAGATCCAGGGGCATCGCCTGCTGTACCAGACTTCGAAGGTATTGCCACTCATATTTAGTCACGGGAACCGCCCTGCCCGGAAGTCCATCCGACTCAATCTGCCAGATACCGGCCAGATTTTCCTGAAGGATCGTCGTCCAGCGCTTCTCGCGCGGATAGCGCCCTCCCATGTAACCTGCGGGGTCATAGCCGAATGTATTTGAATCTCCGAAAAACAGTGCTTTTCTGATAGTATTGTCTTTTTCCATAAATCAGCTTTTCTTCGTGTCTGTTTTGCGCTTTCCTTTTTTGATCTTTTCACGGTCCGCTTTTAAGGTCCCGGCTGTACCCGCCGCGCTCTTCTTTGTTCTGCCCGCTGTGCCGGCTTTTGCACCGCTCCTTACAGGAACGGCTGTCCCTGTCTTTGCAGCAGTCGTAACGGTACCGGTTGCAAGGGCCTTCCCGGTGTTCAGAGAACCGGCTCTTACACTGCTCTTTTCAACATCTGCCGCTGCGGTCCTTACAGTGCTCTTCCCGGCGCCCGATGTTCCGGCCTTTGCGCCGCTCTTCCCCGGGGTCGCTGAGGAGGCCTTTGCGCCGCTCTTCCCGTGGTTGGCCGAGGAGGCTTTCGCTCCGCTTCTCCCGGCACCCGATGAGCCGGTCCTTGAGCCGCTTTTCCCGGTTTTCGCTGCAGCGGCGTCCGAACCGCCCGCCGCTCTGCTGTCTGTTTTCTTTTCCGGCGTAACCCCCGGTTTTGTTTCGATCGCCAGCTCCGGCGTTCGAATCCTGATCAGGCGCCAGATGATCTTGTCAAACTGGACCTTGAGAAATGCTGCCACGGGAACCGCGAACAGCATACCCAGAAAGCCCCCCAGAGCGCCGCCGATGATCAAAGCTGCGATGACAAGCATGGGATGAACATCTATGCTGGAGCTCAGAAGCTTGGGATTGATCACATTTCCGTCTATGGTCTGAATGATAAAAAGCACCACCAGGGCGACGATCATGCGTTTCCAGTCCCCGGAGAGGAGGCTGACCAGGATTGTCGATCCGTAGGCCACTACCGGACCGAGATAAGGAATGAGGTTTCCTATTCCGCTGAGAATCCCGATAATGACAGCATACTTTATCCCGATCAGATACAGCGAGGTACTGACAAGGATCGCCATGATCAGAGCATCGATCAGCTGTCCGCGGATATATCCCGAGAACACCGTATCGGCATCCTCAACAATGATCTTGCAGTAATGCCGGGCCTTTCTCCCGCCGACTGCAGTGACCACGCGTTTCCAGTAACGCTCAATCCCTTCCTTGTCAAGCAGAAAATAGATAGAAAAAATGATGACAAAAATGGAACTGGTCAGCAGTCCGCCGATCTGAGTGATCGTACCCGTGACACTTTTGCTGAGTCCGCTTGTGAAACGAGCCACCGATTCTCCGACGTCAGACAGGGCTGTCGCCACTTCATTTGACGAGAGATTCATCTTCACAAGCCAGTCCTGAATACTTCTCTGGAAGCTCTTGAGAGTTCCCGCCAGGGTCTCGATCATGATGACCAGATCCTCAAGGCTTGCAATTCTCAGGCTCTTGGACAGTGCCGAAGCAACTATTGAAAGCAGAGCGCCCAGAAACAGGATCGCCAGCAGATAAGTCACCGCAACGGCAATGCCGCGTCTTTTATGAAGATTTCTTTTAAACAGGCCTCTGTTCTGGAAACGATTTTCAAAAAATTCCACTGCGGGCGACAAAATGTAGGCGACCACAAATCCCCAGAACAAGGGGGTGAGGAGCATGCCGATCGTCTGGGCCGCCTTGCCCGCCATTTTCAGGATATCCCCGAGATTATTCGCCATATGCAGGAGGACATAGCTGATCACTACCGTGGCGACCGCATATGCCGCGATCATACGATACTGTCTCCTCTGTCTGTGCATCAGAACACGCTCAGAGTCCGCAGTTTTCTTTTCCGCGCGCTTCTGCGATTCTGCTGTCCCTTCACCTGCTTTGGCGGAGCCATCTGCTTTCACTTTTCCGGTAATCCCGTCCGCAGCTTTGCCGTCCAGAGAACCGCCGGCCGTAGTTCCATATGCCGGATTGCTCCTCCTGGCGGCAGAGCCTGCACCGGACGTCGATGCAGCTCCGTAGGGATAAGATACTCCCGGAATCCCGGTCGAGCTGTAATTGTAATCAGTTCCGGCAGTCTTCCCTGATTCCCCGGCGAACCGGTCAACTCCGGGACCGGTATTCTGACCGGCCTGGACCGCGTCTTCGTTTCTGCTGTCCCTGGCGGTTTTTACGCCCATTTTTACAATACTTTCCATTTAACCCCGCCTTCAAATGCTGATCTGCTGATTGTTTTTTATAGGGCAGAAACAACTCTGCTGCCCTCTGCCCCCCGACCGGCCCGCGTCCGCCGTAAGGCGGAAAAACACATTATCCAGGCCATGTCATTATACAGAACATCATATCATTTTATCATGCGATGTTTGGAGAAACAAGGAGTCACAACAAGGTTTGTTCCCGGGCTTAGTCAAAAAACTGAATACCGCTCTCAGTCACTGCTGCGTGCATTCTCACGTCCGTCTCTTCCTCGACTACCCGGGGCGCCTCCTGACAGTCAAACGCTGTCAGGATTCTGGGAACGTCCGGAGACAGGCAGCTCAAAAAACGGTCATAATAGCCCACACCATGTCCGCAGCGGCCGCCCTTCCTGTCAAAGACCACGCAGGGAACGATCACGGCATCGATCTCCCGGGGATCGACCGGAAGGGATTTCTCCATGACCGGTTCCCGGATTCCGTATGCGCCCCTGCGCCAGGCTTCCGGATTTCCTGGCTCGGGAAAGACCGCTTTCATAATGCCATGCCTTTCACAGACGGGATAGCAGACCCTTTTCCCGCTTTCTTCCAGGAAGCGGTTGACCTCATCCACATTGACCTCATCCGGTGCTGCCGCATAAGAAAAAACGGTTTTCGCATTCCTTAATTGAGGAAGTTCCTTCAGAAGCAGACACACTGCCCGGCTCTTTTCCCTTCGTTCTTCCGCAGCCAGACTCCTGCGCCGGGACATTGCTTCCTTTCTCTGGGCTCTTTTGCGGGCGGTGATCCGGGTCTTCAAAACGCCGGGAAAAGCGCTCCGCACCTGACCCGCCATGTAAAGGGAGCCGAAGGCAATGACGGGAAGAGGCTCCCCCTCCCGCACTTCAGGGTCCCGTGCGGGCCTTGCTCCCGCTTCTTTTGCTCCCTTTGCCGGGTCTTCTTCCGGGTTCTGCCCCGGGACAGTTCCGCTTTTTTGTATGGAATTGTCTGCCGTTTTCTCCCCGATCGTCTGAGCCATGGCCAGTGCCGTTTCGATCCCCTCTTCCGCCGTGGCGCAGGCGACAGCGGAAAAGCCTCTGCCCCTGAGTTCCTCCGACAGTTTCTGCGCAGGGAGCGCGCGGGGGCTGTCAGGCGTCAGGCACACAAAAGCGGCGGCAAAAGGCGAGATGATGTCGATCACAGCACGGTAATCTTTGTCCGCCAGCATGCCCATCAGGAAGACGATCTTCCCGCCGGGGCAGCCCTCAGTTCCGGGCAGAAAAGCGCGGATCGACTCCGCCAGAGCACCGGCGCACTGGGGATTGTGGCCTCCGTCCAGGATAAAAAGCGGTCTGTGGGAGAGCACTTCAAACCGGGCGGGCCATTTCACTTTTTGCATTCCCGCCTTCACTGCCTCCTCAGGAATCTCAAATCCCCGCCCGCGAAGGGCCTCAACTGTTGTGAGCACCGTCGCGGCGTTGTGGAGTTGGTATTCTCCCAGAAGGGCCAGACGGATCGGGATTTCCTCCCCGCGTTCTGCTTCGGAAGGCACGGTTCCGGCACCCGCACGTGTTTCGGCGTCCGCACCTGTTCCTGCGCCCGCACTAGGTGCGGCGCGCGCTCGTGTTAGGGCGTCCGCTGTAGTGGCGGCGTCCGCTCCTGTTACGGCGTCCGCACTAGTTACGGCGCCCGCACCTGTATGAAAATCATCCTCCGATGCCGCTTCCTCACAATTTTTCAAGAACCGGAAAGTCTGCCCGTACAGGCTGCTCTCCACGGGCACGATCCTGCTGAAGCGGGCGACATGCAGGGGACACCCCTTCTCCGAACAGGTTCGCCGCACAACCTCCATGACCTCAGGAAGGTTCTCATAACAGACAACATCCGATCCGGTTTTTATGATGCCGCATTTGTTGGCGGCTATCTCTGCCAGTGTGTCTCCCAGATACTCTGTATGTTCCAGTCCTATGTTCGTAATGACAGCAGCCTCAGGGGCATCAATAACATTAGTTGAATCAAAAAGCCCCCCGAGTCCTACTTCCAGGACAACCAGATCGCATTTTTTTTCAGCGAAATAAGTCATTCCAATGGCAGTGATCAGTTCAAACTGAGTCGGATGATCTTCCATCCCGTCTGCCAGTTCCTTTACCCTGGCAGTAATCCGGCACAGAGCCTCTTCCGTGATATATTCTCCACTGACCTGAATACGCTCGCGGAAGTCCTCGATATAAGGTGAAGGATACAGGCCGGTGACGTACCCCGCCTCACGCAGAATCCGTTCCAGCATGGCACATGTACTTCCCTTGCCGTTGCTGCCTGCCACATGGACAAAGCGCAGCTTCTTCTGGGGATATCCCAGAAGGGCAAGAAGATCCCTTGTCCTGGACAGCCCCAGCTTCCACTGGCTCCATGTATGGGCGTTGATATAATCGATTGCCTCCTGTATCGTCATTTTCATATCCTCCGGAAAAAGCGAGTCTCAAATTAAGTCTCATCATAACATAGGTTGTGTGCAGGAGAAAGCCGGTAAAAGCCGCGTCCAGGTCCCACGCAGGAAAATCCCGTTTGGGAAGCTATCATGAAGGAAGGCCTGTGAAAGAAGGAAAGAAGGACCGCGTCAAGGCATATTTACGCGGATTCAGTTTTGTTTTATACTGATTGGCAAAACCGGGCTGCAAAAAAACAGCAGCACGAGCTTATCTTTTCGACAGACACCTGCAGACAGCAGAATTGCAAATAGCGGCAGTGTCACGGCAGCAGAATTGCCAATAGCAGCGGCGTCTGCATCCGGCAGAATTGCAAATGGCGGCAGTGGCACGGGCGGCAGAATTGCAAATAGCGGAGATATCGCGGACAGAAGAATCGCCAATAGCGGAAACGCCGCGTCCGGCAGGTTGATAAAAAAATCTTTCAATATTTAGAGAAAGCAGGTAAAAACAGATGATGACAAAGGCCGATCAATATCTCGTCAGCGACATACACAATATTCTGGACAATGGCTATCCGGACGAAAACCCCCGCCCTGTCTATGCGGACGGAACACCCGCCCACACAATCAGTGTCAACCATGTGACACGCCGGTATGACCTCAGCAAGGGGGAATTCCCGATCTGCACCCTGCGCCACCAGGCCTGGAAAACAGGAATCCGCGAAATTTTCACCATTTATCAGCATCCCACCAATGTTCTCTCCGAGATGAAGGAGCAGGGTGTGACCTGGTGGGACCCGTGGGACATCGGAGACGGTACGATCGGCCAGCGCTATGGCGCCACGGTCGGGCGCTATGACCTGATCCACAAGCTGATCGAGGACATCCGCAAGGATCCCTACGGCAGGCGTAAGATCGTCGATCTGTGGCAGGAGCCTGACCTGCGCGAGACCCCCGGCCTTGCCCCCTGCGCTTTCCTGACAATCTGGAATGTGCGGCGGGAATATCTGGACATGTGCCTTATCCAGCGGAGCGGAGATATGCTCACAGCATCCGGCGCGGGCGGCATCAATGAGATCCAATACGCCGCCCTGCTCATGATGATCGCCAAAGTAACGGAAAAAGAGCCGGGTGTATTCACCCACTTTGTAGCCAATGAGCAGATTTATGACCGCCATATCGAAAACGCAAAGGAAATGCTGCGCCGGGCCAAAGAACGCTCAGACGCCGCAAGTGCCGGCAAAGGAGCTGCCGGCAGCGGACAGAATGAAAAACAGGACGACGCCGCTCCTGCCCTTGTCCTCCACAGCAGGCCCGGGTGCGCATTTGAGGACATTACCATCGATGACTTTGAAATGGTAAACTATTTCCCCATGAAGCCCCAGCTGAAGTTCGAACTGGGCATATAATCCGGACCGGATATTTCATTCAGAACTCCGGTCTTCCTGTCAGAAAGAAAGCAGCAGCCCGGCTGATACGATCGCTTGTACGATCCAAACAGCCCGGGCTGCTATTTTTCTTCATGATTTTTAACAGGGTTCTCTACTGCTCACATTCTTTCGCATTGCACAGACGATTGGACTGCAGCGCATTTCCTGCCCGGAATACATGCTCAATATACCTGCTTTCCGAGGACAAAGGTCGCTTTGACCGAATAGTCATCATTCAATACGACCAGGTCAGCGTCCTTTCCAGCCTGAATGCTTCCTTTTTGGCCTTCCCAGCCGCACAGACGGGCCGGATTGATCGTTGCTGCATTGATTGCCGTCTGCCAGGGGATACCCGCCTTTTCCACCAGGATCCTGAGTCCCTGGTTCATCCGCAGGGTAGAACCCGCCAGATTTCCTCCCTCCAGCAGACGAGCGCTGCCGTCCTCCTGAAGCTCGATCATATTTCCGCCGAACAAGGTTCTCGTTCCGACCGGAAGACCCTTGACTCTCAGGGCATCCGTAATCATGACCCCGTAGTCCGGTCCCTTCGCCGCAAAGAAATCATTCAGCGCGGCCATCGTCGAATGTCTCCCGTCGCAGATGATCTCGCTGAAAACATTCCTGAAGCGGAAAGCCGCCCCGACAATCCCCGGCTCGCGGTGGTGGAAGCCGGTCATGCCGTTGTAGGTGTGGGTGATGCTGCCTGCTCCGTTGGCAAAAGCCATGGCCGCCTGATCATAAGTGGCTGAAGAGTGTCCCAGCGAAGGAACAATTCCCTTTCCGCGCAGATATCTGGTCAGACGGAAATCCTCATCGTGTTCACAGGCCATCGTCACAATCCTGATCAACCCCTCCGAGGCCTCCAGATATCTCTTGAACTGCTCAAGATCCGGCGCCACACAGAAGCGCTCGGGCTGCGCCCCCCTGTAGGTCTGGTCCAGATAGGGCCCTTCGAAATGAATTCCCAGGATCCGGGCTCCTTCATATCCTTGGCGGACCACTTTGGCGACATTTTGCAGCGCTTTCGTCAGGACTTCCTCCGACTGGGTGATCGTTGTCGGCAGAAATCCGGTGACACCTTCACTCACTATATTTTTCGTCCAGTTCCGGAGACCCTCCTCCTCCGCGTCATTTGTATCAAATCCATAGGCCCCGTGGGTGTGGACATCGATCAGGCCCGGAATCATCCTCTGCTCTCCAAAGTCCAGATCCGGCTTCTCCGCGCTGTAAGGAAGGATCCGCACTATTTTGCCGGATTCCCCGCTGACCTCAATCTGCGCCTCCAGCCAGGTATTCAACATCCACACTCTCTTGCTCTGCAGAATCATATTTTTCTCTCCCCTTATTTTACAATTACAGATTCAACCCGGCTTCCTCAGCCGACTCCATCTCCATCTGTTTCCAGAGATCCCTTCTCTCCCCCCTTCCTCTGTTGAGGAGAAGAATCGCAATCATCAGAACAGCCAGCACCACAATGGCCCCCAGGCTCCCTTCGACTCCGAAGTCGACCGTGTAAAAAAAGCCGTTTCTCGCCGATGCCGCATCAAGCCTGAACAGGGAATATTCTGACACGACCCCGCTGTTGGGCAGCCCGAAAAGGATGTTCTGCGTAAAGTTCCAGCTCGTATGGAACATGATCGCGCCCCACAGGGAATCATAATAATAGACCAGTAAAGAGAAAATCACACCAGTCAAGATCAGATCGACAATAGCCAGCATATCAATTCCCGGGTTGGCCAAATGCATGGACATAAAGATAAGAGCGTTCCCCAGAATCGCCACGGCAGGGTGCCGGTATCGTCTCCTCAGTTTCTGATACAGATAGCATCTGTCACAGATTTCCTCCGCTCCCGACTGTATGAGAACCACAAACAAAAAAGCGAAAAACATTGCCGGATCAAATCTGTTGAAATATAGTTTTATATCTCCGAAAAGAATCGACATCAAAATACAGAACGTGTTGGTTCCGAATCCCAGAAGCAGTCCCGCCGCCAGTGCCGGGATGCTGTTTCCCCCTTTTCGAAACGCAAGGCACTTCCACATGGGACGGTTGTTTTTAAAAACAGAAATCACCAGGAAAAAAACAAGCCATATCCCCCAGAAGTAAAGATAAAAGAACATAAGTCTGCCTGCATCCGGATCTTTAAAGAGCGAGATCAAAAACTCCTCTGTTCCGCAAACACTATTCACAATTTCCGAAATCGCCTGTCCCAAAAGAGCCAGCAGATAGCTCAGTATTGCCGCGATAATCACAAAATCAGTAATCTTTCCGCAAGGTCTGTAAATGAACTCTTTTATTTTTTGCATTGTTGTCTTACCTCTCCCGGATTCAGCCAGGTACTGTGGTCAATGCTGCGAAATGCTCACGGGATGGTCCTTCCGCAAATCTTCTCAATGCCGCAAAGAACCCGCGGGATGCTTTTTCGGAACCTTTGTTCAATGTCTTTTATGACCCGGCCCGTGTTCCTTATTCCCGTTGTTCCCGTTGTTCCTGTTGTCTCTGTTGTTACTGTTGTCCCCTGTTCTGCCCGGTTTCCTGCTTTTCCCGTGATCCGTCTTTGCAGGGCTTTCCGTTCTTCTGCTTTTCCCGGGATCTGTCCTCGCTGCGCCTTTTGCTTTTCTGTTTTTCCCTGAATCCGTCCTCGCCGGG
>JAUNEM010000030.1 GCA_030525515.1 Eubacteriales bacterium
TTATTAGATTACACAAAATCGATCATCAGATTATAGGAAGGCGATCAGCCCGGCATGCTGATTTTCTTTTTTATGTCAGGCTGGTCTGATAATCATATTTTTGCTTTACCCGTTTTATGACCGCAGCCTTGTCTGGCGATCCTGTTATGCCCGGTATTCAGGTCTGCTCACTTGTTTCCTGTGTCTCCTCCGGACTTGTCTCAGGGCTCCTCCTGCCGGCCCTGGTTCTCCCGATCACGATCAGGAAGAAAGAGACAGACGCAACCACGATACCCAGCACCATGGAGACAGGGATCTTTGTCCCCGGGAGATACAGCTGATCAGTCCGGATATACTCGATTATGGCACGTCCAATGCCGTACCCGGCCAGATAGACCAGGAAAAGCTCGCCGTTAAACTTCTTTTTTCTGCGGTAAAGAAGCAGGATCGCGAAAACCATCAGGTTCCACATTCCCTCGTAAAGATATGTCGGATGAACCTGGATGTAGTTCGTCCCCGCCTCTATATGCTCGCGGATCAGGGGGCTGATGTCAGACTCTCTCACCATGGCAAGGGGCAGGCGCATGGCAAAGAGGCTGTTCGTGTACTCGCCGAAAACCTCCCGGTTAAAAAAATTCCCCCAGCGCCCGATCACCTGGCCGATCACAAGGCCGTGGCCTACCATATCCAGAAACAGGCGCCAATCCGTTTTTTTAAATTTACAATAAATAATGATCGTGGTCACCGCAAGGATGATCCCGCCGTAGATCGCAAGGCCCCCGCCGCGCAGGTTGAAGATTTCAAGCAGGTTGTCCTTATAAAAGTCCCACATGAAAATCACGTAATAGATCCGCGCTCCGACGATCGAGGAGACCACGATCCAGGGAAAAGCATCCCAGTACAGGTCAGGATCCTGCCCCTCTCTCTTTCCCATTACGGCAGCGATCGTAATGCCGCAGAGCATGGCGGTCGCGATGATGATCCCATACAGCGCGATTCCGAAATTACCTACCATGATCGTCTTCGGAACATTGCGCAAATATATTCCCAGATTCGGGAAGGCGATATCCATATCGCCCATCATTTGTTCCATACTTGTACCTATTTCCTCCTGTTCACAAACATGTATGATTCAAGACTGACCCGCGCGCCCCGCGCTCTCACGGCGCTTCACACATGCGGAATCCGCTCATCCTGTTTCCGTCCCGGGTGCAGGATCACACATTAAATCTGAACAGAATGACGTCGCCGTCCTTGACGACATATTCCTTGCCCTCCATGCCTACAAGGCCTTTTTCACGGGCCGCTGCAAGAGAGCCAAGCTCCAGCAGTGTCTTGTAATTGACGACTTCCGCCTTGATGAATCCGCGCTCGAAGTCACTGTGGATCTTGCCGGCCGCCTGCGGCGCCTTTGTGCCGATCTTGATCGTCCAGGCCCTGGTCTCGTCCTCTCCGGCTGTGAGGAAGCTCATGAGTCCGAGAGTTCTATAGCTTGCCCTGACCAGCTTGTCGAGGCCTGCTTCCGAGACGCCCAAATCTTCGAGGAACATGGCCTTCTCATCTTCATCCAGTTCCGCGATCTCGGATTCGATGCTGGCACAGATGACAAAGACTTCGCTGTTGGTCTCTGCCGCGTATTCACGCACCTTCTGAACGCCTTCATTATCAGCGCCGTCATTGGCCAGGTCGTCTTCCGCGACATTGGCAGCATAGATAACAGGCTTGTCTGTCAGCAGGTTATAGGTCTGAAGCCATTTTTCCTCGTCCTCTGTGAGGCCGTCCGCAGCCAGCAGAGAGGCGGGCTTTCCGCTCTCGAGATGTTCACGAACTTTCTTGAGGAAGACCATCTCCTTGCCTGCCTCCTTGTCCATCTTGGCTGTGCGGGCCACTTTGGAGATCCTGCGTTCCAGGACTTCGAGGTCGGCGAAAACCAGCTCGAGATTAATCGTCTCGATGTCGCGCAGAGGATCCACACTTCCGTCTACATGGATGACATTCTCGTCCTCAAAGCAGCGGACGACATGGACGATGGCGTCAACTTCACGAATATTGGCCAGGAACTGGTTTCCCAGGCCTTCACCCTTGGAAGCCCCCTTGACCAGACCGGCGATATCCACGAATTCGATCACGGCAGGGGTCACCTTTTTGGAGTGATACATCTCGCCGAGAAGCCGGATGCGCTCGTCCGGGACCGCGACCACACCCACGTTGGGGTCAATGGTGCAGAAGGGATAGTTGGCCGCCTCTGCTCCTGCTTTTGTCAACGCGTTAAACAATGTGCTCTTGCCGACATTCGGCAGACCTACGATACCTAATTTCATTTCCTGATGTTCTCCTTTGAATTGTCCTGTTCTCTTTTTTATTCACATTTTTTCATTATTTGGTATTTCTGAATTAAGGCATTTCAAAAATATATTAGGAAAAAATGTCGTGAAAAGTTGAAAAAATTTTTTAAAACAAAAATTGCAAAAAATATTATGAAAAAATATTGTTCAGAAGTGCGGGAATCTCCGCAATACTCATTTGCCAGTAGTCAGTGTACCACGCAAGCTCCAAAAATAAAAGAGACAGCGCAACTGTGAAGTCTCTTTTGCGTCTTTCGCGTCTTTTGCAGGTCTTTTTCAGGTCTTTTGCAGGAAGCTGCCCAATCATTTTCGATTTCCGCTATTCATGTTATAATGAAAAAACAGGCGGAGCACATAAAGACGTGACCTGTCTGCTCCTGACAGATCTGTGATTCACAGGATCCGGGTCAATGTTCACCGCCATCTTCCTGCGCGGTCCGATCCGGATGATCCATTCAATACAGAATTTAAATCAACTCTTATCCAGAAGGGGACTAAGATCATGACTAAAAAACTGATTATCATCGGTTCCACGGGATCCATCGGAACCCAGACACTCGACGTAGTCCGCGCCTATCCCGACCGTTTTCAGGTTGCCGCCCTTGCCGCGGGAAGAAATACAGTCCTGATGGAAGCACAGATCCGGGAATTCCGCCCGGGTACTGTCTGCATGTGGTCCGAGGAAGCCGCCGCGGATCTTCGGGTCCGGGTGGCGGACCTGAATATTGAAATTGTCTCAGGAATGGAGGGCCTGCTGCAGCTGGCCTCCATGGACGAAGGTGACATTTTCCTGAATTCCGTAGTCGGAATGATCGGAATCCGTCCCACACTCGCAGCGATCGCCGCCGGAAAAACGATCGCTCTGGCCAACAAGGAAACACTGGTGACCGCCGGTCACCTCATCATGCCCGCTGCCGCTGCAGCCAGTGTCCCCATCCTTCCGGTCGACAGTGAGCACAGTGCCATCTTCCAATGTCTGAACGGGGAGCCGGCAAACCGGATACGCAGAATCCTCCTGACCTGTTCGGGAGGAACCTTCCGCGGCAGAAAGACGGATGAACTGAAGGGCATGCATGCGGCAGACGCCCTCAAAAATCCCAACTGGGACATGGGGGCGAAAGTCACCATTGATTCTGCCAGCCTGGTCAACAAGGGGCTTGAAGTTCTGGAGGCAAAGTGGCTCTTCAATGTTGATGTGGACGATATCACGGTAGTGGTACAGCCCAGGAGCATCGTGCACTCTGCCGTGGAGTTTGTGGACGGCACTGTCATGGCGCAGATGGCCATGCCTGACATGCGGCTTCCCATCCAGTACGCTCTGACTTATCCGGATCGTCTTCCGCTGGATATTCCGCCTGTCGATCTCTTTGAACTTGCCAGCATAGAATTCATGCGCCCTGATACTGAAACCTTCCGCGGCCTTCCTCTTGCCTACCGGGCCGGCCACGAGGGCGGAAGTCTTCCCACCGTTTTCAACGCCGCCAACGAAGAGGCCGTCGCATGGTTCATGAAAGACAGGATCGAGTTCCTCGAGCTCTACAGACTAATCGAAGCAGCCATGGACGCCCACACAGTGTGCGGCGACCCCTCGCTGGAAGAGATCCTGGAAATCGAAAAATGGGCGCGCGCTTTCGTCCGGGAAAAGATTAAAAAAGGATGATCCGGTGAAAAACAGCCGGCGGACGGCGGCTGTCGGCTTGCGGCTGTCGGAAGGCCTTCCGACAGCCCCGGCCATCACAGAAATATTTCTCCGGACATCACCGGAAATGATTCCCCGTGCATCCAAAAACATATTTTCCTTAATTTCACAGAAAAGAAAATCTCTGAACACCACAAAAACAGCAGGAAGCGCTCTGACGCAGCGTATCCTGCTGTATTTATGTTGAGAATAACAATGTTCCGCTTGTCGTTTCGGCAGCTCCGCACATGTCCGGGGGTCTGTGTCCTGTGCAAACAGGAATCAACCGTATGCTCCCCTGTGATCCCCTGTATATCCTGTCATCCCCTGAAACAGGGCTGAATGCGGTATAAGGGGTTTACCGGTCACACCAGACCGGAGAACAGGCGGCGGACAGGCGTCTTACTGCTCAATGTCAAGGATATCAACAAAGCCGGTCACGTCGAAGATCTCCATAATATCGGAATTGACGTTGCAGATCTTCATGCTTCCCTGCTTGTTCATGATCTTCTGGGCAGAAAGCAGCACGCGCAGTCCCGCTGAAGAAATGTAAGCCAGATCCTTAAAGTCAAATACCAGCTCCTTTATTCCGTCCAGAGACGCACGGAGCTCAGACTCAAGATTAGGGGAAGTCGTTGTGTCAAGTCTTCCCTCCAGAACTACTGCAAGCTTTTCTCCATCCAGTTTCTTATTAATGTTCAGCATAATTTCCGATTTCCTCCTCATCCTCATGTTTTATGTTCAAGCCCGGAACCCGTTTCCGGTACATAAAGGCAAAGCCCGATTATCTGCCGCGGGTATGGCCGGCAGCAATAGATCCGTCACATAACTCAATATATTTTACATCATTACAATGAAAAACTATACTAAAAATATTATAAAAAATCAAACATCCAGACGCTGTCTTTCGACCAACTGTGCAAAATAGCCGTTTTTTTCGATCAAACTGTCGTAAGTTCCCTCTTCAAGGATCTTTCCCTGATTCAGAACCAGGATTCTGTCACAGTTTTTAATCGTGCTCAGGCGGTGGGCGATCACGATCCTGGTGCATTTCAGGCCGTCCAATGCTTCCGATACCTGTCTCTGGGTCTTATTGTCCAGGGCGCTTGTCGCCTCGTCAAAGATCAGGATCCTGGGCCTGGGGGCTATAGCGCGGGCAATCATCAGTCTCTGCTTCTGACCGCCTGAGATGCCGCCCTGTCCTTCGCTGATGATCGTCTGCATACCCATGGGCATTGCCTTGATATCATCGGCTATTCCTGCCATCTCAGCGGCCTCCCACGCCTGGTCCACCGTCAGCCTGGGAGCCGAAATCACAATATTGGAATAAATATCACCCTGGAACAGACCTCCGTCCTGTGTGACCGTTCCGATCTTCCTGCGGAGAGACCGCAGGTCGACTCTGTTGATGTCCTTACCGTCATAATAGATCGCGCCCTTTTCGGGCTTCTCAAATCCCAGGAGAAGGCGCACCAGCGTGCTCTTGCCGCAGCCCGTCCTGCCTACGATCGCAACATATTCACCCTGATGGATTTTGAGGTTGAGACCGTCCACGACGTAGGGCATGTCATCATTATAACGGAAATAAACATTGCTGAGTTCGATCGATCCGGACACTTCCGTGAGGATTTCCCTTCCCTCCGACATCTCGGGTTCCGCCTTCAGAAAAGGTTCCGCCATTTCCAGGACCGGTTTGATCTGGGCAATCTGAAGCACGATGGACGCCAGCGATGAAAACGCTCCCATCAGCATGCCGTAGGCTGCGTTGAATGCCAGATATTCCGAAGGAGTTACCTCCGTCTTTACGGCGACGTAATAGATCACGATCGTCCCGGCAAGGGATATTGCCGTCTGAATCGTCGCGTTGATCCGTATAAAGAGCGGCGGATTATAAACCATCGAAGCGCCTTTTGAATAGGCTTCAGCCCATCTGGAAAAGGCTCTCTTTTCAGCTCCTGCCAGTTTAATCTTCTGTACACCGCTGATCAGGGCATAGGTCAGTCCGCTCTCTTTGACGTTGTACTCCATCGTGTCCCTGGTCCTCTTCATCTGCATCAGGGTCGTGACAATTGTGATTCCCACTGTAAGGATCACGACCGTCACCGCAGGTATAGTGAGTCCCGGCGCATACTGGAAAATCTTCATGACGTAGAGCAGCGATGTCAGGGACGTCAGACCGGTGGAAAGCACTGTTCCCATCAGGACGGAACACAGCTGATTGACAGACGCGCTGCGGCTCGAAAGCTCACCGGCGCTGTATTTCTTGAAAAAAGAAGCCGGCAGGCTCAGGATCCTCATCATCATGGCCGAGTCGACAGGAATGGACGTCTTGGTCTCAATGCGCATCTGAGCCAGTGAATTCGCCGCCTCCATGAGATTTTTCGAGACCGCCACACAGATTATGAACACTGCTGTCCCCCACAGGAGAGCAATATTCCCGCTCTCGAGGACAAATCCCGTGAGCATCTTTGTGATGCCGGGCATCAGCAGCCCGACCAGCGTACAAGCCAGACTGAAGGCCAGGATGATCACAAAATCACCCAGTTTCAGACAGTTCTTGAGGTAAAGCAAAAGATCCGGAATTCCGATCTTGCGAAGAGGAAGCGGCTTATAAAAGCAGATCGCGTCTTTGCTGAACTCCTCCAGATTATGTTTTCCGACATTGACCTTCCTGCCGGAGGCGTCTATGTAATAATAACCTGCTATTTCCTTTGGAAGAAGAGCCACAGGCATGCCGTCCGACTCCCGGTAGGCAATGATGGGTCCGAAACCGTCCTTATACCATTTCTCTTTCAGTGTGATCGGCCTGTACATGAGACCATGAGGCCGCAGGGCATATTCCAGCTGCTCTTCCGGCTCCTCGATCGAAGCCGGGATCTCCACGGATTTAAAATGATAATATTTAAGAATCTCGTCGATGGCGTGTTTGGTAATGATCCTGTTATCCGCCAGCGCATCCCCGTATCTGTTTCCGACGACCACAGAGGCCATCCGAAAGATCGATTCCTCGAACACATCCTGATCGTTCTGCTTTCTCTGCCTGATCTGTTCGTCAAACCAACCCAATCCGATACCTCCTTTCCTCAGTCGTTAGAAATGAGTTCGGTATAGTAGCCGCCCTCGGCATACAGCTCATCGTGCTTACCTCTCTCAATGACCTGCCCCCGGTCCATGACGATGATTTCATCACAGTCCCGGATGGTAGACAGCCGGTGCGCGATGACAATGCAGGTGATCCCCCTGTCCTTGACGGCTTTGACCAGCTCATATTCTGTTTTCGCGTCCAGGGCGCTCGTGGCCTCATCCATGATAATGATCGAAGGATCCTGAGCCAGAACACGGGCGATCTCAAGCCGCTGTCTCTGGCCTCCGGACAAGTCCTTGCCGCCTTCAATCAGCTTTCCCTGATAGCCGTCCCTTCTCTGCATGATATCATCGTGGATCTGGGCGTCTCTCGCCGCGAGTATCATCTCAAAATCTTCAATGGAATCATCCCACATTTTGATGTTGTCGGAAATTGTATCCTCAAAGAGGATGATATCCTGATCCACGACCGCGAGAGAACCGGTAAATACACTTCTGTCTATCTGATCGATCGGTTTTCCGTCAAAGAGGATCTCTCCGCTCCAGGGCTTGTACAGTCCTGAAATCAGCTTTGAAAGTGTGCTTTTCCCGCATCCCGAGGCGCCGACAAAGGCCACCCGGCTGCCCGGCTCCATGGACATGGAAAAGTCCTGGATCAGAGGTTCTCCGAGCCTGGAATATCCGAAAGTCACATTTTTGAGTTCCACTTTTCCGGTGAGCTTTCCATAGTCTTTTTCCCCGCTCAGGGGGTCGTCCTTGAAGTGGTCATCATCCGGATACTGCATGACGTCCTCGACGCGCTCCATCTGGGTCCGCATCTCCTGGATCGTCTGCCCCGCGGAAATGATCGTCGTTGCGGGATCCATGAAACCTGACAGGAATCCCTGGAATAAAATGATCGAGCCCAGGGAAAAATGTCCCTGCATAGTGAGCTGAACACCGATGACCAGAACCGCGTACTCCGCCAGTGTGGAGAAAAACATGGGGACGGCTCCGAGATAGGTCTCCAGCTTCATGGCTTTTATTTCCTGCATACTGACAGATGCCTGATACCCTGCCCATTTGGCGAAGAAGCCGTTCTCCGCTCCGCTCGCCTTGATCGTCTCCGCCATCTGAATACCGGAGACAGTCGCCGAAGCCAGTTTTCCCTGGTCGCGCATCTGGACACGAGTGACATTGATGCGCTTCTCGCTGATGATTCTGCCCACAAAAATATTGATCACAATTGTAGAAATGCCCACCAGTGTCAGAAGAGGACTCAGGCGGAGCATAAAGACCAGGTAGACCACCATCATGATCGCGTTCAGGGCCAGCGGTGTCAGGGTATCTATGATCGTGGAAGCAATGTCCGCGTTTGTCTCCTGGCGCATCTGTATGTCTCCTGCCATGCGCTGGGAGAAAAATTCCATGGGAAGCTTCAAGACCTTCCACATATAGGTACTGTTTCCGATCACGGCCATCTTGCCGTTGATCTTCAGGGAATAAATGTATTGCGACGCGTTGACGATGAGCTGTACGATCCCGACAGCCGACAAGAGCGCAATAAAAGGCATCAGAAGCTCCCGGTTCTCTCCCGTCAGCAGACGGTCCATATAGAACCTTGTGAATCCCGGGTTGATGATCCCGAACAGGTAATTGATCAGGGTCGTCAGAACGACAAAAATAACAGCGGCGCGGGCTCCCCTGAGCCTCTTTGCGGCAAAATCCAGGGTGCTCTTTTTCTTTCCGCCGGGGACAAACTCCTTCGAGGGCCTGAACATCAGGCAGATTCCGGTAAAGGCCTCATCAAATTCCTCCATGGTGACTTTGACGTTTCCTCTGGCGGGATCAGCCAGATAAGCATATTTCCCCTTGAATCCGCAGCAGACCACAAAATGGTTGAAATTCCAGTGAACAATACATGGGAAAAAGCCTTTCTCCCTGAGGGTTTCGGGCTCCATTTTGTAGCCTCCGGCCTCCATCCCGTAGTTTCTGGCCGCCAGGAGGATGTTTTTCGCGTTGGATCCATCTCTGGAGACGCCGCAGTCGATACGAACCTGCTCCAGAGGAATCCATTTCTCATAATAAGCCATGATCATGGTCAGACAGGCGGCTCCGCATTCAAGAGCTTCCAGCTGCATGACAATCGGAACCTTTGCCGTTCCTTTGTTCACAGGCTGTGCAATTTTTTTACTCAAAACAAAAGTCTCCCGTATTATAACGCTGCGCCACAGCCGCTTTCCTCACCGCTTCTTACTTGTGGTTATGAGCATGGCTCACCGACTCATCAGATTGACTCATCTGATCATTAAAGCTGCGCGCTGCTCCGCGCGCCCCGCGCTCTCACAGCGCTTTAATCAGTTAAACAGCATCTCAATAATCCTGCTCTGCCGGTAGCCCACTTTTACAGTGTATGTCCCGTCGGGTACATTGGCGTTGGCAGCGGCGATGATCCTTCCGTATTCATCCTTTCCGACAGAGGTGATCGTGGAGCGTGTATCACCCACATACAGGGTCATGCCTTCCTCCACCTTCTCAGCAGTCTGCAGGTTCTCAAAAGAGATTGACAGAACTCCATCCTCGGCCTGGGCGGTTCCCTCCGCAAAGCTCTGAACCGACGCGAAACTGCTCCATATGATGAGTGAAGTCAGAAGAAATATGACCGTTCCCAAAATAACCCAGGTTCCGGGGTTTGTCACACGCAGATAATCATTCAGCTGTTCCGGAGAAGAAAGCCTTTTCATGCTCTTTTCTCTGTATAAACCATTATTGTCACTCATACCTGTGGCTATGACCTCCTGTTCACAAACATATATGATTCAGGACCCGCTCGCGAGTCTTGCGCTCCGGAATCCGTTTTACAGGTTTTTCTCTATGGTCAGGATATTCTGGCCGTATTTATACTCATATCTGATATCGTCAACAGCCTGTTTGACCATATAGATCCCGAGACCTCCGATCTTCCTCTCCTCGGCAGAAAGAGTAATATCCGGGTCCTCCTTGGCGAGGGGATCATAAGGCATTCCGCGGTCCGCGAACGTCACAGTGATCGAACGAGGTTTCTTTCTGGTCTCAACCCTGATCGTGACATCTCCGGAACCGGGAGCATAAGCGTAACTGGCAACATTGACAAACAATTCCTCAACGGCAAGATCCACCTGCATCTGGTCCTTCATGCCGGCTCCGCATGCTTCAAGCTCCTGATCTATAAAGGCAAGCACTTCAGCAAGTTTATCCTTATTGGCGTCAATAACCAGTTCTTTCATTTGGTACCCCTCGTCTTCCGGCAAGCCGGTGTACTTCATACACAACATAGTTATGTCATCAAACTGTATGGCGTCCGCTACAAAATCCGTGATACCGTCCATGACATTTTTCAGGATTACTCTGGGCTGTGCATCGGGCTGTCTGTTCAGTGCGCTCAGCATCCGGTCAGTTCCGAACAGCTGGTCTGAGGAATTTGTAGCCTCGGTCACTCCGTCAGTATAAACAAACAGGCTGTCGCCCGGATCCAGTTTAAACGAATGTTCGCGGAACCTGATTCCTTCCATCGTTCCCACTGCGGGAGAATGACGATAGGTGATCAGTTCGTACTGCCCCCCTACACGGCGGATGGCCGGATGTTCATGACCTGCGTTTGCAGCGACGCCTTTACCGGTTGCCAGTTCAAGTATTCCCAGCCAGACCGTGACGAACATTTCCGCTTTGTTGCCTTCAACCAGCTGGTCGTTGACTTTGGAGAGTGCCATGGCAGGACTGTCGCCGCTCTGAACACGGTTCTTGATCAGAATTTTGGAGATCATCATGAACAGAGCCGCGGGAACACCCTTGCCGGATACATCCGCCATGACCATAGCTATGTGCTGGTCGTCGACCAGGAAGAAATCGTAGAAATCGCCGCCCACTTCCTTGGCCGGGTTCATGGTCGCGTAAATATCAAACTCTCTCCGCTCAGGAAAAGCCGGGAAGATGCTGGGAAGCTGGCTGGCCTGGATCTCTGTCGCCATGCCGAGCTCGGCCCCGATCCTCTCCTTTTCCGCGGTGATCCTCGTCACCTCGTCAACGTAGCGGACCGTCCTTTTTGAAAGCTTCGCGAAAGATTCCGCCAGAACCTGAATCTCATCCCCTGTCCGGAAAGTATCCTCCATGACGAACAGGGGTTTGGTCCCGCTGAGCGAAGAAATCTTGTGTGTCATGATCCGCAGGGGTTCTACGATCCGCCTGCCCAGGATCAGGGCACTTATTGTACCCAGAACAAACAGAGCCAGCAGAACAATGACCAGTGTCGATGTCGCTTTGGAGACGCTGTCCCTGTAGGTCTTTGTCGCCTCCGCTGTGATTCCCGAAATCTGGTCCTCCATCATCTTCTGAGGAATCCGGGTCGTTTCCACGTCCACGACGGAAATCACCGCCCATCCCACTGTTTCCAGGCTGGAACCTGCCATGTAATACTTTTTTCCTCCGACCGGAACAATAGTCAGATCCGTTGAGCCGGTGAGAGCTTTGCGGATAAAGGCGGACAGGGTCTTCTCGTCTGTCTCTCTGAGGTCAATGGCAGCGTCAGAAGTTTTGACCTGAAAAATACCTTCCTTCTGAGGCGAAAAGATAACGTGCCCCTCCTGGTTGATCACGGCAGTAAATCTGCCCTCCATGGCGGAGCTTTTGACCGCCTCTTCAAGTTCTGTCAGGAACAGATCCGCACCCGCGACAGCGATCAGCTCACCGTTATGGTAGACCGGCATGGCACAGACAATGCCGATGTTATCCGTAAACATGTCTCTTTCGACATCCGTGAAATAAAGCGTACCCGCATTTACAGCGCCCTTATACCAGGGCCTTTGGGTAATGGGAAAAGGAATGCTCCTGCCTTTTTTGTCAACTTTGGCTCCGGACCGGTCGTCCGTGAAAATGCAGTAGCCCTTGGGAGATGCTATAAAACAGGAATTGACGCTCGTATGGTCAAAGGATGTCCGGAGCATATCGGTCATATTTCCGAAGAGCCCGATCTCAGACCGGATTGCGGGATCGGTCAGGTCGACTCCTTTCTCCGTAAGAAGCTGGACAGAGGTTTCTCCGTCCTTTTCAGCATCCGGGGGATCTACCCTGACAAATCTGTATGCGTCCGGATTGGCATACAGTACACCTGCGTACTGTGCCATCATTTCAACCTGCGTTTTCAGCTCATGAAAAATGCCATCGGCCACCTGAGCCTTCAACTGGATATCGCTTACGAGAGTATCTTCTACAACCGACTGCATCGTAGTGGAAGAGATCTCGGAAATCGCCTGCTGCTGCTTCTCATTTGCACCCGCGGCTACCCTTTGCAGGTTCTTTGACTGCATACCGATGATCACCAGAAAGGAACCGACCACCAGAAGCATCGTAAACAGGAAGACATTAAATATTTTGTGTTCAATTCCCCCCAGAACGATGTTCATCACTTTTTTCATTGTCCCATCCCCTTTTATATAGATAGATAATACCGTCAGTCTGTAGAACCAAGACTATCCCGCTCTGTGTGCAGCATCTCCATTTGGAAAAACCCGTCCATCTGCAGAAAAGAGGCAGAAAAACTATATTGCAGGTCAGTTACCGCGGAACACGATAGTCCCGTCATTCCTCATTTCGTCCACGATAGCAAGACTGTAGACGTCATAGCCTGCTTCCCGCAGATTCTTTCCGCCATCCTGGAACCCCTTCTCGATCGCGATCCCGATTCCGGCTACCTGAGCGCCAGCCTGGCGGCAGATGTCCAGAAGTCCCTGGGCCGCCTTGCCATTGGCCATAAAATCATCCACAATCAGCACACAGTCATCCCTGCCAAGATAGTTTTTGGAAAGGGTCAGAGTGTTGTCAAGATTATAGGTGTAGGAATGGACGACGGATGTATACAGGTCTCCGTCCAGATTCATGCTGCGGGATTTTTTCGCAAAGACAACCGGTACCTTGAACATACGCGCAACAGGATAGGCCACAGCAATCCCTGATGCCTCCACTGTCAGGACGCGTGTCACAGGCTTGTCCTTAAAATGATGATAAAATGTCTCGCCAATCTTGTCCAGAAGCCCTGTATCGAGCTGATGATTGAGGAAGCTGTCTACCTTCAGTATATCCCCTTCTCTGACCTGACCGTCTCTGAGAATCCTCTCCTCAAGAAAATTCATCTTGTTCCTCCTTGCTGATTTGATGCCTTTGCCCGGCAGCCGGGCTCCCGCCGGAAATATCAGCCTTTGCCGGACTGCATAGTCCCTGCCGGAAATATCAGCCTTTGCCGGACTGCCGTGTTTCTGTCCTGACTATTTCAGCTGATAAAAACCAATCTTCTTGTAGACCTTACGAAGAGTTTTGTTGGCAATGTAGGAGGCCTTCCGCGCTCCCTCTCTGTATACGGAATCGAGATAACCCTTGTCCGCGATCAGGCGCTTTGCTTCCTCGCGGATCGGAGTGAGGGTGTCTACCACTGCCTCACCGACAGCGGGCTTGAAGACGCCATAGCCCTGGCCTTCAAACTCCTTCTCGATCTCCTCAAATGTCTTGCCGGTGATCGTGGCATAGATGTTCATGAGGTTGGCAACCCCGGGTTTATTCTCCCTGTCATAGCGCACGCAGTTCTCCGTGTCGGAGTCCGTGATAGCGCGCTTGAACTTTTTCATGATCACATTGGGTTCGTCCATGAGGAATACACATCCCTGAGGGATGGACTTGGACATTTTCTGCTCGGGAGTCGTCAGACCGTAGATACGGGCGCCCACCTTGCTGATGAAGGGTTCGGGGACACGGAAAACATCTCCGTAGATGTTGTTGAAGCGGTTGGCTATATTTCTGCAGAGTTCAACATGCTGCTTCTGGTCCTCTCCGACCGGCACATAGTGGGGCTGGTACAGGAGAATATCGGCAGCCATCAGCGAGGGATATGTGAAAAGGCCCGCATTGATGTTGTCCTTATGTTTCTCAGACTTGTCTTTGAACTGTGTCATGCGGGTGAGTTCCCCAAACATGGTATAGCAGTCGAGCACCCAGCCCAGCTGCGCGTGAGCGGGAACATGAGACTGGAGGAAAAGAGTATTCTTCTCGGGATCCAGCCCGCAGGCAATGTAGATCGCCAGCATTTCCAGAGAGCGGCGGCGCAGTTCCTTCGGATCCTGTCTGACCGTGATTGTATGCATGTCAGCCATGAAGTAATAGCAGTCGTAGTCATTCACACGATCCGCCCAGTTTTTGATCGCACCGAGATAATTTCCCAGATGCAGATCTCCGCTCGGCTGAATACCGGAAAGCATTATTTTCTTTTCTTCTCCCATATCTTTAAGTTCCTCCTGATCAAGCTGTTAAATATCGCGGCAGCATGATGCCGCGCATTCCTTCATTCAGTGCATTTTCCCGCAGGCTTTGCATTTCAGTCTTCCGCCGCTGAAACTCCACTGTTCCGCGAGACTGCCGCACATGGGGCAGACCATTACAACTGTATTCGCAGTTGTTCTGGCGGCGGAAGAGATTTCTTCGACAGACAGGTCATTGGATCCGGCACTCATCGAAGGCGCGTGGGGTGTTTTGATGACGCCTGTTCTCTGAATATTTATGCCTCCTTTAGTGAAATAATCCTGATCGAGGCCGGCGGCAGTCCCTCCTGCCACATCGCCGAGATCTTCTTCACAGAGTTTCTGCAGTTCCATATCTTTATATTCTTTCATTCTTGCGGCAATAACCTCCTGTTCACAAACATGTATGATGAAAGCTGCGCGCTGCTTCGCGTGTCCCACGCTCTCACAGCGCTCCTCCGGCTATTAAATCCGGTATATTATATATTTCAATATAGATGTATGACATCTTTACAGTATAACTATATATCTCAACAATTTCCACTGTTTTTGGAAAAAGGCCCATAGAGTCACTGTTTTTGGAAAAAGTCCCATAGAGTCCCTATACGTTGCTGTCCACGCCCCCTCGAAGGGCGTGAACATGTAACGCTTGCGCACGGCGATCACATTGCTTCGCACTGTCAATACGCTTCGCGTGCGCCGCGCGCCGTTGAACTCAGGTTTTTCGCGAAAAAAACAAAGCTTCGCATTGTCGCGAAAAACGCCTCGAGTTTCGAGCCGGTCTGTACTGTAACCCTATACTGCACGTTTCAGAGGGACAGGTAATATGCCGCATCAGTGCAGCACACTGCCTGTCCCCTTTATTACAGCACTCTGTTATTTGACAACCCGGTCAGATCAGGAAACTGTCTTTTACTGCGTTTTTGAGCGTCCACATGCGGTTGAAGGTGTCGCCCTGCACTTTGAAGAAATGCTCTTCCGCATCCGGGAAGATGCGGGAGGTAAAGACAGCGTCGCCGTCATTGACAAAGATCTCGATCGAGCTGCTGTCCACGAAAATACGAAGATGCTGGAGTCCGTTTTCCAGAGGCCTTGTGCGGCTCTCGCCCTCGGACTGGTTGAAGCGGATGTGCATGCCGCTGCGGTCCACAGTGATCTCCTTTTTCTCTTCATTATAATCAATGGAGAGACCGCCCACGCCGTCTTTGTCGGTGAACATATCCAGACGGACATCGCCTTTTCTGCAGTCCAGTTCCACTTCGGCAGCGACAGGAAGCACATGGCAGCCGGCTTCATTGGCCTGTAAGACGATTTTTTCTTCGCGGAGCTTCTTGAGCTCGGGGAGAGGCTGCTGGATCAGACGGCGGCCGCGTACCTTGAGTTCGCGCGGAAGGGTCAGGCAGCCTGCCCAGTCCTCTTTGTCGGTGGGATATTCGACATCCGGGACGCCCATCCAGGCGATCAGGATGGCCTTGTCGACATCCTGGAGGTTGTTGGCACAAGCTGCCGCATAGGAGTCGAAGCCAAAATCCAGGACATGGAAGGCGCCGTCAGGAGTGAAGGTCAGGGTATCCCAGTCCATATGACCCAGTATGTATCCGTTGTGGTTCTGACTCTGTCCCCGCCCGGGAAGGGTCAGGTGCTGGGGGCACAGAAGCAGTACATCCTGGCCGCCCAAATGCTCGATTGAAGGGCACTCCCACATATCTCCGAAATTCTCGAATCCGGGCACCTTGAGTTCACCCTCAAACATCCAGCCGTGCTGCAGGTCTTCGGAGGAATAGACCAGGACGCATCCGCGTTTGTCCTTTGTCTGAGCGCCGATGATCATATAATATTTGTCTTTGCCCGGAATGCGGATGATCTTGGGATCGCGCTGGTGCTCGGTATAATCCGGATTGGCACCGAAAAGAGGCAAGGGATATTTCTCCGGCCAGCCGTCGTTGCCCAGACGGGCCAGACATGTGTAGGCGTGTCGGGTCCAGTCGGCATCGCGGTGATTTCCTGTGTAGTAGAGATAAATTTTATCCCCGATCGGCATGGCGGAGCCTGAATAGACGCCCTTGTTGTCATAACCGTCCTCCTGATCGGGCAGAAGGCAGACACCGAGATTCTTCCAGGTGATCAGGTCTTTGGAAATAATGTGATACCAGTGCTTAAGCCCGTGAACAGCTCCCCAGGGGCACCACTGATAAAAAAGATGCCAGCGGTTGTCGTGCCAGACAAATCCGTTGGGATCGTTCATCAGGCCGGTCACCGCCTGGTTGTGAAAGTGCTGCCTGTATACAGAAGCTGAAATCTTCTTATAAAGTTCTCCCAGTTCCTGAGGATCTTTCAGATAACGATACTTTTCTTCCCTGGTCCACTCCCTCATGTGCGGTCCTCCTTTCAGTCAAAAGCCGCTCTGTGAAAATACTTACTTGTCGTTTACAGATTCACATGTAAAAAGATGCGCATGCTGCCTGATATAACCGGCACTCAGCTCCGTCACATTAAAGAACAAATTTTTCGATGATTTCCCCGACGCCTCCTTCGTCATTGGTTGCCTCGGCAATGTAATCACACTCCCCGCGGATTCCCTCGTAGACATTTCCCACTGCAGCGCCCAGCCCCGCAGCACGGATCATGGTGATATCGTTGACATTGTCGCCGATCGCAAGTGTATCTTTCATATCGACGCCGAGAATCCCGGCCAGCCGCTCAAGACCTGCCCCCTTGCTGATTCCGGCCTTATTGAACTCAAGATAGCGGCCGCTGGAATAACTCACTTCGCACTCACCGGTCAGTTCCGCGACCTTTTCCTCAATTTGATTCAGATAATCATATCCGTTATGCTCATAGAGCACTTTGATGATCTGCTGCCCCTTGAGGAATGAGAGATCAGGGTCATCCACCAGGATATAATCCATCCGGTTTTCCAGGAATTTTCTCTCGTCCTCATTAAGCTTGTAAATGTAGACAGTATCCTGCGTATAAATATGCATACACACGCCGAACTCCACCCCCTTTACATAGAGGGCGTTGGCAAGTTCCCAGGAAATGCCCTCCAGAAAGAGGACGCGGTTTCCCCGGTTCTCCGTGATCGCGCTGCCGTTAAAAGAGATTGAATACTGGTCGGCAAGATCATACAGACCGATCTCCTGCAGCGTATTCTGGAAAGACATATATCCTCTGCCTGAGGCACAGACAAATTTTACGCCCTTCTCCATCGCTGCGTGGATGGCATCTATGTTTCTCCTGCTGATGGTCCTATCCATGCAAAGAAGAGTTTCGTCCAGGTCACAGGTGATTATTTTATACATCTATACGCAATTCCTTTCTGTGGCTGTTTGTAAACTACCGCTCGCAACAGCCTCCTGAGCGCTCAGGAGGCTGTTGCTCACTGTTTTAATTATTATACACTGCATTGGGGGCATTAGCCAGTTTATGCGCCGGTTCGATGACGAAAAATCATTAAAAAAACATTGAAAAAGTGCGGAACCAGTGG
Source organism: Eubacteriales bacterium (assembly GCA_030525515.1). GTDB lineage: Bacteria > Bacillota > Clostridia > Lachnospirales > Lachnospiraceae > CAG-791. Next base: position 17,872 of record JAUNEM010000030.1, read on the forward strand.
ATTCATCTCCGCTTGTTCCGCACTCGGGTATCCTGTTATTTTTTCAGGAAAAGATTATTTTAGGAAATCAGACAGTCACTGCCGCCTCTGGCCGTCAGGCCTTTGTGCGGTTGCGGTTGAAGTTGATCAGGCAGCCGGCCTTGACGATTTCTCTCTCATTCTCGGTCATGTCCTGAATGTAGAGATCGATCTGCCGGGCCTTGCCGTCCTTGATGACATAGCCCTTGATGTCGGAGAGGTCGCCGTCCATGATCCCGCGGATGCCGGGAACATAGATGTAATCACCTATCTCGAATGCATCGGGACTGCCTTTGAGATGGAAGGGGATCATTCCCCAGTTCATGACATTGGAGCGATATCTCTTGGTCGCGTATTCCTGTGTGATGTTGGCCAGACCGCCGATCACACGCTGGCAGGATGCTGCCTGCTCGCGGGCACTGCCATCGCCGGGTTTGTTGGCATAGACCATGGATCCGATCTCGATGGACTGAACGTCGACGTTTTCGGAGCCGGGGATGGTCCGGATCACTTTGTAGACATCTTCCAGGGCCGGATCCTTCTCAGCGGCATTTTTGCCGGCTGTGCGCCAGCGCTCTGTCTGGTCAACCGCCTTGGAGCGTCCGACGTACTCGGGATCTCTTCTGGACAGGGTGAACTCCGCCAGGCCCAGAGGGTTGGAGCGGAAGGAGGAAGTTTCGCCGGAGGGGATCAGTTCATCGGTTGTGGTGACCTCATCCAGGATCTTGGAGCAGACCTTGAGCAGGATGTTGTCCGCCAGGGACTCGAGTTCGGGCCAGGGTTTGATGTTGGGTCCGTCAAAGAGTTCGACGGAAGGATCGGCCTTGCCCCATCCCTGATAGACACGTGCCTTGTAGACAGTGTCGTCGAAATCGTGTTTGGGCACATTGCCCCAGACATCGTACTCTTCCGCGGAAGTCAGGATGCCGCCGTTGGCCGCGCTCGCCGCAATGGACCTGGCGTCCATGAGAGCAGCAGCCGCCATCTGGCCGTTTCCGGGCTTGGAGCCTTCGCGGTTGGGGAAGTTTCTGGTCGTGTGGCGGATGGACAGGCCGTTGTGCATGGGTGTGTCGCCCGCACCGAAGCAGGGGCCGCAGAAGGCAGTCTTGACAATGGCGCCCGCCGCCATAAGGTCTGCGACATAGCCCTTCCTTGCCAGGTCAATGAAGACCGGCTGGGAAGAGGGATAGACGTCCAGGGAGAACTCGCCGTTGCCGCAGGTCCTGCCGCGGAGCATGTTGGCGGCCTCGACAATATTGGTGTAATTGCCGCCTGCACAGCCTGCGATGATACCCTGCTGAACCTGCAGTTTTCCGTCTTTGATCTTGTCAAGAAGAGTGAATTTTGCTCTGCCGTTGGCAATGCGCTCCGCCTCGATCTCCACTTCGTGGAGCAGGTCTTCCAGGTTTGCGTTTACTTCGTCGATGGTGTAGGCATTGCTGGGGTGGAAAGGAAGCGCGATCATGGGCTTGATGGAGCTCAGATCCACATAGACACAGCCGTCATAGTAGGTGACATCCGCGGGATTCAGCTCCTTATAGTCTTCAGGACGTCCGTGAGCGGTCAGGTATTCCTTCGTGTCCTCATCGGTTCTCCAGACAGAGGACAGGCAGGTGGTCTCAGTGGTCATGACGTCCACGCCGTTTCTGTAGTCCGTATCCATGGTGGAGACACCGGGACCCACGAACTCCATCACCTTATTCTTGACATAGCCGTTCTTGAAGACCGCGCTGATGATCGCCAGGGCGATATCCTGAGGTCCCACATAAGGTGCCGGTTTTCCGTCCAGATAGACAGCGACCACACCGGGATAAGCCACATCATAGGTATCTCTGAGCAGCTGCTTGCCCAGCTCGCCGCCGCCCTCGCCGATGGCCATGGTGCCCAGCGCCCCGTAACGGGTATGGGAATCGGAACCCAGGATCATCTTTCCGCAGCCGGCCATAGCTTCACGCATATACTGGTGGATGACGGCGATGTGAGGGGGCACATAGATTCCGCCGTATTTCTTCGCGGCTGTCAGGCCGAACATGTGATCATCCTCGTTGATCGTGCCGCCGACCGCGCAGAGAGAATTGTGGCAGTTTGTGAGCACGTAGGGAAGAGGGAACTTCTCCATTCCCGACGCCCGTGCCGTCTGAACAATACCTACAAAAGTAATATCATGGGAAGCCATCGAGTCAAATCTGATCTGCAAATGGTCCATATTTCCGGAAATATTGTGGGACTTCATGATCGAGTAGGCAATCGTTCCCTTAGAAGCCTCTTCAAGACAGGGCTTTTTGCCCGTCAGCTGTGTGACCTTCTCGGCCTCTGCCTCAGGAACGATCTCAGTACCGTTCACAAGATAAATGCCGCCGTCATATAATTTAATCATACTTTCACCTCCATGACTGACTGCCATAACCGTCGTATACTTAAGCTGCGTGCTGTTATTTCATATAACATATAAGATAACATCTGCATAGCTGTGTACATCAAACCACTTATGACCTAACACCCGCAGACATGTGCTGTTTGACACCACCGCAAAAGTCTATCACATTTCCTGACAG